>JBDIAR010000120.1:0-10842 GCA_039812545.1 Dermatophilaceae bacterium | reverse complement strand
CGATGCCGGGTCAGGGCCAGCGCGACGGGCGCCGCGCTATGGTGGCGCCATGGCGAGGTTCAGCCCCCTCGAATGGCCCGTCGTGCGGCAACTGCGCACCGGGGATTTCCTGGGGCGCGGGCCGGCCGTCATGTCGCCCACGACGCGCGACCTGACCTCGCGCAACGTCACCGCTGACCGAGTCGTCCAGAGCGTCTGCCCGTACTGCGCGGTCGGCTGCGGCCAACGGGTCTACGTCAAGGACGAGAAGGTCGTGACCATCGAGGGCGATCCGGACTCCCCGATCTCGCGGGGACGGCTGTGCCCCAAGGGCGCAGCGAGCGAGCAACTCGTCAACGAACCGAACCGCCAGACCCAGGTCCTCTATCGCGCGCCGCGCGCCACCGACTGGCAGCGCCTGGACCGGGACACCGCCATCGACATGATCGCCGAGCGGTTCGTCGCCAGCCGACGCCGTGGCTGGCAGGACAAGGACGAACACGGCCGCTTCCTGCGCCGCACGATGAGCATCGCCTCGCTCGGCGGCGCGACGCTGGACAACGAGGAGAACTACCTCATCAAGAAGCTCTTCACCGCCGCCGGCGCCATCCAGATCGAGAACCAGGCCCGTATTTGACACTCCGCCACGGTTCCCGGTCTGGGAGCCTCGTTCGGGCGCGGCGGCGCCACCAACACGCTGCAGGACATGGCCAATGCCGATTGCATCGTGCTGCAGGGCGGCAACATGGCCGAGGCGCACCCGGTCGGATTCCAGTGGGTCGCCGAGGCCAAGGCGCGCGGCGCGACGATCATCCACGTCGACCCGCGCTTCACCCGCACCTCGGCGCTGGCGCACAAACACATTGCCATCAGAGCCGGTTCCGACGTGGTCCTGCTCGGAGCGCTCATCAACCACGTCCTCACGAACGACCTGTGGTTCAAGGAGTACGTCCTCGCCTACACCAACGCCGCCACGATCGTGACCGAACTCTTCCAGGACACCGAGGACCTCGACGGACTCTTCTCCGGCTTCGACCCCGCCACCGGCAAGTACGACCGGGAGAGTTGGGCGTATGCCGAACGAGGCGGCGGACGCGTGGACCAGGGCGAGCGCGGCGAGGGTGACCAATTCGGTGCCGGCGGGCCGTCCCTGGAACACGCCGAAGTCCTGCGCGACGAGACTCTGCGGGACCCGCATACCGTCTTCCAGATCCTCAAGCGGCACTACCGGCGGTACACCCCCGACATGGTCGAAGAGCTGTGCGGCATACCGCCGGAGGACTTCGTCTACCTCGCCGACGCCGTCACCGCGAACTCCGGCCGCGAGCGCACGACCATCTGGGGCTACGCCACCGGCTGGACCCAGCACACCCTCGGCGCCCAATTCATCCGGACGGCGGCCATCCTCCAACTCCTGCTCGGCAATGTGGGGCGTCCCGGCGGCGGCATCATGGCGCTGCGCGGACACGCGAGCATCCAGGGCTCGACCGACATCCCGACCCTCTTCAACCTCCTGCCCGGCTACCTGCCGATGCCGGTCGCCGGGCTGCACGACACCCTGCCCGACTACCTCGAAGCCATCTCGTCCACGCAGCAGAAGGGCTACTGGGCGAACGCCGACGCCTACGTCGTCTCCCTCATGAAGGCATACTTCGGCGAGGCCGCCACCGCCGACAACGACTGGGCCTACGACTACCTGCCCCGTCTCACCGGTCCGCACGGCACGTACCAGACTCTGATCGGGATGCTCGCCGACCAGGTCGAGGGCTATTTCGTCCTCGGCCAGAACCCCGCCGTCGGCTCGGCCAACGGACGCCAGCAGCGCCTGGGCATGGCGCACTTGAAGTGGCTCGTGGTCCGCGACTTCCGGCTGATCGAGAGCGCGACGTGGTGGCGGGATTCGCCCGAAATCGCCTCGGGGGAGTTGCTGACCGAGGACATCGAGACGGAGGTCTTCTTCCTGCCGGCCGCCACGCACGTCGAGAAGGCCGGCACCTTCACCCAGACCCAGCGCCTCGTCCAGTGGCGCCACAAGGCCCTCGACCCGCCGGGCGACTGCCAGAGCGAACTCGACTTCATCCACCAACTCGGGGTGCGCATCCGCGCCCTCGTCGCCGACTCCGCCGACGAACGCGACCGGCCGCTGCAGGACCTGACGTGGGACTACCCGCTCGACGAACACGGCGAGGTCATCCCCGAGTCGGTGCTGCGCGAGATCAACGGCTACCACCTCACCGGCGGCGCGGCGGGGGAGCCGGTGTCCGGTTTCGGGGAGCTCCGGGCCGACGGGAGCACCGCGTGCGGCTGCTGGATCTACAGCGGGGTGTATGCCGGTGGAGACAACCAGGCGGCCCGTCGCGTCCCGCAGGGCGGCGGGGGAGTCACGCAGTCCCAGTGGGGCTGGGCCTGGCCCGCCGATCGGCGGATCCTCTACAACCGCGCCTCCGCGGACCCCGACGGCAGGCCGTGGAGCGAGCGCAAGCGGTACCTCGAATGGGACGAGGCGCAGCGGCGGTGGGTGGGACCGGACGTGCCGGACTTCCCGGTGGATCGGGCTCCGCACAGTCGTCCGGACCCGGGCGTCGGCGGTCCGGCCGCGCTCGCGGGGGACGACGCCTTCGTCATGCAATCCGACGGCAAGGGCTGGCTGTTCGCGCCCAATGGACTGGTCGACGGCCCGCTGCCCACGCATTACGAGCCGTACGAGTCGCCGGTCCGCAACGCGCTGTACGCCCAGCAGCAGAGCCCGAGCCGGATGATCTACCCGCTCAGCTACAACCTGGACGCGCCGGGTTTCGGCCAGCCGGGCGCCGAGGTGTTCCCCTACGTCTTCACGACCTATCGGCTCACCGAACACCACACGGCGGGTGGGATGAGCCGCTGGCTGCCGTACCTCTCGGAACTGCAACCGGAGATGTTCTGCGAGGTGTCCCCGGATCTGGCCGCCGAGCGCGGACTGGTCAACAACGGCTGGGCCACCCTCGTTTCGCCGCGCGGCGTCATCGAGGCGCGGGTGCTGGTGACCGAACGGATGGTCCCGCTGACCATCGGCGACCGCACGGTCCACCAGGTGGGCCTGCCGTACCACTGGGGCGTCGGCGGCGACGCGATCGTCGCCGGGGATGCCGCCAACGACCTGCTCGCATTCTTCCTCGACCCGAACACCCAGATCCAGGAGTCCAAGGTCGGCAGCTGCGATGTCATCGCCGGACGACGCCCCCGCGGCGCCGCGTCGATCGCCCTCGTGGCGGCATACAACGCGCGGGCCGGCATCACGGCGCACACGGGCGCGCAACGCCTCAGCGACCCGGAAGCCGACCTCGGCGATGCACCGCCCGACAATGGACCGGAGACCGACCGAGCCGAGGAAGGATGGACGCGCTATTGAGCACCCGACAGCAGCCGCACGCTCGGCACGGCATTGACGTCTTCGGCCACCAGCTCGCCGGTCCGACCGACCCGGCCGCGGACGCCAACTGGCCGATTCCCAAGCCGCGCAAGGGTTTCTTCACCGACACCTCGATCTGTATCGGCTGCAAGGCCTGCGAGGTCGCCTGCAAGGAGTGGAACCGCAACCCGCGTGATGGCGACCTCGAGCTGACCGGCTGGTCGTACGACAACACCCAGGCCCTCGGGGCCGGCACGTGGCGCCACGTCGCCTTTGTCGAGCAGGATCGCGAGCGAATCGAGCAGGCGCGCGAGTCCGGTCGTCGTCTCGTGGGTCTCGGTATGCCGGTGGTCAGGTCCGCGCCGACGCCGGGTCACGACGGGGTCGAGCCGCGATGGCGTCCACCGGACACCCCTGAGTTCCGTTGGCTGATGGCCTCCGACGTGTGCAAGCACTGCACGCACGCCGGCTGCCTCGACGTCTGTCCGACCGGCGCGATCATGCGGACCGAGTTCGGCACCGTGCTGGTGCAACACGACGTGTGCAACGGCTGTGGCACCTGCGTGGCCGGCTGCCCGTTCGGTGTCATCGAGCGGCGCGGCGACGGCACCGTCGAGCCCGCGACCGGTCGGGGCGAGCGAAAGGGCGAGCAGCCCGAGATCCCCAACCGGGGCGTCGCGCAGAAGTGCACGCTCTGTTACGACCGCCTGATCGACGACGAGACGCCGGCCTGCGCCAAGACCTGCCCGACCACCTCGATCAGATTCGGCGACCACGACGACCTGGTCGCGGGCGCTCGGGCCCGGGTCGCCGAACTGCACGCGCAGGGCATGACCGAGGCGCGACTTTACGGCGCCAACGAGTTGGACGGGGTAGGCGGCACCGGGGCGGTCTTCCTCCTCCTCGACGAACCGGAGGTCTACGGCCTGCCGCCGGACCCGCGGGTGCCGACCGCGGACCTGTCCACGATGTTCAACCGTGCCGGTGTCGCGGCGCTCGGCATGATCGGCGCGGCCGCCCTCGCCTTCCTGGGAGCTCGGAAAGGACAGGGTCGGCCATGACCGGGCCGGACAAGGCAGGATCGCAGATGACGCCGTCGGAGCTCGACCAGTACCGCCCGCCGGAGCCCGAGAGCCGACGGCTGCGGCGCCTCGCGGGTGGGCGACGCAAGAAGAGGACGTCGCCGCAGGGCCGCACCGACGGCTCCGCCGAGATGCTGATGGTCCCCGAGGCGCGGTTCACGTCGTACTACGGGCACAACATCGTCAAACCGCCGCCGTGGGGCCCCGAAGTCCCGGCCTATCTCGCGCTCGGCGGCATCGCAGCCGGGTCGAGTCTGCTCGCCTTCGGCGCCCAGGTCACCGGCCGGGACCTGTTGTGCCGCAACGCTCGTCTGGGCGCCCTCGCCGCGGTCGGGTTCGGCGGGGCGGCGCTCGTCAAGGATCTCGGTCGACCGGACCGGTTCTACAACATGCTTCGCACGGTCAAGCTCACCTCGCCGATGTCGATCGGCTCCTGGATTCTCACGGCCTTCAGCGCCGGCATGGGCGTGGCCGGCGCGGCCGAGGTCGATCGCCTGACCGGGCAGCGCCTCCCACTCGGTCCGCTGCGCGGCGTCCTCCAGGTCGTGGAACCCCTCGCCGGCTTCGAGGCGGCCGCCTTCGGGCCGCCGCTCGCGGCATACACCGCCGTCCTGCTCTCCGACACCGCGAACCCGACGTGGAATGCCGCGCATCGGGACCTGCCGTTCGTCTTCGTCAGCTCGGCCAGCCTGGCCGGGGCGGGGCTGGCGATGATCACCACACCCGTGCGGGAGACCGGTCCGGCCCGCCTGCTCGGTGTCCTCGGAGCGGTCTGCGACATCACGGCGATGAAATACATGGAGAGCCGGATGGATCCGGTCGCCGCCGAACCCCTGCACGAGGGACGCGCCGGCCACCTGCTGAGGCTGAGCGAACGGATGGCCCTCGCCGGCGTCCTCGGGACGGTGTTCTTCGGCCGCACACGCGTTGGGGCGATCGCGAGCGGCGTCGCCCTCATCGGAGCATCCGCCCTGACCCGGTTCGGGGTCTTCGAGGCGGGCCTGGCGTCCGCTCGCGATCCGCGCTATACCGTTGAGCCGCAACGACGCCGGCTCGCGGCCAGGCGGGCCGCCGGCAGCACCGGCGACTCGATCACCACCCTTGGTTGAGCCCTGATCTCTGCTCGTTCGTCACGCCGGCCCGTCCGCCGGAGCTCACCGTATGCCGATCCCCGCACCGTCGGTGGTGTGTCCGATCACCGGGTAGCCGGGCACCTCGCCGACGACGAGTAGGCCCCCGGACGTCTGGGCGTCGGCGAGCAGGATGAGATCGTCCTCGGTCACGTCGGCGCCGGGCTGCAGGTGCGGCCGGACCCAGTCCAGGTTTCGGCGGCTGCCGCCGGAGACGAAACCGTCCCGCAGCGCCTCCCGGGCGCCGTCGACGACCGGCACGGCGGCGCGCTCGAGGACCGCCCCCACGCCGGAGGCACGACACAGCTTGTGCAGATGCCCCAGCAACCCGAACCCCGTCACATCGGTCGCCGCTCTCGCCCCCGCCGCGAGGGCCGCTTCGGCGGCCTCGCGATTGAGACCCGTCATCACGTCGATCGCCGCGCGGAAGACCTCGCCGGTCTGTTTGTGGCGGTTGTTGAGCAGCCCGACCCCGATCGGCTTGGTCAACGTCAGGGGCCGGCCCGCGACGGCGGCGTCGTTGCGCAGCAACCGATCCGGGTCCGCGACACCGGTCACCGCGAGGCCGTACTTCGGTTCCGGTTCGTCGATCGTGTGGCCGCCGAGGACGGGGCAGCCCGCCGATGCCCCGACGTCCATCCCGCCGCGGAGGACTTCCGAAAGGAGTTCGAGGGGGAGTATGCCGCGCGGCCAGCCGACCAGGTTGATCGCCATCACCGGGCGTCCGCCCATGGCGTAGATGTCGGAGAGGGCATTGGCGGCGGCGATCCGACCCCAGTCGTAGGCGTCGTCGACCACCGGCGTGAAGAAGTCCGCCGTCGACAAGACGGCGAGGTCGCCGCGGACCCGGACCGCCGCCGCGTCGTCCCCGTCGTCGAGCCCGACGAGCACGTCGGGACCCGCCTGCCCGACAAGGCCGCGGACGGCATACTCCAACTCCCCGGCCGGGATCTTGCAGGCGCAACCCCCGCCGTGGGCATACGAGGTGAGGCGGGCGATGGTCTCGGCGCTACCGGTCACCCGGCCGAGCCTAATGCGGGTGCGTTGAGGTGAGGGCCGCGCGTGGCAGCGGGCCGCGGGGCCGCGGGGTCGATTGCCCGGGAGCCGATTGCTAGCGTGTGCCTAGCGTGGGGCGAGGAGGCGTCTGGGTCCTGGTGGGCTCCCCGGTCTTCAAAACCGGTGAGGCCGAGTAGCTCGGCCTGGCGGGTTCGATTCCCGTCCGCCTCCGCCAGGTGTTCTCGTCGGCCGACCGGTCGACGTCAGCAGATCGAGGAGCGCGATGACCGAGGATGCCCGGCGCCGTATTCCTCGCACGGACGCCCTGCTCGCCCAGCCCGAGGTGGCGAGGGCGCGAGAACGGTTGGCAGAGCGCGTGATCCGCGCCGAGATCGCCGCCGTCCAGGACGCCGCCCGAACCGGCGCCATCGCTCCCGAAGGCGTCGGTGCCGCTCTCGTCCAACGCCTGTCAGATCATCGGGCGTCGACCCTGCGGCCCGTCCTCAACGCCACCGGCGTCGTCGTGCACACCAACCTCGGCCGGGCCCCGCTCTCCCGCGAGGCCGTCGCCGCGATCGTCGACGCGTCGGGCTATGTCGACGTCGAACTCGACCTGGCCACCGGCCTGCGCTCGCGCCGTGGGATCGGCGCGCGCCAGGCGCTGCTGGCGGCCTGCCCGGCCGCAGGGGACGCGCTGGTCGTCAACAACGGCGCCGCCGCGCTCCTCCTCGCCACGACGGCGCTGGCCGCCGGGCGCGACGTCGTCGTGAGCAGAGGCGAACTCATCGAGATCGGCGCCGGCTTTCGGCTCCCCGACCTCATCACCTCGACGGGCGCCCGGCTGCGTGAGGTGGGCACCACGAATCGGACCCACCTGCGCGACTACGCCGACGCCATCGGCGCCGAGACCGGTGTCCTGCTCAAGGTGCACCCGAGCAACTTCCGGGTCGAAGGATTCACCGCCGGTGTGAGCGTCGCCGACCTCGCCGCCCTGACCCGACGCGCCGGCATACCCCTCGTCGTCGACCTGGGTTCGGGGTTGTTGCACCCAGATCCCGCGCTGCCCGACGAACCGGACGCCACCACCACGCTCACCGCCGGCGCGGATGTCGTCACCGCCAGCTGCGACAAGCTGTTCGGCGGTCCGCAGGGCGGCCTGCTGCTCGGTCGGGCAGAGCTGATCACGCGACTCGCCCGTCACCCCCTCGCTCGGGCCTTTCGGGTCGACAAGCTCACCCTGGCCGCCGTCGAGGCCACGCTGCGCGGCCCGCAGTCACCGGTCGACGCCGCACTCCATGCCGACCCGGACCGTCTCCTGGAACGCACCCGTAGCCTGGCCGATGCCGTCGGCGGCGAAGTCGTCCCGCACGACGGCCGGGTCGGGGGAGGCGGGGCACCCGGGGTGCCGTTGTCCGGGTGGGCGGTGTCCCTGCCGCAGTCGTATGCCGCCCCGCTGCGGTCGGGCTCGCCGGCCGTGCTCCCACGGGTCCACGGCGGGGTATGCCTGGTGGATCTGAGGTGTGTACCCGAGTCCGACGACACCGCCGTCGTCGCGGCCATCCTGGCCGCCCGACCGCCCGACCGCCCGCGCGAACCGACGTGAGCGGCCACGATGACTGACCGGTCGACTGACCCGACGGCTCGGACCGGCGACGGGCACCGGCATACCGGCTCATCTCATCCGGCACGATTCGTGGTCGCCACCGCAGGCCATGTCGATCATGGCAAGAGCACGCTCGTTCGTGCCCTGACCGGGATGGAGCCGGATCGGTTCGCCGAGGAACAGCGGCGCGGGCTGACGATCGACCTCGGCTTCGGATGGACCACGCTGCCCAGCGGAGCCGAGGTCGCGTTCGTGGACGTGCCCGGTCACGAGCGGTTCCTCGGGAACATGCTCGCCGGCCTCGGGCCTTCTCCCGTCGTGTGTTTCGTCGTGGCCGCCGACGAGGGCTGGCGCGCGCAGTCGAGTGACCACCGGGACGCGGTCGCCGCGCTCGGCATCCGGCACGGCGTCATCGTCGTGACCCGGGCCGACCTCGCCCCGGACCGGGTCGACGAGGTCGCCGCCCAGGCCCGCGCCGAACTCGCCGACACCGCGCTGGCCACGGCCCCGGTCGTGGCAACCTCGGCGACGACCGGGGCTGGGCTGGACACCCTGCGGGCGACGCTCGACGACCTGCTGGCGGGCATCGCGCCGCCCGAGGAGACTGCTCGGATCCGCTTCTGGATCGACCGGTCGTTCACCATCACGGGCGCGGGCACGGTGCTCACCGGAACGCTGTCCGCGGGGACCCTGGGCGCCGGTGATCGTCTCGACCTGCTGGCCGAGGGGCGACCGTCCGGCAGTAGGACGACCGCGGTCGTGGTGCGCAGCCTCCAGCGCCAGGGCCGGTCGACCACCGTGGCCACCGCGACCTGCCGACTTGCGATCAATCTCCGCGCGGTGCCGGTGGGGCAGGTGCGGCGCGGGGACGTCCTCCTCAGCCCGGGCGCCTGGGTACCCACCTCCCTCGTGGACGTGCGCGGGGTCAGCGGCGCGTCCCTCGACGAGGCGCCCGAACACGTCGTCGTCCACGTCGGCACCGCGGCGGTTCCGACCCGGCTGCGCCCGTTCGGTGCCCAGCACGGCAGGCTGCGGCTGGATCGCGCCCTGCCGCTCGTTCACGGGGACCGTCTCGTCCTGCGCGACCCGAGCAGCCGACGTGTCCTCGCGGGGGTCGTCGTGCTCGACGCCGACCCGCCGCTCCTCGATCGACGTGGCGACGCGGCCCGGCGGGCCCGCGATCTCGAGGCGCTCGGCGACGGCCCGGACCTACCGGCGGAGGTGCGTCGTCGCGGGGCGGTGCGCCGGAGCCACCTGGTGGCCCTCGGCCTGACCGGCCCCGATCCGAGCGCCCCGGCCGGAGTTGTCGCCGTGGGGGACTGGTGGGTCGACGGCGACGAGTTCGACCGTTGGTCCGGCGAATTGGGGGAACTCGTCGCGAACCGCGCGTCCGTCGACCCGCTGTCCGCCGGGCCGACGACGGGGGCCGCCGAGTCCGCCCTCGGACTGCCCGACGGCGGCCTGCTCGCGGCCGTCGCGGGCCGGGCGGGACTCGTGATCGAGGGCGGTCACGTCCGACGTCCCGGTTCGGACGTGGAGTTGGGCCCGATCGAGGCCGCAGTCGAGGCGCTCCGGGCCCGACTGCGGGCCGAGCCGTTCGCCGCACCGGAGGCCGACGAACTCGCCGCCCTCGGACTCGGCGCCCGGGAACTCGCCGCCGCCGAACGCACCGGCCGTCTGCTTCGACTGGGCGGCGGGGTCGTGCTGCTCCCGGACGCCCCCGCCCGGGCCGTGCGCGTTCTCGCCGGCCTGCCGCAGCCGTTCACCACCAGCGAGGCGCGTCAGGCCCTGGGGATGACCAGGCGGACCGTCATCCCGCTCCTCGAATACCTGGACCGACGCGGCTGGACCCGCCGCGTCGACACCGCCCACCGCGAGATCGTCCGTCCCGATCAGAAGTGACCCGTCCGGACATTGTCGGTGAGGTAGCGATAGTAGGGACTTTCCGGATCGCGTGGATGTCCGGTGTGATTGCGCTGGTCCGGGGTCTGCGCGATGAGCGGGCGCCCGACGAACCAGTCCTCGACGATCTGCGCCTGCGCCTCGAAACCGGCCTTTGTGTAATCGAATCCGGCGGCGTCGTAGGCATACGACGAATCACCCCTCGGATCGGCGAGCTTCGTGACGATGGCCGTCGTGGTGAACACCAGATCGGTGGAGTTGGCGATCTGGCAGGCGTGGACGAGTTCGTGGATGAACGTGGGTTCGGCGGTGTGGATGTTGCCGTATGCCGTGTCGCCCAGATTGATCAACGTCGGACCCAGCAGGGTCGGGAAGGTGAAGGGTGCCCCGCCGATCCCGAGGTAGGGCGTGATGCGCAGAGTGACGATCGGCGGGAGCGCTCCGTCGAAGACCTGGTCGTTGGCCCAGTCGTATTCGGCCTGGGTGAGCAAGCGGCCGTCGTCGTTTGAGGCCTGGATGAGAACCCGGACGAACATGCCCGCCGGGCCGGTCAGCCAGGGGACGCCACCGGCGAGAATGGCCCCGACGACGGGGGATCCGGTGAACACGGTGGTCACCACCTCGGCTCCGAGGACCACCACGGCGCCGACCTCGATCAGGACCGTCCCGACGGCCGCTTGGAAGATGGCGTCGAACGCGGTCTTCAGGTAGTCGACAACGTCGACGCTGTGCTCCAAACGCACTCCGAGAGAGGCGAATCGA
>JBDIAR010000119.1:0-10932 GCA_039812545.1 Dermatophilaceae bacterium | reverse complement strand
CTGACTGACTGACTGTCGGTCCCGAGTCGTAGGCTGGCGCGCAGCGCCGACCGGACGGCCGGTGCGAGCAGAGGAGGGATCGTGCTGACCGAGGTGCGACTGCGCGATCTCGGCGTGATCGCCGAGGCGACCCTGGCGCTCGGTCCGGGTCTCAATGTCGTCACGGGGGAGACCGGCGCGGGCAAAACCATGCTGCTCACCGGACTCGGGCTGCTGCTCGGCGACCGTGCCGACTCCACCCTGGTGCGCACCGGACGCCCGCGGGCCGAGGCCGAGGGCTGGGTGAGCCTGCCGGCCGATCACCCGTGCCGTCTCCGGGTCGAGGAGGCCGGCGGGGTCGTCGAGGACGAACTCGTGTTGGCCCGCACGCTCAGCTCCGAGGGCCGCTCGCGGGCGTATGCCGGTGGCCGCAGCGTGCCCAGCGGCGTGCTCGCCGAGATCGGCGAATTGCTCGTCGCGGTCCACGGCCAGGCCGACCAGTGGCGCCTGCGCAAGGTCGACGCGCACACCGACCTGTTGGACACCCTCGGCGGGCCTGACGTCCGGGCGGCCAAAGAGGCATACCAACGGGCCCACGACGCGGTCGCCCGGTTGCGCGTCCAGTGCGAAGAGCTGCGCACCCGCGCCGGCGAGCGGGTCCGAGAGGCCGACCGGCTGCGCGAGGGCCTGGAGAGCATCGAGCGGGTCGACCCGCGGCCCGGCGAAGACCACGAGTTGCGGGCCGAGGGGGTCCGCCTGGACAACGTCGAGGTCATCCGCGCGGCCCTGGCCCAAGCGCAAGCCGCGATCACCGCCGAACCGGACGGCGGCTACGACGCGACCGCCGGGGCGCTCGAGGCAATCACCGCGGCCCGCACGGGTCTGGCGCCGGCGCTCGCGCACGACGACCGGCTGCGCGAGCTGGATCTGCGGCTCGCGGACGTGGGGTACCAACTCGCCGACATCGTCTCCGACCTGGCCACGGCGCTCGCGGGGCTGGATGCCGATCCGGGCCGGTTGGACTGGGTGCACCGACGGCGGGCCGAGCTGGCGGCCCTGGTCCGGCGGTACGGCGCCGACGTCGACGACGTCCTCGCCTGGGGGAGTGCGGCGGCGGCCCGCTTGCTCGACCTCGACACCGCCGACGAACGACTCGACGCCTGCACCGCCGAGCTGAGCGAGGCCGCCCGGGCCCTCGCCGCGGCCGGTGCCGAACTCACCGCCGCGCGCCGCAGCGCCGCCCCCGCTCTGGCCGCGGATATCAGCGCCGAGATCGCGCAGCTCGCGATGGGTCGAGCCGGCGTCCAGATCGAGGTGAGCCCGGCGTACGAGCCGGATCGAGCCCCGCGAAGTGGCCTGGATCGGGTCGAAATCATGATCGAGGAGGGCGACCAGCCACCCCGCTCGATCACCCGCAGCGTCAGCGGCGGCGAACTGTCCCGACTGATGCTGGCCATCGAGGTGGTGGCCGCGCGCCGGGCACCGCAGTCCCTGCCGACCTTGCTCTTCGACGAGGTCGACGCCGGGGTCGGGGGTGCCGCGGCCCTGTCGGTCGGGGCCCGGCTGGCCGAGGTCGCCGCCGCCCACCAGGTCATCGTCGTCACCCATCTCGCCCAGGTCGCCGCGTATGCCGACCGCCATCTGGTCGTGACCAAGGATGCCGGGGGATCGGTGACCACGAGCACGGTGCGTCAGGTGCAGGGCGCCGAGCGACTCGCCGAGCTGTCGCGGATGATGAGCGGGGACGGCGCATCGGAAGCCGGCCTGCGCCACGCGGAAGACCTTCTGAATCAAGTGGATTCGCGCCGGCGCCGGCGCCGGGGCAGCTCTCGGACCCGGCCGTGATCGCCGATTCCGGCGGCGGCCCCGGCACCATCACGTAGACTGGCAGCCCGTGGTGCACACGACAAAACACATCTTCGTGACCGGTGGAGTGGCCTCGTCCCTGGGCAAGGGCCTGACCGCTTCGAGCCTGGGGCGACTGCTTCGTTCCCGTGGCCTGAAGGTCACGATGCAAAAGCTCGATCCGTACATCAACGTCGACCCGGGCACCATGAATCCGTTTCAGCACGGCGAGGTCTTCGTCACCGACGACGGGGCCGAGACCGATCTGGACATCGGCCATTACGAGCGCTTCCTCGACGAGTGCCTGCCCGGCACCGCGAATGTCACGACCGGCCAGGTCTACCGCACGGTGCTCGACAAGGAGCGCAAGGGCGAGTACCTCGGCGACACCGTCCAGGTGATCCCGCACATCACCAACGAGATCAAGGCCCGGATGCGGGCCACCGCGTTCGCCAAGCGCCCACCGGACGTCATCATCACCGAGATCGGCGGTACCGTCGGCGACATCGAGTCACTGCCCTTCCTTGAATCGGCTCGGCAGGTGCGCCACGACCTCGGCCGCGACAATGTCTTCTTCCTGCACGTCTCGCTGGTGCCGTACCTCGCCCCGAGCGGGGAGTTGAAGACCAAACCGACCCAGCACTCGGTCGCCGCGCTACGTCAGGTCGGCATCCAGCCCGATGCGATCGTCTGCCGGTCCGACCGACCCATCCCGGACGGGGTCAAGCGCAAGATCTCGTTGATGTGCGACGTGGACACCGAGGCGGTCGTGTCCTGCCCCGACGCCCCGAGCATCTACGACATCCCCAAGGTGATCCACCGCGAGGGCTTGGACGCCTATGTCGTGCGCCGGCTGGGGCTGGCCTTCCGCGATGTCGACTGGGCGGCGTGGGATGAGATGCTCCGACGCGTCCACGATCCCGAGCACCAGGTCGTGATCGCGCTCGTCGGCAAGTACATCGACCTGCCCGACGCGTACCTGTCGGTCACCGAGGCCATCCGGGCCGCCGGGTTCCACCACAACGCCCGCACCGTGATCCGTTGGGTGGCCTCCGACGAATGCGCCACCCGGTCCGGCGCCGCCAAGGCGCTCGCCGGCGTCGATGCCGTCGTCGTCCCCGGCGGCTTCGGCGTCCGCGGCATCGAGGGCAAGCTCGGCGCGCTGACCTGGGCGCGCGAGAACGGCATACCGACCCTCGGGTTGTGCCTGGGACTTCAGTGCATGGTCATCGAATACGCCCGCAACGTCGCCGGGATCACCGAGGCCTCTAGCTCCGAATTCGAACCGGACGCGCCGGACCCGGTCATCGCCACGATGGCCGAACAGGTGGCCTTCGTCGACGGAGCCGGCGACCTCGGCGGCACGATGCGACTCGGGTCGTATCCGGCCCGGTTGCAGCCCGGTTCGGTCACGGCGCAGGCATACGGGACGACCGAGGTCGCCGAGCGGCACCGCCACCGGTACGAGGTCAACAACGCCTACCGGGACCGCCTGGCGCAGGCCGGGCTGGTGTTCTCGGGGACCTCACCGGACGGTTCGCTCGTCGAGTTCGTCGAACTGCCGCCCGAGGCGCACCCGTACTACGTCGGGACGCAGGCCCACCCGGAGTTCTTGTCCCGACCGCATCGGGCGCACCCGCTGTTCGCCGGACTCGTCGGGGCGGCCCTGGACCGTCAGCGCAGCGGCCGGCTCGTCGAGGTCGAGCGGCCCCGATGACCTCGCCCGGCGGGACGTTCGCCCTGCGCGACGAGTTCACCGCCTTGCCCGTGGTGGACTCGCAGGTCGTCTACCAGGGGGTGCTCTGGGACGTATGCCGTGACCGCGTCGATCTCGGCGACGGACGAATCGTCACCCGCGAGTACATCCCCCACGGCGGGGCGGTCGCGATCATCGCACTGCGCCGACACGAGGGGCGCGACGAGATCGTCATGATCCGCCAGTACCGCCACGCCGCGGGCGGCTACCTGTGGGAGGTCCCCGCGGGGCTGCTCGACGTCGCGGGCGAGGCGCCGCACGCCGCCGCCGCCCGGGAACTCGCCGAAGAGGTCGACCTGATCGCCGGACGGTGGCACGTCCTCGTCGATGCGATCGCCTCACCGGGCAGCTTCCCCGAGAATCTGCGGATCTTCCTGGCCCAGGACCTCACCGCCGCCGCAGAGCCTCACGATCGGACCGACGAGGAAGCCGATCTGCAGGTCGCCTGGGTGAGCCTGGATGCGGCATACGACGCGGTGTTGGCGGGCGATCTGCACAATCCGGGCGCGGTCATCGGGATCATGGCCGCCCACGGCGCCCGAGCGCGAGGGTGGGCCACCCTGCGACCCGCCGACGCGCCGTGGCCGGCTCATCCCCGCTTCCGCTGACCGCGCGGCGCGCACCGGAGGTCGTCCGGTCGGCGCACCGCCCCGGCCACTGACCGGGATGCGGTCCCGGCGTGGTCACGGCATGTGTGGCGTGGATCGCAGGGCATTCGTAGACTCGGCCCAATCGCAGCCCGACCCGTCAAGGAGGACGGCATGACGCAGTTGAGCACGCCCGATATCGCCTTCAGCAGCGCCAATGTCAGTGTTGTCGTCGTGGTCGGGGTCATCGCCCTGATCTCACTCGTCGTCGGCGCGGTATTCCGCTCCCAGGTCCTTCGGGCCGACGAGGGCACGGCCAAGATGCAAGAGATCGCCCATGCCGTGCAGGAGGGGGCGGCCGCATACCTGCGTCGGCAGTTGCGCACCCTCGCCTGGTTCGCGGTCGCCGTCTTCGCGCTGCTGTTGCTGCTGCCCGCCGAGGACGGTTCGGTCCGGGTCGGCCGGAGCATCTTCTTCCTGGTCGGGGCGGTCTTCTCCGCCTCCGTCGGCTACCTGGGGATGAACCTGGCGGTGCAGGCCAACGTCCGGGTCGCCGCGGCCTCGCGCTCCGGTGACCGCGGTCCCGGGTTCACCCTCGCGGTGCGCACCGGTGGGACCGTGGGGATGTTCACCGTTGGCCTCGGCCTGCTCGGTGCCGCTCTCGTGGTGTTCATCTTCCGCGCCAACGCCCCGGCCGTCCTTGAGGGCTTCGGCTTCGGTGCGGCACTGCTCGCGATGTTCATGAGGGTCGGCGGCGGGATTTTCACCAAGGCCGCCGACGTGGGCGCCGACCTGGTCGGCAAGGTCGAGCAGGGCATCCCTGAGGACGACCCCCGCAACGCCGCCACCATCGCCGACAATGTCGGCGACAATGTCGGCGACTGCGCCGGGATGGCCGCGGACCTGTTCGAGTCGTATGCCGTGACGCTCGTGGCCGCGTTGATCCTCGGTAAGGCCGCCTTCGGCGAGCACGGGTTGATCTTCCCGCTCATCGTGCCCGGCATCGGAGCCGTCACCGCCGTGCTCGGCATCCTGATCACCCGGGTCCGTACCGGCGAGAACGGCCTGACCGCCATCAACCGCGGCTTCTTCATCGCCGCCGCCATCTCCGCGGTTCTCTGCGGTATCGCCGCCTATGTGTACCTGCCGAGCAGCTTCGCCGACTTCACCGGCATCAACGCCGACGTGGCGGCCTACAGCGGTGACCCGCGCCGGCTCGCGCTCTTCGCGGTGGTCCTCGGCATCGTGCTGGCCGCCCTCATCCTCACCCTGACGGGCTTCTTCACCGGCACCGACAAGCCCCCGACGCGGCACGTCGCCATGACCTCGCTCACCGGCCCGGCCACCGTGGTGCTGTCCGGCATCGGCGTCGGTTTCGAGTCCGCGGTCTACACCGCGGTCATCATCGGCGGTGCCGTCCTGCTCGCCTACCTGCTCGGCGGTGGCGTCATCATCCTCTCGCTCTTCCTCATCGCGCTCGCCGGCTGCGGCCTGCTCACCACCGTCGGCGTCATCGTCGCCATGGACACCTTCGGCCCGGTCAGCGACAACGCGCAGGGCATCGCGGAGATGTCCGGCGACGTCACCGAGGAGGGCGCCCAGGTGCTCACCGAACTCGACGCCGTCGGCAACACGACCAAGGCCATCACCAAGGGCATCGCGATCGCCACCGCCGTCCTGGCCGCCACCGCACTGTTCGGGTCGTACACCGATGCTGTCAGCACCGCCTTGAAGTCGGCCGGCGTCAATGCCGCCACCGCCGTCCAGGAGTATGCCGTCGTCTCGCCGAATGTCCTCGTCGGGGTCATCCTCGGGGCGGCCGTGGTCTTCCTCTTCTCGGGTCTGGCGATCGACGCCGTCACCCGAGCCGCCGGTGCCATCGTGCTCGAGGTTCGTCGCCAGTTCCGCGAGCGTCCCGGGATCATGGCCGGCACCGAGAAGCCCGAGTACGGCCGGGTCGTGGACATCTGCACGCGTGACTCGCTGCGCGAGCTGTCCACCCCGGGTCTGCTGGCCGCTCTGTCGCCGGTGTTCGTCGGCTTCGCCCTCGGTTTCGGCGCCCTCGCCGGCTTCCTCGCCGGCGCCATCGCCTGCGGTGTCCTGATGGCGGTCTTCCTCGCCAACGCCGGTGGCACCTGGGACAACGCCAAGAAGCTCGTCGAAGACGGCTTCCACGGCGGCAAGGGCTCGGCCGCGCACGCGGCCACGGTCATCGGCGACACCGTGGGCGACCCGTTCAAGGACACCGCCGGCCCGGCCATCAACCCGCTGCTCAAGGTGATGAACCTGGTGTCGGTGCTCGTCGCCCCCGCGGTCGTCCAGGCCGGCTACGGCAGCGGGCAGTCCGTCGGTATGCGGATTCTCATCGCCGGGATCGCCGCCCTGGGGATCGCCCTGGCCGTCCTGCTCACCAAGCACCGCGCCGGTCACCTGAGGATGCCCAACGACCTCACCCCCGAGGCCGTCTGACAACGGAGGCGCCGCCGGACCTGAGTCCGAGCGGCCCGTAGGATAGGTGCCCGGTCACCCCGCGGGGTGGCCGGGCACTCGTCCGTGACGCCACGACACCCGGGCCCACCAGATCCGGGCACACGACACCCGGGCACCGGCATACCAGCCCCCACCCCGACCGAAGGGAACCCTCCGTGCTGCGAACGCGCCAGGCCGGAACGCTGCGCCTCGACGACACCGGATCGAGCGTGACGCTCACCGGTTGGGTGGCCCGGCGCCGCGATCACGGCGGGGTGGCCTTCGTGGACCTGCGGGACGCCTCCGGCACCGCCCAGATCGTCATTCGCGACGAGGTCCTCGACGAGGGCGGGGCGCACGACCTGCACAACGAGGACTGCGTCCAGGTCACCGGTGTCGTGGGGGCGCGGCCGGACGGCAACGCCAACCCGAACCTGCCGACCGGCGAGATCGAGGTCATCGTCGAGCAGATCGTGGTCCTCGGCCCCGCGGCCCCGCTGCCCTTCCAGATCGACGAACGCGTCTCGGTGGGCGAGGAGGCCCGGCTGCGGCATCGCTATCTCGATCTGCGCCGCCCGGGCGCGCAGAGTTCGGGAGAGGCGCTGCGGCTGCGGTCCAAGGTCAACGCCGCCGCCCGCGCGGTGTTGGAGCGGCACGACTTCGTCGAGATCGAGACCCCGACGCTGACCCGCTCGACCCCGGAGGGCGCTCGCGACTTCCTGGTGCCCGCGCGGCTCAAGCCGGGGTCCTGGTATGCCCTGCCGCAGAGTCCGCAACTGTTCAAGCAGCTGCTGATGGTGGCCGGGATGGAGCGCTACTACCAGATCGCCCGGTGCTACCGCGACGAGGACTTCCGCGCCGACCGGCAGCCCGAGTTCACCCAGCTCGACATCGAGATGAGCTTCGTCGAACAGGACGACGTGCTGGCCCTCGGCGAGGAGATCATCGGCGCCGTGTGGGGCCTCATCGGGGTGTCGTTGCCGTCGCCGTTGCCGCGGTTGACGTATGCCGAGGCGATGCGCCGGTTCGGCACGGACAAGCCGGATCTGCGGTTCGGCCAGGAGTTGGTCGAGTGCACGCAGTACTTCGCCGACACCCCGTTCCGGGTTTTCCAGGCCGAGTATGTCGGTGCGGTCGTCATGCCGGGCGGCGCGAGCCAGCCCCGCAAGACGCTGGACGCCTGGCAGGACTGGGCCAAGCAGCGTGGGGCGCGCGGACTGGCATACGTGCTGGTCGGTGACGACGGTGAGCTGAGCGGGCCGGTCGCCAAGAACCTCGGCGAGGCCGAGCGGGCGGGGCTGGCCGCCCACGTGGGCGCCCGCCCCGGCGACTGCGTCTTCTTCGCCGCCGGACCGACGAAGTCCTCGCGTGCCCTGCTCGGGGCGGCCCGGCTGGAGATCGGTCGGCGCTGCGGGCTGATCGACGAGTCGGCGTGGTCGTTCCTGTGGGTGCTCGACGCGCCGCTGTTCGAACCCGCCGCCGAAGCGGTGGCCGCGGGCGACGTCGCGGTCGGCGCAGGGGCCTGGACCGCGGTGCACCACGCGTTCACCTCGCCCAAGGCCGAGTTCGTCGACACCTTCGACACCGACCCCGGCACGGCACTGGCGTACGCCTATGACATGGTGTGCAACGGCAATGAGATCGGTGGGGGTTCGATCCGTATCCACCGACGCGACGTGCAGGAACGCGTGTTCACGGTGATGGGTCTGGGGCCGGAGCAGGCCCAGGAGAAGTTCGGGTTCCTGCTCGACGCGTTCCAGTACGGTGCGCCGCCGCACGGCGGAATCGCGTTCGGCTGGGACCGAATCGTCATGTTGTTGGGCGGGTTCGACTCGATCCGCGACGTGATCGCGTTCCCGAAGTCCGGCGGCGGGTACGACCCGTTGACCGAGGCGCCCGCGCCGATCACGCCGGAACAACGACGCGAGGCCGGCGTCGACGCCCGGCCCAAGCCGGCACCGGGGTCCTGATCCCGCCCGCCGGTCTTGTTCCCGCCCGCCGGCTCTGAGTCGGCAGCTCCGCCTTGCCGGTGAGTGCGCGGCGTTCGCGACTCAGTCCTTGCCGGCGACCAGGTGGTACGTCGCCCAGTGGTGGGTGACGTGGAAGTCGAAGGATGCCGCCAGCCGCTGGGCCGCTTCGTTGCTGTCGTACCCACCCAGCGTGCACACCGGACGTTCGGCCAGAGCGGTGCGCACGGCATACCCGAGCAGTGCCTTCCCGAGCCCGGTGCCGCGTAGGGTCTCGCTCACGGCGATCGAGGTGATGTGCTGGTAGCCGGCGTGGGTGCGGCGCAGCGCGACCACGCCGGTGACCGCGCCCGCGTCGTCCAAAACCCCCAACCACCGCTTGGTGCGCCCGTCTCCGGGGACCACGGCGGCGTGCGGTGAGGCGTGCTTGAGCAGCCGCTGGATGGACTTGGCGTGATCGGATTCGGAGAGCTCGCGGATCTTGTCCTCCCCGACGACGGGGGCGGGTATCGCATCGGTCCACATCCAGCGCCAGGTCACCCCCCGGCCGAGGACCGCGTGCCGCTTGACCATCGGGAGCAGATCGACCGGCACCTGCACCATCTCGAACGGGATGGTGTCCATGTGGGCGGCGTCGTCGAGGTGCCAGGTCAGCAGGTGTTCGATGCCGGTGGGGGAGCCGAAGAAGACCCTGCTGTTGCCGTACTTCTTCAACTGCCGGTCGACCGACACCGCGTCGTCGACGGCGAGCGCCGTCGATGCCTCCGCGTCGTTGAGTTCGTATCGGACGTAGTCGTCGGGGCCGATGACGTCGGTGATCTGATCCACCGTGGTCAGCCGGCGAGGCGCCTGCCGCCCGGGGCGGTGAGGCGTCGAAAGATGTGCCACCCGCCCACGATAGCCGGGCTGTCGGTGCTGCGGGATAGCCTGTCCGGTGATGGCAGCCGACGACTTGTTCGACATCGTCTCGGATGCGGCGGGAAGCGCCGATCCGGACCTTTTCGGGTCCCATCGATCAGCCGGTATGCCGCCGCTGCCGTTGGCCGTGCGGATGCGCCCGCGACGCCTGGACGAGGTGCGCGGCCAGGAACAGGTGTTGCGGCCCGGGTCTCCGCTGCGTCGGCTCATCGAGGGGGGCGGGGGCCAAGGTGGCGCGCGGGTGAGTGCGCCGTCGGCGATTCTGTGGGGCCCGCCGGGGACCGGCAAGACCACGCTCGCGCATCTGGTGGCCCAGGCGGCTGGGCGGCGGTTCGTCGAACTTTCCGCGGTGACCGCCGGCGTCAAGGACGTCCGGGCGGTCGTCGACGAGGCGCGCCGCCAGCGTGACCTCTACGGTCGGGAGACCGTGCTCTTCCTCGACGAGATCCACCGGTTCAGCAAGGCCCAGCAGGACGCGCTGTTGCCCGCCGTGGAGAACCGGGTGGTCGTCCTGGTGGCGGCGACCACCGAGAACCCGTCGTTCAGCCTGATCCCGGCCCTGTTGTCCCGATCGATCTTGGTCACGCTGCAGCCGCTGGACGATCACGCGGTCGGCGAGCTGCTGGCCGAGGCGGTCGCCGATCCCCGCGGCCTGGCCGGGCTCTTCCGGCTCGACGACGCGGCCCGGGACGCCGTGATCCGGTTGAGCGGGGGCGATGCCCGTCGAGCGCTGACGGTCCTCGAAGCGGCGGCCGCGGTCGCCGCGGACGAGACCTCGCTCGCCGAGAGCGATTCGGGGATCCCGGTGGAGGTGCGTCACGTCGAGCGGGCTCTGGATCACGCGGTCGTCCGCTACGACCGAGCCGGCGACCAGCACTACGACGTGGCCAGTGCACTCATCAAGTCCATGCGGGGCTCGGACGTCGATGCAGCGCTGCACTATCTGGCTCGGATGATCGAGGCCGGCGAGGATCCGCGCTTCATCGCCCGTCGAATCGTCATCGCAGCCAGCGAAGACGTCGGGATGGCCGACCCGACCGCTCTGCAGACGGCCGTTGCCGCCTTGCACGCGGTTGCCCAAATCGGCATGCCCGAGGCCCGGATCGTCCTGGGCCAAGCAGTCGTCCACGTCACCCTGGCACCAAAGTCCAACGCGGCATACCGGGCGATCGACGCGGCGCTCGCCGATGTCCGAGCCGGACGCGGCGGACCCGTGCCGGCGCACCTGAGGGGTACCGGGTATGCCGGTGCCGCCCGGCTCGGGCACGGGGATGGCTACCGCTACCCCCACGACGAACCCGACGGCGTCGCGGCGCAGACCTATCTGCCGGACGACCTCGCCGGCACCACTGACTACTACCGGCCCACGGATCGGGGATTCGAGGAGCGACTGTCCGGCCGGCTGGCCTGG
>JBDIAR010000118.1:0-11108 GCA_039812545.1 Dermatophilaceae bacterium | reverse complement strand
CAACCCGAGATGGGCGGTGCCGATCCCGACGCCGAGGCCATGCTGGAGGGCGGCCAGATCCCCTAGCGTCCGGCGTCCCGCTCGTCGTCGGTGAGGCGTGTCACCAGCGCTTCGGTCAACGGGACAGGTATGCCGTGTGCGCGTGCCGCACGGATGATGGCGCCGCCGATCGCGTTGATTTCCAAGGGGTTACCGGCCTCGGCGTCGCGCAGCATGGACGACTTGGTCTGCGGACCGAAGGCCTCGAAGGCCGCCAAGGTGGGGGCCGGGTCGCCGGGTCCCCCGTCGGCGCGGCTCACCGCGGCGACCTCGGTGACCACTCCCCTCAGCTCCTCGCCGTGCGAGGTGCGGATGGCTCCGACGGGTTGCCGATGCGCGGTCGTGAGCAGCGCGAACGGACCGAGAAAGGACAGCTTGCTCCACAACATGAACCGTTCGTCGTCGACGGCGCGAGCCTCGAACCCGGCGCCGGCCAGATCGGCGACGAGCGACTCCACAGACGCCCCGGTCTCGATCCCCCGCGCCACCTCGATCCGCGCGAAAGGGCTGCCGTGCTCGATGAGTCCCGCTGCAGGACGCGAGGATTCGACGCGGATGACGGCCCCGGCCACCCGCGGGTACCGCTCGCGCAAGAGCGCGACATGGTCGAGGCCGTTGAGGAAGGGCACGACGAGCGACTCCCCCACGGCATCGCCGGGCAGGTGGTCCAAGGCCGCCACGAGCGAGGTCGCCTTGGGGGTGACCAGGACTGCGTCGACCGGCCGATCGAGCATCGTGACGACGTCGGGTCGCGCCGTCCGCGTCCCATAGACGGGGCTCGTCAGACAAAACCCATTCTCTGCCAATGGTTTGACCGAGGAATCCCGGACGACGACGACCACGTCGTGACCCGCGTCGGTGAGCAACACCGCGAGCAGCCCGCCGACACCTCCCGCGCCGAGAACGGCATACCGGCTCATGGCAACGACTCCCTCGTCCACTCCGACATGGCTCAGGTTAGCAACTGCTTGCGTACGCTTCGCGGATGCGGATCGATACCGAGGACACCATGCCTGCGTCGTCGTCGACGGCGAGTACCTGACCGAACGCTACCGCGACCGGCTCGGCGGGGTGGACCGTGGGAAGAGTTGCATCCGCTATTCGTCCTCGAAGCGTGCGGGATCGCCGGCTCCGCGGCGCAGGATCTCCGGTTCGTCGCCGGTCAGATCGATGACCGTCGTCGGTTCGTGACCGCACTCCCCCGTGTCGATGACGACGTCCACGAGGTGCCCCAATTGCTCCTGGACCTGCCAGCCGTCGGTGAGCGGGAGGTCTTCCCCCGGCAGAATCAGGCTGGTCGTCAGCATCGGTTCACCGAGGCCCGCGAGGATGGCGTGCACGACCGGGTCCGAGGACAACCGGATCCCCACCGTCTTGCGCTTCTCGTCGAGCAGGCGGCGCGGCACCTCGCGAGAACCTTTGAGCACGAACGTGAATCGCCCCGGTTCGGCGGCCTTCACCGCGCGGAAGTAGCGATTCGGCATGGTCACCAAGGGGCCGAGTTGGGTGAAGTCGGCGCACATCAAGGCGTAGAGGTGCCCTTTGCGCAGGGCCCGTATGCCGGCGAGTCGTTCGCGGCCGGCGGCGTTGGCCATCGTGCACCCCAAGGCATACCCGGACTCTGTCGGGTAGGCGATGACTCCCCCGTCGGTCAACGACGTGACGACCTGACCGATCAGTCGAGGTTGCGGGTTGACCGGATGGACGTCGAGGTAGCGGGCCACCACGAAAGCCTATGGGACGACAATGGATGCCACCTCAGATGGCCGGCGGCGGCACATTGCCGGCGGCCCGGACCCCGTCGGCGAAATGGACGCGGCGCATGACGATGGCGCCGATCACGAAGAACCCGGCGGTGGACAGCAGCGCCGAGCGGTAGGAGGAGGTAATGGCATACACCACGCCGAACAAGAAGATGCCGTACCAACTGGTCCCACGTTCCAGCGCTTGGTACAGCCCGAAGAACTGCGCCTCGCGACCTCTCGGAATCAGTTGGCAGTACAACGAACGCGACAACGCCTGGGTCCCGCCGAGGATAAGCCCGACGAGCATCGCCAGCAGGGCATACACCCAGAGATTGCCGGCGGGGCAGAAATAAGCTCCGGCCAGGGGGACCAACCAGACCACCAGCGTCAACCGGACGACGACCGACGCGCCGTGTCGGGTCGCGAGCGAACCGAACCACAAGGTGCCGCCCACCCCGACGACCTGGGCCAGCACGAGGCACATGGCGAGATACCCCTTGTCGAGGAGCAACTCGCTCGTGCCGAAGGCGGCGAAGCTGTAGATCACCGTCTGTACGCCGTCGTTGTAGAACAGGTAGGCGACGAGGAAGCGCGCGGTCTGGGGGTACTCGCGCAGTTCCTTCATCGTCTGGTGCAGTTGACTCCACGCCGACTGAGCGCGATCAACCCCGGTCATCACCGACCCGGACAGGGACCGCAGGCCGCGAACCGCCACCACGGCGAAGACCCCCCACCACAGGCCCGCGGTGAGCAGGCAGATCCGCACGGCCAGGTCGGTGGAGATGCCGAGGTAGCCGGGGCCGGCCACATAGATGACGAGATGAACCGCGAGCAGGCTTGATCCCCCGGCGAATCCGAAGGCCCAGCCACGGCAGGACACCTGGTCGCGCTCGGGCGGCGCGGAGATCCGGGCGAGCAACGAGTCGTAGACCACGAGCGAACACCCTGCCGCCAGCGAGGCGAGGATCAGCAGAACCGCCCCGAGCTGCCAGGCCGTCCCGGCGACGAAGTACATTCCACTGGAGGCGCCGGCCCCGGCCAGGGCGTAGCCGCCCAGCAGCCGCACCGGACGCTCGGAGCGGTCCGCCCACGACCCCACGAAGAGCACCAGGACGCTGGACGCCAGAGTCGCGATCGTCGCGAGCAGTCCCGGAAGAACGGCCGGCTGGACGGAAATGCCCGCGATGGACAGGGTCTCGGTGCAGCGCTCCGGGCCCGTCGGACAAGCCGCCCGTTCGGCGACCGAACGAAGGTAGGGCTCCAGCATGAGGCTGGCCGTCGTCGTCTGATAGGACGAGATGGCCCAGTCGTAGAAGTACCAGGATCGTTGAACCTTCGTGCCGGTGCGCGACCCGCGTTGGGTGCGGATCGTCGCGGACAGGCTCATGCGGTCAGGGTTCCACACCAACCGGCCCGCGAAGACCGGATTGCGGTCAGCTCACAGGCGGTGGCACATTGCCCGCGTCCCGTGCCCCGTCGGCGAAGTGGACGCGGCGCAGCACGACGGCCCCGATGACGAAGAAGCCGGTGGTCGATAGCACCGCCGCGCGATAACTGTGGGACGCGGCATACACCACCCCGAACAGGAAGATGCCGTACCAACTCGTCGCCCGTTCCAGGGCTTGGTACAAGCCGAAGAATTGGGCCTCGCGACCCTGGGGGATCAGCTGGGAGTATGCCGACCGAGACAACGCCTGGGTTCCCCCGAGGGTGACCCCGACCGCCATGGACAGCGCGGCGAAGCCCACGAAGTTCCCGCGCGGGATCAGGTACACCGCGCCGAGCGCCGCGATCCACAGCACCAGGCTACGGGCGATCGCCCGGGACGCACCGATCCGGCCGGCGAGCCGCCCGAACCACAACGTGCCGCCGAATCCCACGAACTGGACGAGCACGAGGCAGAGGACCAACTGCTCTTGGGGCAGGAGCAGTTCGTGCGTCCCGAACAGCGCGAAGGTGTAGATCACCGTCTGCACGCCGTCGTTGTAGAAGAGATAGGCGACCAGGAAGCGCGCGGTCTGCGGGTACTTTCGCAGCTCGATCATGCTCGCCCGCAACTCGGTGAAGAGGGAGCCGCGCGAGGCGACCGAGCCGCGCGAGCCGGCCGGGCGGTCTCGGGCGAGCGAGGGTCCCACGTGGCGCAGGCCACGGACCGCGATCGCCCCGAAACCGGCCCACCACAGCCCCGAGGTCAACAGGCAGATCCGGACGGCGTCGCCAGTGGAGATGCCCAGGCGGGTCGGCCCCTGGGCATACAGGACCAGATGGACGGTCAGCAGGATGCCGCCACCGAGGTAGCCGTACGCCCAGCCCGCGGTCGAGACCCGGTCCCGGTCGGCGGGACCGGCGATCCGGGACAGCAGCGAGTCGTAGACGACGAGGGAGCAGCCGGCCGCCAGGGCCGCGACGACCAGCAGGACCGCGCCGAGCTGCCAGTTCGAGCCGGCGATGAAGACCATCGCCGCGGACGCGCCGGCCCCGACCATGGCATACCCACCCAGTTGCCGGACCGGGTGGTCTGACCGGTCGGCCCAGGCGCCGACGAAGAAGACCACAATGCTGGAGAGCAAGGTGGCCGTCGTCGCCAGGAAGGTGGGCAGCGTGTCCGGGGTCAGGCCGATCCCGAGGATCTCCAGTTCCCCGCACGGGCCGCGTTCGCTCGGGCAGACGGCGGTGCGGGCCACCGTCGACAGATAGGGCCCGAGCATCAAGCTGGCGGTCGTGGTCTGGTAGGTGGAGATCGCCCAGTCGTAGAGGTACCAGCAGCGCTGAATCGAGCGTATGCCGGTGCTTGCGGGGGTGGCGCCGATGCCGAGGTTCGGGGCCCTCCGCGGCGTCATGGCGTCAGCCTGTCACATCGAAAGTGACGAAGCGGACGAAGCACCCGAATGCAGATCCGGGCCGCGGTCGTGGACGTCACACCAGGGCATGGCGGTGCCCTCGGTAAGGTCGAAGTATGCGTCTAGGGATAGATTTCGGAACCACTCGCACCCTCGTGGCCCTCGTCGATCGAGGCAATTATCCGGTGGTCACCTTCGCCGACCACGACGGAGATCCGAGCGACCATTTCCCCTCGGTCGTCGCACTGCGGGACGGGGACCTGGTGTACGGGTTCGAGGCTCTCGACGCGGGTGCGGCCGGGGCTCCCATGGTGCGATCCTTCAAACGGGCGCTCGCGGCGCCGGACGTGACGTTGACCAGCCCGGTGGCCGTCGGCGAGCGCGCGGTGCCGATTTCCGACCTCCTGACCGGGTATCTGGTGGCCCTGCGGGCGGCGCTGGCCGAGTCCTCCAGCCTGCACTCTTACGGTGAACTCGACGGTGAGACTCCGATCGAGGTGGTTATCGCCGTTCCGGCCCACGCCCATGGCGCCCAACGGTTCATCACCCTGGAGGCGTTCCGGCGGGCCGGGTTCACCGTCCTGGGCATGATGAACGAGCCGAGCGCGGCCGGTTTCGAGTTCACCCATCGGCAGGGCCGCGCGGTGACCTCGAAGCGGACCCGAGTGCTGGTCTACGACCTGGGCGGGGGCACGTTCGACGCCTCGCTCGTGCGCGCCGACGGCACGGATCACGAGGTCCTGAACTCGGTGGGGATCAACCGGCTCGGTGGTGACGACTTCGACGCGTCCCTGGCCGGCACCGCGCTCAGCGTGGCCGGGACGCGTCCCGACGAACTGGAC
Organism: Dermatophilaceae bacterium; assembly: GCA_039812545.1. GTDB lineage: Bacteria > Actinomycetota > Actinomycetes > Actinomycetales > Dermatophilaceae > JBDIAR01. Next base: position 5,642 of record JBDIAR010000118.1, on the reverse strand, counting down.
CCCACGGCATACGCCGTGCTCCTCGACGAGTGCCGAGATGCCAAGGAACGACTCTCGCCGCAAACCAAACGGATCGTCGTGGACGTGGCCGACCGCGCCGTCACCGTGCCCGTGGCCGCGTTCGAGAGCGATGCCACTCCCCTGGTCGAGCAGACGATCGAGGCGATGGCGCCCCTCGTCGGGGTGCTGGACGAGACCGGCGGCGACGAACTCGCCGACATCGCGGGGATCTACCTGGTCGGCGGCGCGAGCGGGTTGCCGTTGGTGCCGCGGGTGTTGCGGTCCAAGTTCGGGCGTCGGGTGTTCCGCTCGCCCTATCCGGCGGCGTCGACGGCCATCGGTTTGGCGATTGCCGCGGATCCGGTGGCGGGCTACTCGCTGACCGATCGCCTGTCCCGCGGGTTCGGGGTGTACCGCGAGGCGAGCGAGGGCACGGCCCTGCAGTTCGACGAGGTGTTCACCCGCGACGACGTGCTGGCCGGTTCCGGTGACGAGGTGGCCGTGGTGGCCACCCGTCGGTATCGCGCCGTCCACAACCTCGGCTGGTTCCGGTTCGTGGAGTATGCCGCGCTCGACGACGCCGGGCAGCCCAAGGGGGACCTCGTCCCCTTCGCCGAGGTGCTCTTCCCGTTCGACGCCGCCCTGGAAGGGGTCTCTGAGGGTCTACAAGACGTCGAGGTGTCCCGTTTGGGTCATGGTCCGCTCGTCGAGGAGCGGTATGCCATCGACCGTCACGGCATCGTCGAGGTGACCATCACCAATCTGGACACCGGGCATACCCGCCGGTTCGCCCTGGACCGGTCGGGCGAGGGCCCAACCGCCGGGTGACCCCGCTCAGGACAGCGTGATCCCGCACTCCGACTTGACGTTGTCGGTGATCTTCTTCGTGTCGTCCTGCAGCTTGGTCGCGTCGAACGACTTGAGCACTTCCATCGCCTTGGTCGGATCGTTCTTGAGGGCGTTGAGATCCATCGAGGCGAGCTTGTCGAACGCGGCGACCACGGAATCCCAGTTGGCCTTGACCGCGTCCGGCGCAACGGCGGCGACCTTCTTCATCGCCTCAACGCCCTTCTTGAACGTCTCCGGGTCCTTGGTCGGGTCCAAGTTCTTCAACGACGCGTCGTTCTGGACGGCCTTGACCGCGTCGCAGTAGCTCGCGGGGCTATTCCCGCCGCCGCAGGCGGTCAGCGGAAGGACAAGGGCGAGACCGGTCGCGGCGAACAAGGCGGTGGACTTTCGGGTCATCGGCTTCAGCATGGCCACAGGCTATCGCCGAGACGGGCAGATCCGTCGCGTGTCAGCTGGGTGGGGCGTTGTCCGCGGCTTGAGCCGCGGCAAGGAGCCCGTCGGTTTCGGCGATTTTGGCGCGGGCTCGACCGGTCTGGGCGCCGAGTTCGCGTTCGGCCGTGTCGATCGCGGACCACCCTTCGAGGGTCACCAGTTCGGGCACGCGCTCGCTCAGCAGGTCGGCCAGATCGGCGGTCGACGTCGTCCGGGCCAGCAATTCGTCGGCGTCTGCGACGATGGTCGCCGCTACCGCCTTGCCGTCGGCTCGATTCGTCCCGATCACCCCGGTCGCGCCCCGGCTGATCCACCCCGCGGCATACTCCCCCACCGACACCGCGCCGTCTCGCAGTACCCGGGAGGCATCGGTCGGCACCACGCCGCGCGCGTCGTCGAACGGAACCCCGTCCATCGGTACCCCGAGATAGCCGATGGCCCGCAGGACGAGCGCGACGTCGAGGGTCTCGGGCTGGTCCTCAGGGCGCGGCACGGGCCGCTCGACGTGGTGTTCGACCCGCAGGTGGGCGATCCGGTCCGGGTCGCCGCCCGCGTCCGCGACGATCTCCACCGGACGGGTCCCGAAGTGGAAGTGCAGCCGTCGATGTCCCGCCACCCGCGGTCGCGCGGCCCACTCCCGCAACACGTCCAGATTGCGCGCGGCGGTCGGATCGGCGGCGACGACCGACTCCTCCTGCGGTGTGAGGAACAGATCGTCCGGGTCGACGACGATGTCCAGCCCCTCGACCTCGCCGAACTCGCGCAGCTCCTTCGTGGTGAATTTCGCCGCGACGGGGCGTCCGCGCCCGACCAGGTGGATGTCGGTGACGATCGAGGTATGCAGGGCGCGCAACACCGCGTCCGGCATGTCGGTATGCGTGAGCTCGCCGACCGGTTTGGCCAGCACGCGCGCAACGTCGAGGGCGACATTGCCCAGCCCGATGATCGCCACGCCGGGGTGGGTCAGCGCGCTCTCGGGCATCGCCTCGTCCGGGTAGCCGTTGTACCAGGCGACGAACTCGCGCGCCGAGATACTCCCGATCAGATCTTCCCCCGGGATCCCCAACCGACGATCGGTGGCCGCCCCGAAGGCATACACCACCGCGTGATATCGCTCACGCAACTCGTCCGCCGTCACGTCCCGGCCGCACTCGACATTGCCGAAGAACCGAACGCCGTCGTGGTCGAGGATCCGCTGCAGGGACCGGTCGATCGACTTGATCTTCACGTGATCGGGTGCGACCCCGTAGCGCAACAGGCCGAACGGAGTTGGCAACCGATCCAGGATGTCCACCCGAACCGGCCAGGTGTCCTGACCCACCAGGGCCTCGGCGGTGTAGATGCCGGCCGGCCCGGCTCCGACGACGACCACGCGTAGCGGCTCGTGCACTGGTGCTCCTCTCTGCGGCCTCCCGGCTCGAAGCGTAGTGCCGACCCGGCTGGCGGGCACCGCCGGCGCAGGAGGAATATGTGCCGTATGCCGAAACCTCGTGAGTCGCGTCTGCGTGCCGTCACCCGCGCCGCAAAGGTCTTCACGACTCCGTTGTCACCCGAAGACTTCCTCGGACTGCTCGACCCGATCCTCTCCGCGCGCCAGTTGCGCGGGATCGTCTCCCGCGTCGACCACGAAACCCCCGGCACCGCCACCATCCACTTCCGACCCGGCCGCGGCTGGCTCAAACACCAGGCCGGTCAGTGGGCGCGGATCGGCGTCGAGATCGACGGCGTGCGGCATTGGCGCAGTTACTCGCTGTCCACGGCGGCCGGGGACGATCCGGCGATCACGGTGCGCGACATCGGTTTGGTGTCCCGGGCGCTGGTGCGCGGCACCAAGCCCGGCGACGTCCTCTTCCTCGCCCCGCCCGAGGGGGACTTCGTGCTCCCCGAGCATCCGCGACCGCTGCTGATGCTCACGGCGGGCAGCGGGCTGACGCCCGTCATGGCGATGATCCGTACCCTGGTCCGTCGTCGCTCGGACGCCGACGTCGTCGTCATCCACTCCTCCCGGACCATGGACGACGCGTTGTTCCGCGACGAACTGGCCATCCTCGGCGCCCAGGCGTCGGGGCTGAAGGTCGTCCACTGGATCACCTCGGAACGGGGCCGGATCGACCTGACGACGACCGCGGATCTGGACCGGACCTGCCCGGACTGGCGCACCCGGGCGGCATACGCCTGCGGACCCGCCGACCTGCTGGACGCCGCGGAGAAGCTGTGGCACGACGCGGAAACCGACCATCCCCTGGTCATCGAACGCTTCGCGCCGGTGCTGCTGCGCGGAGACGGCGGCGAGGGTGGTCTGGTGACCTTCACCCGATCCGACAAGGAAGTCGAGGTCGACGGTGGGACGACCCTGCTGGATGCCGGCGAGGCGGCCGGTGTCGTGATGCCGAGCGGCTGCCGGATGGGAATCTGCCGCAGTTGCCTGACCCATTTGGGTGCCGGCAAGGTTCGCGACCTGCGCACCGGCGAGGTGCACGGCGACGAGAGCGAACTCATCCAGACCTGCATTTCCGGTGCCGCCGGCGATGTCCAACTCGACGTGTGACGGCGCCGACATGCGGTGGCGTCGTCGGCGGGTGTACCCCCGTCCCGTAGGCTCGATAGCAGTCCACCCCCGGCGGAAGGCCGACCAACCATGACGATGACCGCTCCCCCACCCGTGACCGCGCCTCGCAAGCCGGTCATCGCCGCCACCGGAGCGCCGACCAAACGCCCGCCGGGAGCGGCCCATCTCAGTGACGACCAGGTCGCCGAACTGGGCCGCGAACTGGACGCCATTCGCGAATCGGTGATGTCCCGTCGGGGGGCCAAGGACGCCGCCTATATCCGCCGGGTCATCAAGACGCAGCGGGCCCTGGAAATCGTCGGCCGGGCTGCCCTGGTGCTCGGCCGCAGCAAGCGGTCGTGGTTCGCCGGCACCGCTGTCCTCGGCGTCGCAAAGATCCTGGAGAACATGGAGATCGGGCACAACGTCATTCACGGTCAGTGGGACTGGATGCGCGATCCCGATATTCACTCCACGACCTGGGAATGGGATTTCGTCGCGCCCGCAGCCGGCTGGAAGCACACCCACAACGACGTCCACCACACATACACCAATGTGCTGGGTAAAGACCGGGACGTGGGTTACCACCTCCTGCGGGTCAGCGCCGACCAGCCGTGGGAGAAGCGGTTCGCCTTCAACGTGCCGAACAACTTGATCCTGGCCCCGTTCTTCGAGTGGGGTATCGCGTTGTACGACCTCGAACTCGACGAATACCAGGCCGGTCGCAAGTCCAAGGCCGCCCTGGTCGCGGACCTGAAAGCATTGGGCCGCAAGGCTCTTCGCCAAGTGGCCAAGGACTACACCGCCACACCGCTGTTGGCCCAGGCCGTCAGCGGACGGGGCTGGCAGGCGCTCGGCGGCACCTTCGGTGCCAACACCATCCGCAATATCTGGGGGCATTCGGTCATCTTCTGCGGGCATTTCCCGGACGGGGTGGACACCTTCACCGAGGAGATGATCGAGGGCGAGACCCGGGGCGACTGGTACATCCGGCAGATGCTCGGATCGGCCAATATCGAGGGTGGCCGGGTCATGCACATCATGACCGGAAATCTGTCGCATCAAATCGAACACCACCTCTTCCCCGACATGCCGTCCAACCACTATGCCGAGATCGCGCCGCAGATCAAGGACATCTGCCGGCGGTACGGTCTGCCCTATATCAGTGGGCCCTTCCACCGGCAGATCGCCCAGTCCTGGACGACGATCGCCAAGTTGTCCCTGCCCAACGCCAAGTAGGGCAAGCCCAACGCGAAATAGGCCGACACGAGGTAGGCGAAGATGAGCGAACCGGCATACCAGCCCAGCCCGACGGATTGGGTGCGCGATCAGGTCGAGGCCATCGAGGGGGCCGGCGACACCCGAGCGGTCGGCATCATGGGCATGCAGGTCGTGCTGCTCACCATGCGCGGCGCGCGATCCGGGGCCATCCGCAAGGTGCCCCTCATGCGGGTCGAACACGACGGGGTGTATGCCGCTGTGGCCAGCAAGGGCGGCGCGCCGGACAACCCGCAGTGGTACTACAACCTGATCGCCGACCCGGCCGTCGACCTGCAGGACGGCACCGAGCACCACGCCGCCGTGGCCCGACTGGCCACTGCCGCCGAGCGCGAACAGTGGTGGCCGAGGTGCGTCGCGACCTTCCCGCCGTATGCCGAGTACCAAGCGGCGACCGACCGGCAGATCCCGGTCTTCCTGCTGGAGCCTGCCGACCGCTGACCCGAGTCCCGGCCGGCGGCCGGCGTCCGGCGGCTCAGAGGCCGGCGACCTGAGGCGTCAACTCCGCGACGAGTTCGTATGCCTCGTCCTGCGT
>JBDIAR010000117.1:0-11117 GCA_039812545.1 Dermatophilaceae bacterium | reverse complement strand
GTCTGTGATCTTGGTGTCTGTGATCTTGGTGTCTGCGGTTTTGGGGTCTGCGGTGTTGGGGTCTACGCCGGAGCCGCCCGGCACGGTGGAGGCTGGATCACCGGTGATCATGCATCGAGCGTAGCCGCGCCCCGACACCGATCGCCGGGTGCCCCGCCGTCAACGCGCGGGCCGGAATGGCTGCGCGGGAGGCTCCTCACCCCGCAGCCCGGCCACGAGTTCGGTGATCCGACGCGTGATGCGTTCGGTGGCCGCCCGCAGGACCGGAACGGACGTCGCGGCCTCCTGCGCCGGCATACCGGCCACCAGATCGGAGAAGTCGACAGGCGGGCCGGCCTGCACCCGGACGAGCTGACGGGGCACCAGGCGGGGCACGACCTTGCCGCGGGCGAGGATCTCGTGCGACCCCCATTGGCCGATCGGAATCACCGGGCAACCCGTCGCCAAGCCGATGCGCGCCGCCCCGGACTTGCCCTCCATCGGCCACCTGGCCGGATCCTTCGTGGTCGTCCCCTCGGGGTACACCACGACGCACCGGCCCTCCTCGACCGCCGCGATAGCGGCCCGCAGCGCATTGCCGGCCGCCGAACTGCCCCGGTACACGGGGATCTGTTCGGCATTGCGGAGCACCTTGCCGAATCCGGCGACCGAGAAGAGCGCGTCCTTGGCGAGGAAGAACGGCGGGGCGCCGTTGCCCCACAAGAAGTACGCCAAGACGAGCGGGTCGATCAGCGTGACGTGATTGGCCGCCGCGACGAAGCCCCGGTCCTGCGGCAGGAACTCCCCGCCGCGCCAGTCGCGCTTCATCGAGGCCCGCAACAGCGGCGGCAGGACCACGGTCGCGAACCGGTACGCCGGAGTCGTCCCGTAGTCGATCGGGACTGCGTGCCGTGGGCTGTGCTCCGTCACGAAGAGATCCTCATTTCCGTATGCCGTCTTGGCCGTATGCCGTCTTAGCCGTGTGCCGCTGCCGTCGGTTTGCCGTTGCCGTCCGTATGCCGCAGAGAGCATTGTGCTGCCAAGGGTGGTGGGAGTCGAGCTTCGCCGCACCGTCCCCGCTGGTGACAGGATGGACGGGTCATGACTGTCGAGCACATCCTTACCCGGCCCTGGATACCCGAACACGGCGTCGATCTGGTCGTTCCGGTCAAGCACAGGCGCAGGGCCAAGACCCGGCTCCTGGCTCCGGTGGGGGTCGATCACGCGGCTCTGGCGCTGGCGATGGCGTTGGACACCGTGGCCGCCGCTGCCGGCTGCGCGGGTCTCCGGGTTTTCGTCGTGACCGACGACGAACGCCTTCCCGGGCTGCTGCCCGATGGCGTGCTGGTGGTGCCGGATCCGGGCGGCGACTTGAACGACGCGATCCGGGCCGGATTCCGGGCGGCGGCCCTTGCCGGACCCCGCCCGGTCCAGGCCGTCATCCCGGCCGATCTCCCGGCGTTGCGGTCGGCGCAGTTGCGGGCCGCGTTGGCGGCGATCGGTTGCCGGGGGTCCGGTTTCGTGGCGGACGCCCGTGGGATCGGCACGGTCCTGCTGGCCGGCCGCCGGCTGCGACCACAGTTCGGCCTCCGCAGTGCGGCCGGCCATCGAGACGCGGGCGTCCCGCAGGTCACCATCGACGTCCCGGGGTTGCTGTGGGACGCGGACGACGAAGAGGCACTGGCGCACTGTCGATCAATCGGGGTGGGCCCGCATACGCGAGCGGTCCTACGAGACGGGGACGCGGACCGTTAGATTGACCCCATGCAAGCGACCATTCACACTCTCGACCAGGCAACCGGCGCCGGCTCGGTCATCTTCGACGACGGACGGGTCCTGGACTTCCAGCCGGCCGCACTGTTCGGCAGTGGCCTGCGCAAGCTTGCCGTGGGACAGCGGGTGACGTTGGACTGTGCGGACTCGGGGCCGATCGAGCGGATGTGGGTCGTCGGGATCGGCGACGACCAGACGATCAGCTGAGCGGGACCCAGCACGCGGGCCGGTGGGGGTCATCGCCGAGGCGGTGACCCCCACCGATCACGTCCGGATGGACGAGACTGCCGTTGGAACGGATTCGAGGCTCGCGGGACCGGGCCAGACGACGGTTCGTCAGGCCTTCTTGGCGGTCCGACGGGCCGGGGCGGCCTTGACCGGTGCGGCCTTCTTGACCGCCGCCTTGGCGGGGGCGGCCTTGGCAGGAGCAGCCTTACGCACCGTGGTCTTGGCGGGGGCGGCCTTGGTCGCGGCCGGACGCGCCGGGGCGGACTTGGCGGGCGCGGCCTTCTTGACCGCCGCCTTCGCGGGAGCGGCCTTCTTCACCGCGGCCTTGGCGGGGGCGGCGGCCGCCGTGGCGGTGCGCGCACTGGCGCGAGCGCCCGCGGGCGTCGTCTTCGGCAGCTTCTTGGGGTCGGCGACGAGAGCCTTGAAGGACGTGCCGGCCTTGAACTTCGGGACGGTCGTCTTCTTGATGCGCACGGTCTCGCCGGTGCGCGGGTTGCGACCCGTCCGGGCGGCGCGCGCGACGCGCTCGAAGGTGCCGAACCCCGTGAGGCCGACCTTCCCGCCCTTGGCGACCTCGCGGATGATGACGTCGAGGACGGCTTCAACCGCTTCGCCGGCGATCTTCTTCGATCCCAGCTTGCCCTCGATCGCTGCGATGAGTTCTGCCTTGTTCACTGTGGTCCCCTCCATTGGAGTCTGAGGCTCCCGAATCGCCGGCCACCAGGGTCCGGACGTGAGCCGACCTCGCGGGGCCCGTTGTTCGGGATGCTGCTGTTCGAACTACCTGTGAACACGTCCCATCCCGGCGTTCGGTGACGAGATAGGTGCACGTTCAATGATGACGGTAGATGCATACCACGCCGGCGTCCATTAAGGGGCGGCTTCTTTCCGTTGTGTCGCAACGACTTTCAAGTCCCCGGGGACCGATCGGCCCGCTGTCACGACCCCACGAACCGCGCCACGGACGACGTCGGCCACCAGCAATCGGCATGCCAAAGCCTCTGCGAGACAACAGAATTCGTCATCTCGCCGAGCTTTCCTCGGCAGACTCAGCGCGGGGTGGTCACCGGTTTGTATGCCGGTCGGGCCGCTTCGAAGTCGTCGATCTCGGCGGCGTGGCGCAGCGTCAACGAGATGTCGTCGAGACCCTCGAGCAGGCGCCACCTGGTGTAATCGTCGACCTCGAAGGTGGCGACCAGCGCTCCGGCCGTAACGGTTCGGGACTGGAGGTCGACGGTGACGCTCGCCTGCGGATCGTTGTCGAGGTGCTTCCAGATCAGCTCGACGTCGTCCTGGTTGCAGACCGCCGTGAGCAGGCCCTGCTTCCCGCTGTTCCCGCGAAATATGTCGGCGAACCGCGAGGAGATCACGACCCGGAAGCCGTAGTCCATGAGGGCCCATACCGCGTGCTCGCGCGAGGAACCCGTACCGAAGTCCGGACCCGCCACGAGGATCGACGCGCCGGCGAATTTCGGGTCGTTGAGGACGAATTCGGGGTCGTTGCGCCACGCCGCGAACAGTCCGTCCTCGAATCCGTGTCGGCTGACGCGCTTCAAGTAGGACGCCGGGATGATCTGGTCGGTGTCGACATTGCTGCGGCGCAACGGTGCTGCGACTCCGCTGTGATGGGTGAAGGGCTGCATCTCACGCCTCCTTGGTCGCCGAGGACACCGGCTCGAGGTCGGCTGGACTGCTCAAGGTGCCACGTACCGCGGTGGCCGCCGCCACCTGCGGACTCACCAAATGCGTTCGCCCACCTACGCCTTGGCGGCCCTCGAAGTTGCGGTTGGAGGTCGAGGCGCTGCGTTCTCCCGGCGCGAGCTTGTCCGGGTTCATCGCCAGGCACATGGAACAGCCCGGGAGACGCCACTGCGCCCCGGCCGCACTGAAGATGTCGTGGAGACCCTCCGCCTCGGCCTCGTCGCGCACCCGGGCCGAACCCGGGACGACGAGCATGCGAACCCCCTCGGCGACGTGACGCCCGCGAAGGACGTCCGCGACGGCCCGGAGATCTTCGAGCCGGCCGTTGGTGCAGCTGCCGACGAAGACGGTGTCGACGGCGATGTCCCGCAACGGGGTTCCGGCGACCAAGCCCATGTACTCCAGGGCCCGCGCAGCGGCGTTCTTGTCGTTCTCGTCGACGAGGTCGTCCGGGTCGGGTACTCGCGCCGACAACGGCAGCCCCTGGCCGGGGTTGGTTCCCCAGGTGACATAGGGCGAGAGGCTCTCGGCCGGGATGTCGACGACAGTGTCGAACCGGGCATCGTCATCGGAGCGCAATTGCCGCCAGGCCGTGACGGCTTCGTCCCATTGGGAGCCCGTCGGCGCGTGCGGCTTGCCCCGCAGGTAGTCGAAGGTCGTCTCGTCGGGCGCGATCATCCCGGCTCGCGCGCCGGCCTCGATCGACATATTGCACACTGTCATCCGAGCCTCCATGGACAGCGCCGAGATCGCGCTGCCTCGGAACTCGATGACATGCCCCTGGCCGCCGCCCGTGCCGATCTTCGCGATGACCGCCAAGACGATGTCCTTGGCCGACACTCCCTCCGGCAACGTGCCGTCGATGTTGACGGCCATCGTCTTGAACGGCTTGAGCGGCAGCGTCTGCGTCGCTAGGACGTGTTCGACCTCGGAGGTACCGATGCCGAAGGCGAGCGCGCCGAAGGCGCCGTGCGTCGAGGTGTGGCTGTCGCCGCAGACCACGGTCATGCCCGGCTGGGTGAGCCCCAACTGGGGTCCGACGACGTGGACGATCCCCTGTTCGCGGTCGCCCATCGGGTACAGCGGCACCGCGAACTCGGCGCAGTTGCGCCGCAGGGTTTCGACCTGGGTCCGGCTGACGGGGTCGGTGATCGGACCCGGCGTCGTCGGGACGTTGTGGTCCTCGGTCGCAAGGGTCAGGTCCGGGCGCCGCACCGTGCGGCCGGCGTCGCGCAGGCCGTCGAACGCCTGGGGACTGGTCACCTCATGGACGAGATGGAGGTCGATGAAGAGCAGGTCCGGCTCGCCATCCGCGCGCCGTACGACGTGATCCGCCCAGACTTTCTCGGCGAGGGTTCCCGGCATGTCCGTCCTTACGTCCGATAGGTACGACCACAGACTCGCCGACCCACCGTCCGCCCGGTTTGACGTCTCACGTCATGAGACGGCAATATCGAGGCATGGACAGCACTAGTGGTGTGGGCGTTCTCGACAAGGCGGCCGCGGTCCTCTCCGCGCTCGAAGCCGGTCCGGCGACCCTTGCGCAACTCGTCACGGCCACGGGGCTGGCCCGACCCACCGCGCACCGGCTCGCCGTCGCCTTGGAACACCACCGGTTGGTGACCCGCGACATGCAAGGACGATTCGTCCTGGGACCCCGGATGGCCGAGCTCGCCTCCGCCGCGGGCGAGGACCGGTTGCTCGCCGCCGCCGGCCCGGTCCTCGGCGCGCTGCGCGACCACACCAACGAGAGCGCCCAGCTGTTCCGGCGCCAAGGCGACGTCCGGATCTGCGTCGCGGCCGCGGAGCGCCCCGTGGGGTTGCGCGACTCCATTCCCGTCGGGGCCACCTTGTCCATGCTGGCCGGCTCCGGTGCGCAGGTGCTGTTGGCCTGGGAGGAACCCGACCGACTGCACCGTGGACTGCAGGGCGCCAAGTTCACGGCCACCATGCTGAGCGCGGTCCGCCGTCGCGGTTGGGCCCAGAGCGTGGCCGAGCGAGAAGCCGGAGTCGCCTCCGTCTCGGCCCCCGTGCGAGCGCCATCGGGTCGCGTCGTGGCCGCCGTGTCGATCTCCGGCCCGATCGAACGACTGTCCCGCCAGCCCGGTCGGCTGCACGCCGCCACCGTCGTCGCGGGTGCCGCCAAACTCAGCGAGATCCTGCTGCGCACCCAGCAGCTGGGCTGACCGAGGCGGCACGGCGCACCGATACCGGAACGAGACCGGACACGCGCCCCGCCGCACAACCATTCGGCATACCCGCCCGTCGTACCCTGTGAACGGGTTCCCCGCCGATCGGGACCCACCGTCGAAACGGGGTCGAAGATGACACGCAAACTGCCGGCCACCGCGCTCCTGGCCGTGGCAACCCTCGCCGCCTGCTCGCCCACGACAGCGGTCACCTCGGCTGCTCCCAGCAGTTCCACGCAGGCGCCCGGTTCCACCATGGCGACTTCCACCATGTCGACGCCCACCACGGCGACGACGTCCGCGAACCCGATCAGTTCCACGTCGTCTCCCCCGTCCTCGGCTCCGGATCCCACTCCGCCCACAACTGCGGCCACGACCGGAGCCACGACCCTGCCATCGGCCCCGGCCACGACGGCAATCCCGTCGGTGAAACCCGCGGGGCTCGCTCTCGGCTCGGCCGGCGAGCAGGTCCGCGACCTGCAGCATCGGCTCCGGCAGTTGTCGTGGTTCGCCGGGTCGATCACGGGGACTTTCGAAGATGACACGCTTCAGGCCGTCAGCGGCTTCCAAACCAAGCGAGGGCTGCCGGCGACCGGAGTGGCCGACGCGGCCACCATGGCCAAACTCATCGCCCTGACCACACAGCCGACCCACGACGAGCTCTACAACATCCTGCGCCCCGGGCCGGCCATCTACCGGGTGGGGATGGCGTCGCCCAAGGTGCGCGAGATGCAGGCCCGCCTCAAGCAGATCGGCTGGTATGCCGGTGACGTCGTCGACACCTACGGACCAAAGACCGTATCGGCGGTCAAGGGATTCCAGGCCAAACGCGGATTCCCCGTCACCGGCGAGATCGACCAACGCACGCTGGATTCACTCGTCGGCCGTACCCATGCGCCCTCGAGCGACGAACTCAACAATGTCGTTCCCAAACCCGAGGGCATGGCGGCTCCCGTCGTGCTCGACCCGCGCTGCCTGACCGGCAAGGTCATCTGCATCAACAAGACGACGCGCAAACTCAGCTGGGTCGTCGACGGCAAGACGCAGCTGACCATGTCGGCCCGCTTCGGCCCGGCGCACGAACCCACCCGCGAGGGAACGTTCTACGTCTACTTCAAGGCGAAGGACTGGGTGTCCAAGCTCTATGACTCCCCGATGCCCTACTCGCTCTTCTTCAGCGGGGGCCAGGCCGTCCACTACTCGTACAGCTTCGCGCGCCTGGGATACAACGGGAACTCCCACGGCTGCGTCAACGTCCGCAACTGGAACGGGCTGGTCTGGCTCTACAGCCAGGCACCGGTCGGCACCAAGGTCGTGGTCTACCGGTGAGCATCAGGGTCGGCTACAAGGCCTCGGCGGAGCAGTTCGGACCGCGCGAACTGCTGGACTATGCCGTCCTGGCCGAACGCGCCGGCCTGGAGTCGGTCTGGATCTCCGACCACTACCAACCCTGGCGGCATACCGGCGGCCATGCCCCGTTCGCGTTGTCCTGGCTCGCAGCGGCCGGTCAACGCACCGAACGCGTGCTGCTGGGCACCTCCGTCCTGACGCCCACCTTCCGCTACAACCCGGCCGTCCTCGCCCAGGCCGTCGGCACACTCGCCGCATTGACACCCGGCCGAATCGCCCTCGGGGTCGGCACCGGTGAGGCGCTCAACGAAACGGTGGTCGGCTGGCCGCAGTGGCCGGGATTCTCCGAGCGCTTCGGCCGGCTGCGCGAGTCCGTTCGCCTGATGCGGGCGCTGTGGACCGACGAACGGGTCAGTTTCGCCGGGGACTACTACCGCACCGTGGACGCCACGGTCTACGACCGCCCCGCCGCCCCGCCACCGGTCTATGTCGCGGGCGCCGGCCCGACGGTCGCCAAGTATGCCGGCCGCGTCGCCGACGGTTTCATCTGCACCTCCGGCAAGGGCGTGAGCCTGTACACCGAGAAGCTCTTACCCGCCCTCGACGAGGGGCTGGCCCTCTCGCACCGCACTCGCGCCGACATCGACCTGATGATCGAGATCAAGGTGAGCTACGACCGGGATCTGCATCGGGCCGTGGAGAACTGCCGGTTCTGGGCGCCGCTGTCGCTGACGCCGGAGCAGAAGCACGGCGTGGAGGACCCGGTCGAGATGGAGCGTCTGGCCGACGCCCTCAGCGACGAACAGATCGCCTCTCGGTGGATCGTCTCGGACGATCCGGCGCAGGTCGTGGCCGCGATCGAGCCCTACGTGCAGTGGGGCTTCCGCCATCTCGTGGTGCACGGCCCCGGTCCGGATCAAGCCCGGTTCATCGAGCAGTTCGCCGCCGATGTGCTGCCCGGCCTGTCGGTCCTCTCCCCCGACTGACGCCCGGTATGCCGGTCACCGGCCGCGCACGACGAAGCCCCCGATCACGGACGATCGGGGGCTTCATTCTCGGCGTAGCCCCGACGGGATTCGAACCCGCGCTACCGCCTTGAGAGGGCGGCGTGCTAGGCCACTACACAACGGGGCCGAGGTGTTGCGAAGGCCGGAACCGACCTGGCACGGAGGGAAACTCTACCGTCCCACCGCGATGCGGCCAAACTCTGTGGCGGTCCCCGGCCGTGCCATGGCCCACGGGCGGTCTCCCGAGGTCGGGAGCGCCCGTGGACAGCGCTGGGGTACCAGGACTCGAACCTAGACTGACGGAACCAGAATCCGGCGTGCTGCCAATTACACCATACCCCAGGGGGTACCTCTTGCCGGATGGGGTCCGGGTCGAGAACCGAAGGGGAATACTACCGGCCGCACGGAACACTCCCAAATCCCCGGTCCGACGAAGGCCGACCCGACCTGATGGGCCTGCAAGATCGAATCTGACCCGATGGGCCAGCCATACCGACCGGACAGGGCCCGCCCTTCCAACTGCGCTCTGACAAAATCGCCCGATCGGGCGATTTTCACCCTCGAAACGGCGTCCCAGTCCCGAATTTCGCCCGATCGGGCGATTTTGGTGGTGGGCACGGTGGGCACGACAGGCACGACAGGCCGGGCCGGGCACGTGCTTCAGTCGTACAGCTGGGCGCGCAACCCGCGGACGGTCGCCCGGGCCCGGCGACCGGAGCGCAGCCGTTGGTCGATGAGGTACTCCAGGGCCGTGAGGCGTTCCACCTGGGACGCGCGCCGTTGCTCGGGCGTCTCGTCCGCCGGTGCGGTCTCCAACGCCACCTGGATCTGACCCACCTGGAATCCCAGATCCCGCAGATCGAGCAGCAGCCGGAGACGGTCCTGCGACTCGGCCGAGTACCGCCGACGGCCGTACCGGTCCCGGGTGACCCCCGGGAGAAGGTTGGCCCGTTCGTAGTAGTGGACCATGGCCTGCGGAATGTCGAAGAGCCGTGCGAGTTCGCCGAGTTTGGGCAACTCGTCGATCTGCTCGGCGATCGGTTCGTCGTGGGCGTTCGGCATACGACTAGCGAACCACACACCACGCCGCGCGGCTCAGGCCCGGTTCCGACGATCCGGTAGGTTGTCGCCATGACCGGCCCCGACTCGACGAACCCGGCGAACCCGGCGAACCCGGCTCGCGACTTCGTCCGTGAACTCGTCGAGCAGGACGGCCGGCAGGGCACCTTCGGCGGTCGGGTACAGACCCGTTTCCCACCCGAGCCCAACGGCTACCTGCACATCGGACACGCCAAGGCGATCTGCGTCGACTTCGGGATCGCCGAGGAGTTCGGCGGGGTGTGCAATCTGCGCTTCGACGACACGAACCCCGACACCGAGGAGAGCGAGTTCGCCGAGTCCATCGTCGGTGACGTGCGCTGGCTCGGTTTCGAGCCGCCCGAGCCGATCCTGCACGCCTCCGACTACTTCCCCCAGTTGTATGCCTGGGCCGAGTATCTCGTCGAACAGAGCCTGGCCTACGTCGACGACGAGAGCCCGGAGGAGATCTCCGCCGGCCGCGGCGGCTACGGCAAGCCCGGTCGCGAGAGTCCCTACCGGGATCGGTCGGTCGAGGAGAACCTCGACCTGCTGCGGCGAATGCGGGCCGGCGAGTTCGAGGACGGCGCGCGGGTGCTGCGGGCGAAGATCGACATGCAGCACGAGAACATGTGGCTGCGCGACCCGATCATGTACCGCATCCGGCGCGGCCACCACTTCCGGACCGGCGACGAGTGGTGCATCTACCCCACCTACGACTGGGCGCACGGGCAGAGCGACGCGATCGAGGGGGTCACCCACTCGCTGTGCACCCTGGAGTTCGACAGCCACCGGGAGTTGTACGACTGGTTCCTGGCCCACCTGCCGTTGCCCTCCGAAGCGCCGCGGCAGACCGAGTTCGCCCGACTCGAGCTCACGCATACGGTGACCTCGAAGCGACGGCTGGCCAAGCTCGTCGCCGAGGGCGTGGTGGACGGCTGGGACGACCCCCGTATGCCGACGATCAGCGGCTTGCGTCGGGGAGGCTACCCTGCCAAGGCAATTCGCGACTTCTGCACCTACATCGGGGTGTCGCGCACGAACGCCCGGCAGAGCATCGAACTACTCGAGTCCTTCGTCCGCAGGGAACTCAACGCCACAGCGCAGCGGCGGATGGCGGTGCTGCGCCCGCTGCCGCTGACCCTGACGAACTGGCCGACCGATGCGCACGGGGCTCCGGTCGTCGAATACGTCGAGGTCGCCAACAACCCGGAGAACGCCGCCGACGGGACCAGGATGGTGCCGTTCAGCGGGCGGCTCCTCATCGAGACCGAGGATTTCGCGCAGGTACCCCCGCCGAAGTTCTTCCGGCTCTCCCCCGGCCGCGAGGTGCGGCTGCGCGGCGCGTATTTCGTCACCTGCACCGGCGTCGTCACGGACGACGAGGGGACCGTCGTGGAGGTGCTGGCGACCTACGACCCCGCGACCCGCGGCGGCAACGCCCCGGACGGTCGCAAGGTGAAGTCGACCATGCACTGGGTGAGCGCTGCCCACGCCGTGGACATCTCGGTGGCGTTGTACGACCGGTTGTTCACCGCGGAGGTGCCCGGGGAGCGAACCGGCGAGGCGCTGGACGACCTCAACCCGGATTCGCGGGTGCTGCTCGCCGGCTGCCGGGCCGAGTCCGCCGTCGCCGAGGCCGCCCCCGGTGAGGTGCTGCAGTTCGAGCGGCTCGGGTACTTCGCCCGCGATCCGCGCGACCCCGGCCTCTTCCATCGCACGGTGGGCCTACGCGACGAGTGGGCGAACATCCAGAAGCGCCGCGCCTGACGGGAGTTCGAGCCGCGGGGGTTCGACCGGTCAGTCGTTCTCC
>JBDIAR010000116.1:0-11126 GCA_039812545.1 Dermatophilaceae bacterium | reverse complement strand
GCCGGGCGCTGGGCCGGGGGTGGCCGATCGTCAGGTCTGGCGGGAACTGGAGATCGAACTGGTTCACGGGACGAGCCCCGATCGGGCCATGCTCGAGGACCTGACCCAACGGTTGGCCGCCGCCGGTGTGCCGGTGTCCGGCAGCGCCTCGAAGATCGGGCGATTCCTGGCCGACCGGGTGGCCGCGGTCGAGGCCGCGCTCGCCACGGCCGATCCGGTAGCGCCGGCCGACCCGGCCGCGCCGGTCGAGCACGCCGAGATCCCCTCCCCGCCCGCCGAACCCAGCGCCGGCCAGGTCGTCCTGACCTACCTCGCCGCGCAGGTCGGGGTCCTTCAGGGCCGCGAACGAGACGTCGTGCGGGATGCCCCCGACGCGGTTCACAAGTCCCGGGTCGCGGTGCGCCGGATGCGCAGCGCACTGCGGACCGCGCGTCCGCTGTTCGACCCCGAGGCCATCGAACCGCTCCGGCTCGAGCTGTCCTGGTGGGGTGAGGTGCTCGGCGGTCCGCGCGACGCGGAGGTCATTCGGGACCGGCTCGTCGGGGCGGCCAAGCGGCTTCCCCGGGACCAACTGGTCGGCCCGGTCGTCGCTCGCCTCGAACACGAACTCTTCCGCGGTCACGCGGCCGCCCACCGCAAGGTCGTCGCCGCCCTGCGGAGCCGTCGGTACACCGCGCTGTCCACGGCGCTGACCGATCTGCTCGTGGCCCCCGCGCTGACGCCGCGCGCTCAGGCCCCGGCGACCGAGCAGTTGCCCGGCCTGCTGCGCAAGGCGGCCCGTCGGGTCGACAAGCGCAAAGCGTTCGCCGATACCGCGCCCGCCGAGGATCGCGCCTATTGGCTGCACGAAACCCGCAAGAAGGCCAAGGCCGCTCGCTACCTGGCCGAGAGCGTCGCCGTCGTGTACGGGCAGGACGCGACGACGCTGGCGGCCCTCTTCGAGGCGGTCACCGAGTCCCTCGGCGAGGTTCAGGACACCGTCGTCGCGGTGGCCCGGCTGCGCGAGGTGCGCGCCGTCGCCCAGCGTCACCGCGAACCCACGACCAGCTACGACATCCTCGTCGCGCTGGAGGAGGACTCGGGCCGCCAGGCCGCCGTCCGGGGAGCCGCCGCCCTCGCCGCCATCGCCGCCCCAGATGTGCGCGCCTGGTTCGCCCGCCCCGGAACCGCCGCCGCCACCACCACCGAGGCCGGTGTCGGCGGCGCTGCACAGCCGGGATAACGGCAGGGGTTTCGGGCTGTTTCGGTGCCGGTCGGACGGCTAGCGTGACCGTATGAACCTGCAGCGACCGATCGCCCCGAACCCGTACGACCACCTCCCCCAGCTGCCCTCGATGACCCTGGTCAGCGAGGACGTCGTCGAAGGCGCCCCGCTGGCGACCGCACAGGCATACGACGGCGGGAACACCTCCCCCCAGCTGTCCTGGCACGACGTGCCCGAGGGGACCAAGTCCTTCGTCGTGACCTGTTTCGACCCCGACGCGCCGACCCCGTCGGGATTCTGGCACTGGGTGCTCGTCGGTCTGCCCGCGGACACCCGATCGCTGCCGGCCGGGGCCGGAAGCGCCGACGCAGCCCTGCCCGGCTCGGCATACATGCTGCGCAACGACTACGGCAGCAACGACTTCGGGGGAGCCGCGCCGCCGCCGGGCGATCACCCGCACCGCTACATCTTCGCCGTGTATGCCGTGGACACCGACGACTTCGGGATCGGCCCGTCGGCGTCGTGCGCCGCGGCCCACTTCATGATGCTCGGCCACCAGTTGGCGCGCGGTACCCTCACCGGCACCTACCAGCGCTGAACCCGCGACCCCGCCGCGACCCCGCCGCGACCCCAGCTCACCCAGCGGTCGGTCGACTCGACCTCGCCCGGACCGGACGGGTAGCCTCCTTCCCAAGGGGGCACACGTGGCAG
The DNA here is from genome assembly GCA_039812545.1 of Dermatophilaceae bacterium. Taxonomy (GTDB): domain Bacteria; phylum Actinomycetota; class Actinomycetes; order Actinomycetales; family Dermatophilaceae; genus JBDIAR01. The sequence continues at coordinate 9,211 of JBDIAR010000116.1, read as the reverse complement.
GTTACGACTTCGACAACACCGCAACCGCCGGCCGGGCACTCGACGGCTCCGAGCCGATCGGGGCCGACGAGCCCATCGAGCCGGTCGAGCAGGGCGAACCGGACGACGGGGAGCGACCGCGCACCCTGCGGGTGGCCTGGTCGCCGACCGCCGCGCCGGCGATCCGGCGGGTGATCGTCGAGGACCTGCAACGGCGGCACCTGCCCAACCCGCTCGTCGACGAGGCGCAGATCGTGGCCAGCGAACTGGTCGCCAATGCCGTCCGGCACGCCCGCCCGCTCGCCGACGGCACCATCAAGGTGCACTGGAGGGTCAAGGGCGCGGTCGTCGAGGTCGAGGTCTCCGACGGGGGAAGCGACACCGTGCCCCGCGCTGCCCCGCCCGCGGTGTATGCCACCACCGGCCGCGGGCTGCGCATCGTGCGCAGCCTGGCGCACGAGTGGGGCGTCGCCGAACACAAGAGCGGCCGCACGGTCTGGGCCTCCCTCGGCGGCCCGTCCCGGCGCCGCACCAGCTGACCCGCACCAGCTGACCCGCGGGCGGACCCGCGCCGAACCCCGGGCCGACCCCGGATGGCGGGGGGCGCACTACGCTGGGACCTCATGGGTAAGGCCTCACGTCGTCCGCGTTCTCGTCGCCTGTCGACGGCAAGCTCTCCGAGCGTCCCCTTCGTGGCGCGTCCCTTCGAGGGGCTGCCCGCCGAGACCGAGTGGGTCGCGTTGCGTGAGATCCTTCCCGCGGCGACCGCCACGGTTCGGTATGCCACGGGCCGGGTTCCGGACGGGGCGCCCGAGGAGGTGACCATCGCCAGTGTGCTGCCGATGGCCTGGGCGGGGATGCGCCGGGCCGGCGGCGGGGTGATGGTCGGAGCGCAGTCCGGCGGGACCAGTGGCGATGCGAGCCGCGATCTCGCCCAGGCCATGCTCGACGCTTCGGCCGCGCCGGAGGGCGCGCCGGTGCGCCAGGCCCGTGCGGCGACCGCCGAGACCCCGCGGCTGCAGGAACTGCTCGACCTGTCCGCCCCGTTCGAGGTGACCGTTCACGAGGGTTTCGACTTCTGGGTGACCGGCTCCGAACTGGACGACGACGGCCGGGCCTCCCTGGAGCGGGCCAACGAGTCCGCGACCCCGACGGTGCGGGTCGAGGGCGCGCCGTCGGTCTATTGGTGCCAGATCGCCGAACGGCGTTATCTGCGCTGGATCCTGCCGCACGACGAGGACGACGCGACCCGGGCGCTGGCCCGACTGCACGCCGCGGGCCGCAGCCGGCTGGACCACGACTCGCGACTGCTCGGCGCGTTCCGGGCCTGTGGCCTGCTCGTCCCGGTCTGGGAACTGGACCCCCAGCGCGCACCCGAAGAGCACGCCGATTCGGTCGCGGCGATGGCGAAGGCCCTGGATACCGCACTGCGCACCCCCGGTGAGCTGTCCGCCGACGAACGCCGGGCGCGGGCCGGTCTGCTCAACCGGCAGGTCACCCTGCGCTGAGCAACTCCCACACCGTCCACGCCGCCAGCACCAGGCAGACGCTCGCGCCGAGCCGGCGGATCCTCGCCAGCGGGATGCGGCGCAACAGTTGCCGACCCAGCGCCGCGCCCAGCGCCGACACGGTGACCAGCGCGAGCCACGCGCCGATCCCCACCGCCACCGGATTGCCGTATTTGAGAACCAGGTTCGCCGTCAGGATCTGAGACAGATCGCCGAACTCGGCGAGCATGAGGACCCCGAAACTCGCGCTGATCTCCCGCCAGGCACTCGTGCCGCCGCGCGCCGCCTCCTGCGCCTTGGCGTCGAACTCCTCCTCGGCCTCTTCCTCTTCGGCCATCGCGCCGGCGGCCCCGCGCCACAACACGAACGCGCCCACGAGGAACATCGCGGCGCTCGCCAGGCCGATCGCGGTGCCGGGCAGCTTGGTCAGCAATCCGCCGAGCGTGCACGCGATGACGGTCTGCACGAGGAAGGCCGCGCTCACCCCGAACCACACGTGCAGTGGCCGCATCCGGGTCGACAGGACCAGGGTCGCCACGAACGTCTTGTCCGGCAGTTCGACCGGGAAGATCAACGAGAACGCGATGGCGCTGATGGCGAGGGCGGAGGTCATGGCGTGTCGAGCCTAGTGGTCGGCCCGGACGCCCGGCGCACCCCCCGGCATACGCGCATACGATGCAAGGCGACACCCGCCGCCCGAGGATCGGGGGGCGAACCGGAGGAGAGGGGGCGGTATGCCGCGCTACGCCTACCTTGGTCCGGCCGGTACGTTCACCGAGATGGCCCTGCGGCAGTGGTCGCAGACCGCGGCGGAGGAACCGGCGATGGTCCCGCTCGCGACCGTCGACGCGGCGCTGGCCGCGGTGCGGGCCGGTGACGCGGACGGGGCGATGGTGCCGATCGAGAACTCCGTCGAGGGCGGGGTGACCGCCACCTTGGACGCGCTGTCCGGCGGCGATCCGCTCGTGGTCGTCGCCGAGGTACTCGTGCCGATCACCTTCGTGCTGGCGGTCCGGGCGGGCACCCGGCGCGAAGACCTGGTCGCCATCGGCACCCACTCCCATGCCTGGGCGCAGGTGCGGCACTGGATGGAGCAACACCTGCCGAACGCGGCATACCTGCCGACGATGTCGACGGCCGAAGCGGCCCGGGAACTGGCCCACAGTGGGGGCGGCGCACCCTTCCAGGGCGCGGTGTGCGCGCCGGCGGCCGCGGACCAACACGGGCTGACCGTGCTCGAGCGGGGCGTGGCCGACAACCCGAACGCCGTCACCCGGTTCGCCCTCGTGGCGCGCCCGGGCCGCATCCCGGCGCGCACGGGACGGGACAAGACCACCGTCGTGCTCTTCCAGCGCGACGACCACCCGGGCGGCCTGATGGCGATGCTGGAACAGTTCGCCACCCGCGGGGTCAACCTGACCCGGCTGGAGTCGCGCCCGACGGGGGAGGCGATGGGCCAGTACTGCTTCTCGATCGACTTCGAGGGGCACGTCGACGACGATCGGGTCGCCGAGACGCTGATGGGCCTGCACCGGGTATGCGCCGGGGTGCGATTCCTGGGCTCGTATCCGCGTGCCGACGGCGTCGAGGCCTCGGTGGCCCCGGGGACGACGGATGCCGACTTCGTGGCGGCGCGCGGCTGGCTGGCCGGGATCCGGGGTTTCTGAGGGTGTTGCCCTACCCGGGGGTAGGGCGCATGCTGAGGTATGACTATTAAAACCGGCATTATCCGTGCAAAAGAAATTCGCTCCTTCCACCTCCTTCCGGTCCCGGGGGCGGACACCTCCGACACCGCGAACCACCATCACGACCACGTCCGGCGGGCGGCGCACATCAGCCTCAACGACCCGTTCGTGGACGACCTGGGCGAGGGCGGCCTGACGGCCTATGTCGCCGCGGTGGCCGCGGCGGCCAGATCGGCTGCCACCGGAACCTCCGCCGAGTCGATCGTCCACTCGCTGCGGGACGCCTTCGACGTGGCCGGGATCGAGATCTCCGGCACCGAATTGGACGTCCTTGCCGAGGAACTCGTCAACGCGCGCGGTGTCGTGCACATCTCGGCATACGGTGACGTCGTGTACGGCTCGCACCGGATGGACGTCGCGACCTTCCGGCCCGACGTTGTCGGCACCGAGGACCCGCAGAGCCCGTACCGTCCGATCTTCAGCTGACCGGATCCGATCGCGAGGGGCGCCGCACGGTCGTGAGGTGCACGATGGACCCATGGACCACCTCAGCGAACTGGCCGGCGAGGAACGCGAGATGGTCAAGGTGGTGCGCGCCTTCGTCGACCGCGAGGTCAAGCCGGTCGTCAAGGAGTTGGAGCACGCCAACAGCTATCCCGAGGAGCTGATCGAAGGGCTCAAGGGACTCGGCGTGTTCGGGCTGGCGATCCCCGAGGAGTTCGGCGGATCGGCGGTGTCCACTCCGTGCTACGTCGCGATCACCGAGGAACTCGCCCGGGGCTGGATGAGCCTGGCCGGCGCGATGGGCGGACACACCGTCGTCGCCAAGCTGGTCCTGACCTTCGGCACGGACGCGCAGCGAGCGGCATACCTGCCGGCCATGGCCAACGGCGAGCTCCGCGCGACGATGGCCCTGACCGAGCCGGGCGGCGGCAGCGATTTGCAGGCGATGACCACGACCGCCCGCCGCGAGGGCGAGATGTATGCCGTCAACGGCACCAAGACATGGATCTCCAACGCCCGGCGCTCCGGCCTGATCGCGCTGTTGTGCAAGACCGACCCGGATGCCGAACCGGCCCATCGCGGAGTCAGCATCCTGCTCGTCGAACCCGGGCCGGGGTTGACCGTCTCGCGTGACCTGCCCAAGTTGGGGTACAAGGGCGTGGAGGCGTGCGAGGTCGGTTTCCTCGACTACCGGACCCCGATCAGTTCGTTGCTCGGTCCGCAGGAGGGTCAGGGCTTCGCCCAGATGATGCGCGGCCTGGAGATCGGCCGGATCCAGGTGGCCGCCCGGGCCCTCGGCGTCGGTGCCGCGGCACTGGAGGATTCGCTGCGGTACGCCCAGCTTCGGGAGGCGTTCGGCCGGCCGATCTGGCAGCATCAATCGGTGGGCAATTACCTGGCGGACATGGCGACGGGGCTGACGGCGGCCCGTCAGCTCGTCCTTCACGCGGCCCGGCGCTACGACCAGGGGCGGCGGGTGGACCTGGAGGCCGGAATGGCCAAGCTGTTCGCCTCCGAGACCGCGCTGCAGATCGCGGTGAACGCGATGCGGATCCACGGCGGCCACGGCTACTCGACCGAGTTCGACATCGAACGCTATTTCCGGGACGCCCCGCTGATGATCCTCGGTGAGGGGACCAACGAGATCCAGCGCAATGTCATCGTCCGCCAGCTGGTGGCGCAGAACCCGGTGACGCCATGACGGCCGGGGGCCGGAGCGGGGCGGCGGCGGGCGTGGCGGCCGGGGTGGCCTGGCTCTTCGTGCCGGGGGCCCGGGTCGACAGATTCGCGAAAGCCGTTGACTCCGGCGCAGATCAGGTGATCCTGGACCTGGAGGACGCGGTCGCGGAGGCCGCCAAGGACGCGGCGCGCGACGGTGTCGCCGCGGCCCTTGCGGGTGGCCCCCTTGCGGGTGGCCCCCTTGCGCGCGGCGTGGACGGGGGGCGACGCGCCTGGGTGCGGGTCAACGCCGGTGGCACGACGTGGCACGACGACGACCTGGCCGCGCTCGCCGGGCTGCCCGGTCTGGCCGGGGTGATGGTGCCGAAGGCGGAGTCGGCGGCCGCGCTGACCGAGGTCGCCGATCGCCTGGGCGGCCGCCCGATCGTCGCCCTGGTCGAGAGCGCGGTCGGGATCGCGAACCTCCGCGATATCGCCGGGTGTCCCGCCGTGGTGCGAATGGCGTTCGGCAGCATCGACTTCGCCCTCGACATCGCAGCCGACCACACCCGCGAGGCGCTGCTCTTCGCGAGGTCGGCGCTGGTCCTCGCCTCCCGAGTCGCCGGCCTCCTCGAACCCGTGGACGGTGTCACGACCGCCGTCCGCGACGAGGCGCTCGTCATCGACGACACCCGGTATGCCAAATCGCTGGGCTTGGGCGGCAAGTTGTGTATCCATCCCGGTCAGGTTCCATTGGTGCAGGCGGGGTTCCGCCCCGGTGACGACGAACTCGCTTGGGCCACGAAGGTTCTCGACCAGGTGGGACCGGGCTCGTCGGCGGCTGCGGCGATCGGCGGGCACATGGTGGACCGACCCGTGTTGGAGCGCGCCCGGCGCATCCTGGCCGGCGCCGGAATAGGAGAGACCGATGCGCCCTGACGAATCCGGTTCTGCCGAAACGACGTCCGCCGAGGATGGCCAGCCGACGCACCTCGAACGCACCGAATACCTGCTCCCGGCACCGGCATTCGCGCTCGCCGCCCTCATCGACGTCTCACCGCCGGACCTCGGCGTCGGCGAACCCCTGCCGATGGCCTGGCAGTGGATCTACCTGCTCGAACGCCCCGCCACCGCCGATCTCGGCCCGGACGGTCATCCCGCGCGGCATGCGATCCCGGCGCCGCCTGGGCCGGGTCGACGCCGGATGTGGGCCGGCGGCCGGATCGTCATGGGTGCCGGGCTACGGCTCGATCGACCGGCGACCCGGCATACGAGCATCTCCTCGAGCATCGACAAGCAGGGCCGCTCAGGGTCGATGACCTTCGTGACCGTCGTCCACCGCTACACCCAGGACGGCGTCGTCGCGGTCAGCGAGGAGCAGGACATCGTCTATCGCGACGAGGTCTCGGCCGTGGGCCCCGCGCCGACCGTGACGGCGTCCCCGATGCCCGCGGACGTCCCTGTGCGGGAAGGAGATTGGGCGCTCGCCACCCCGCCGCCGCTACTCTTCCGGTTCTCCGCCCTGACCTACAACGCGCACCGCATCCACTACGACCGCGACTACGCCCGCGACGTCGAGGGGTACCCCGGGCTCGTGGTCCACGGCCCGCTGCAGGCGATCATGATGAGCGAGGCGGCCCGTCGGGTGCGCGGCCCGGCCCGTCCGGGCGACCGATTCGACTATCGGCTGGTCTCTCCGGCGTTCGATCACGACGGCATCGTCGTCAGCGCCCGGCCCACGGACGATCCCGACGCTCCCGCCGGTGCCCTGGACACCTTGGTCCGCGCTCGGGACGGCCGGACGACCGCGGCCGGCCGGTACCTGCCCGCGTCCTGACCCCATCCGCGACGCCCGTCGGGTATGCCGGTTCAGCGTCCCAGCGGGAAACTCGCGTACCGCTCGTACCGGGGTCGACCACCGCGGCCCTGACCCAGGTGCGAGGCGATGAGCACCACCTCGTCGGCGAACCAGGACGGACCGGCATACGTGCCGAGGATTTGCAGCCACCTGGTGACGTCGAAGGCGGGGCGGGTCCGGGCCAGGGTCAGATGCGGGTGAAAGCGCTGGCCGTCGACCGCGGTGCCGGCATTGTTGGCCGCGGCTCGGGTGGCGCGGGCCAGGGCCGCCAAACCCGTCGATCGGGCCGCTTCGGTGTCGGAGCGGTCGTCTACCGCCCCCCGAACCCCGAGCCACAGCGCCTTGGCCTGCGCGGCGTCGGGGAAGGCGCCGGCGTCGTGGAGCCACAGTTCCATCGGGTCACGTTGTGCCGCAACCAGATCGAGGCGTTCCTCCAGGTCGTCCAGGCTGCGATGGTGGACCGCCGGCAGGAAGGCCAGCGTGACATGCCAGTGCTCCGGATCGACCCACCGCAGGCGCGGATCGGCGTCCCGGCGCGGTTCGACGAACGCCTCCAGGTCCGCGATCACGTCCTCCGGCGGGATCACCGCCACGAACATCCGTTGCCCGCCACTCATGTTGCCCTCACGATTTGCTCACGCCAGCGGAACCCGCACGGACAGCGCCCGCGGCCGGACTGTCATCGTCACCGTCCGGGCCGAGCCGAGGTGGTCGCCGTCGACCTGGACCTCCGTCGGCCGGCTGGCCCGGATCGAAATCCGGGTACACCGCACGATTTCCACCCGGGCGTGGCCGAAATGCCGTTTGGTCGCGGTCTGGGCGACCACGCCGGCCCACCCCACCGGGCCCCGGGGCGAGATGATCGCCGCGTCCAGCGTCCCGTCGTCGACCCGGGCATCCGGCATCAGGACGATGCCGCCGGTCAGCCGCCCGCAATTGCCCACGAGGATGCTGCGTGTGCGCCGGGTGAACTCGGGCTGTTCGTCGGTCGTGATCCGTGCCTTGAAGCCCTGTTTCGTCACGCGGGTCAACCCGTTGAGCACGTATGCCGACCAGCCGATCCGGGCCTTCGCGCGTTCGCTCGTCGTCGCCATGACCTCCCCGTCCACGCCGAGGCCGGCCATCACCAGGAAGGTGTGTTCGCCCGGACGTTGGTCCTCTCCGGAGACGTCGAGGGTCAGCGTGCCGAGGTCCACCCGGCGACTGGCGCCGGTGAGTGCGACCCGGACCATCGAGGCCAGCGAGTCGGTGGGGATGTCGAGATTGCGGGCGAACAGGTTCGTCGTCCCGAGGGGGACCACGGCCATCGGCGTGGGACCGTCGGCCAGTGCCTCGGCGACGGACCGCGTCGTCCCGTCACCGCCGACTGCGACCACGACGTCCGCACCGGCGGCGACCGCCGAGCGGGCTCCCGCACCCCCGGGGTCGGCCGGGGTCGTCTCGAACAGCAGCGGCTCGGCCCAACCGGACTCCCGGCATACGTCCGTCAGACGAACGCGCAGGTCGGTCAGGTCCGAGACCTTCGTCGGGTTGACGACGAACGCGGCGACCTTGCGCGGCGACTCGGGTTCGGACTCGCCGTCGGGACGGAAGGCGCGGCGCGGCGGGCGTTTGCGGCTGGGCGAGGTGAGGGCGCCGTAGCGGGCGCTCGGTCGGCGACGATCGACGACGGTCCACAGGCCGGCTGCGGTCGCGGCGAGGACGATCAGGACCGCGACGATCCACCACAGCTGTTCCGGCACGTTGGCAGCGTATGCGACGTGGTCAGTCGGCTGCGTCGATGACCACCCGGGCCCCGGCGGCGTCGACGAAGACGTGGGCATCCAGGCCGGCCGCCGCGGCCGCGGCGACATTGGGGGCGGAGTCGTCGAAGAAGAGCGTCCGGGAGGGGTCGGTGCCGAGTGCGGAAACGGCCATCGTGAAGGCCTCGGGTTCGGGTTTGGCGTGGCCGATCCGGCAGGACAAGGTGATCGAGTCGAAGTAGCGGATCCACGGCGCCTGATCGATGAGTTCGGTCAACTCGTGGGGGACATTGGACAGCAGGCCGATCCGGTGGCCGCGGTCGTGCAGGTCGGCGAGGTATCCGGTCATCGTGTCGTCCACCCCGGCCCAACTCGCGAGGTCGGCGTAGTGCGCGGCCCGCACGGTCGACGGCGTGAAGGGCAGGCCGGCGTCGGCGGCCACCTGGGTCCAGTACTCGGTCTTGTCGATCCGGCCCGCGTCGTAGTCGTGGCGGCGCCGCAAGAAGGCGCGCCAGAAGGCGGCCCGGGTTTGGTCCGTGACGCCGGCGGCGGATTCGATGAGAGCCTGGCCGGCGGGGGACTGGGTTCGGGCGAAGACGCCGAAGCAGTCGAACAGGATCGCGCGCACGACGCCCATCCTCCCACCCGGCATACCGTCCACCCGAACGGGCGCCGGCTCTCACGTCCCGCCGCCACCCGCCTTCCGACAAAATCGCCCGATCGGGCGATTCTCGGGTCCGGATCCGTCGTCCGTTGTCCAAGATCGCCCGATCGGGC
>JBDIAR010000115.1:0-11316 GCA_039812545.1 Dermatophilaceae bacterium | reverse complement strand
CATCGCGGCGACGGGCCGGCGTCCCCCACCCGACGCTCCGGTGAACTCGCCGGGCATCCCGGTCCCGAATCTTCACGAACGCAACCGTTCCTTGACGCCATGCTGACCGGGCCGAGGGGTCAAAAGGTGCAAAGAGGTCAGAAGGGGTTAAAGCGCACATAATTGGCTCGTCGGAAGGCAAGCATCTCCTCACGATTCCTCGATCGGTCCTCGTGGGTCGGCCCGCGAAGGTGGAGGCACCGGAGAACAGCCGACCACCTCGCAGGAGAAGCTCCCCATGAAGATCAAGGCCGCCGCGACCAAGCTCGCCGCCGCCGGCATCGCCGTGGCCGTGTCCGCGGGCCTGCTGTCGACCACGTCGGACACCGGCCCCGCCCGGTCCGGCGGTTCGGTTGCCACGGTGGCCGCGCTCACCCCCGAGGTCATGTACGACGAGGCCCCGGCGACCGCGGACGCACTCGCCGCCGCCACCGGGACCACCTTCTCCACCGCCGACCTGATGGCCGTCCCGGCCGGTACCGACGTCTTCGCGCTGAACTCGCGGGCCGGCTCGCAGCGCACCATCTACCTCGACTTCACGGGTGGGACGATCACCGGCACCGCGTGGAACTCCAGCACCCAGCCCTCGGTCAAGACGCCGGCGTGGAGCATCGACGCCGACCCCACCACGTTCAACGCCACCGAACGCCAGGCGGTCTACACGATCTGGAACCGGGTGTCCGCCGACTACCAGGCCTTCGACGTCAACGTCACCACGAAGGTCCCGGCGGCCGGCGCGATCGACCGCTCGGACGCCACCGACCCGGTGTACGGGACCCGCGTCCTGATCACGCCGACCTCCGACTTCGGAGCGGGGACCTGCGGCTGCGGCGGGAAGTCCTTCGTGGGCGTCTTCAACTACACCCAGGGGCACGCCACCTACCAGCCGGCCTTCGTCTTCACCCGCAACGGCCTGAACTCCGCGCCCTACATCGCCGAGGCCGCCGCGCACGAGGCCGGGCACACCCTGGGCCTGCACCACGACACCACGAGCAGCGGCGGCTACTACGCCGGATCGGGAGTCTGGGCGCCGATCATGGGGAACTCGTACGGCAAGCCGGTCACCCAGTTCGACCGCGGCGAGTTCGCCGGTGCCACGAACCGCGAGGACGACTACGCGGTGATGGCGGCGCACGGACTGGCATACCGGACGAACAGCTCGACGACGATGGCGACCGCCGCCGCGCTGACCACGACGCGCGCCTCCTCCGGCGTCGTCGTGGGCCCCCAGGACAAGGACTACTTCGTGTACCAGCACGCCGGTGGGACGGCGACCTTCGCCGCCACCCCCCGCTTCGCCGGCGGCAACCTCGACATCCAACTCTTCGTGCTCAACTCCGGCGGCCAGGTGCTCGCCACCGTGAACCCCGGTGTCGCCGCCCTCACGTCGGCCACCGCGGCCGGCCTGGACGCGCGGGCGTCGCTGACCCTGGGCGCCGGCACCTACTACGCCGTCGTCTCGGGCGCCGGTTCGTCGGGATACTCCACCTACGGCTCCCGCGGCGAGTTCGTCATCACCGTCGCTCAAACGCCGGCCACGACGAGCACGGCAACCACTCCGGTGCTGGCGAAGACGGCCCCCACGAGCACGTTCAACTTCGTCGACATCGGCGCCAGCCCGTTCCGCACCGAGATCAACTGGCTGGCCGCCAAGGGGATCAGCACCGGCTGGCTGCTCGCCAACGGCACGCGTCACTACCGCCCGCTCGACTCGATCAGCCGCGAGGCGATGGCCGCCTTCATGTACCGGCTCGCCGGTTCGCCCGCGTTCACCGCGCCCGCGCGCTCCCCGTTCAGCGACGTGCCCACCAGTCACCCGTTCTACAAGCAGATCACCTGGATGGCGTCCCGCAAGATCACGACCGGCTACGGCGACGGAACCTTCCGGCCCACGGGTTCGGTCACCCGGGAGGCAATGGCGGCCTTCATGTGCCGGTATGCCAAGGCCGCCTCGGGCGCCCCCTCCCGTTCGCCGTTCACCGACGTCGCGACGTCCGCGCCGTTCTTCAAGGAGATCGCCTGGATGTCGGCGCAGGGCATCTCGACCGGCTACGCCGACCGCACCTACCGCCCGGCCCTGCCGGTGACCCGCGAGGCGATGGCCGCGTTCATCTATCGGCTCGCGAACTGAGTTCCAGCAGCAGCCCGCCACCGGCCACGACGAGCAATCCGTATGCCGGGGTGATCTCCCCGAGAAGGAAGAACTGTGGCGCTCCGCCCAGGACGTCCACGCCGGCGATGGAGATCATCAAGATCCCGAGGAAGAGAGTCGCCGCAGCGAGGGCGGCCACCGGATCCGCCCACGCCGGGACGGAACCGCTTGCTCCCCGACTGCCGCCACGATCACTGCCGCCACGGTCCCAGCGCACGAACACGGTCACCAGGGCCGCGGTCGGCAGCGCCAACAGGACGAACCACAGCGGCCGCGTCATCCACCAGAGCCCCGAGCCGACCTCGGGCAGTCGGACCCCGAGCGCTCGCAGACCGAGGATCACCAGCATCAACGCGGTCAGATGCCAGAGGAACGCGGTCATGGCATACCGGCCGGCGGCGGCCACGGCATACCAGATCCGCGGTCGACGCAGCACGCGCTGCGCGGGCCCGCGCGCCAGGGCGACCGCACCGATCAGCGCCAACCCCTGACACAGCAGGGCGAAGGTCGGCGGGGCCATGTTCGAGACGGTGTCCCCGGGCAGGCCGACCATCGAGACGGGGTACGGTCCGAACAGCAGGCAGGCCGCCAGCCCGACCGCACCGAACCCGAGCAGCGCCGCTCCGACTCGGGCCGACAGGCTCCCGTCGCGCCAGCCGAACCCCAGTTGGTGTACCGCGAGCCAGACCAGGGCGAAGTTGAGATTGGCCAGCAGGGCCTGGTCGGCCCGGAACCGCAGCACGTCCACCACGGCCGCCGCGGCGACGAGGACGACCACCACCCGCAGCCCGAACCGCCGGTGCAGTCGCCACATCAGCGGTGCGCACGCCGCGACCCCGAGATAGATCCCGACGAACCACAACAGTTGCGGGACGGCGACCAGGGCCGATGAAATCAGCTTGCCCTGGTCGCCACGGGTCCAGCCGGCCCGATCGGCGAGGACGCCGACGGCCAGCCAGACGAGCAGGAAGGCGCCACTCGGCCGCAGCAACCGCACGGCGCGGGACCGCACGAACGCGGCATACCCGCCGGGTTCGAGGGCGGCGCCGGGGCCGGCGACCCGCTCCAAGGCGTGCGCGTGCGCGACGCCGCCGACCAGGAAGAACAACGGCATGACCTGCAGCACCCACGTCAGCGGTTGCAGCGCGGGCACGGCCCTGAGGGCATTGTCGATGCGACCGTCCGGGGTCACGGCCACCATCAGCCAGTGCCCGAGGATGACGACGAGCAGCGAGCCGACCCGCATCGCGTCGGCGAACCGATCCCGATCCGCGGGGGTGGCCGCCGCGAGGGCGTCAGCCGCGTTGTGTCGGACGGGTCCGGCCGATGGTGTGGGTAGGGTCACGGCGCAGAGTATGCCGGGTGACGGCTTCCGCTGCGCCGGTCCGTTCCGTAGGCCGGACCCCTCCGGACTACAGGCTGTCGCCCAGGTCCGCGCGGAACTTGGCGACCAGTTGGTTCGGCCAGTCGGTCGTCGGCGCCAGCCGACCGTAGAAGAACCGGAGCACCTCTGGCTCCTCCACCCAGGTCAGGCCGCCGATCAGCGCCCGGTTCTCGTACAGCCAACTGATCCGGTCGATGGCATACGAGACCTGGGAGAGGGTGAAGACGCGACGCGGCATGGCGAGGCGGACGAGTTCCATCTCGGCCATCGGCTCGACGCCGAACTCGTCGCGCTGCTCGGAGAGGGTCCCGCGCTCCATTCCGCGCACGCCGCTGGCGATGTAGAGGGCGGCGGCCAGTGCACCGGCGGGGTACTGGTGCTGGGGGACGTGGTCGAGGAAGGCGAGCGCGTTGAGGTGGCAGCCCAGGCCGCCCGGCGGGGTGATGACGGGGACGCCACGGCGGGCCAGCTCACCGACCATGTGCTCGATGAACAGCGGGCCCTGGCAAATATTGTCCTCGTCGAGCAGCTCGTCCAGCCCGATCGTCATGGCCTCCATCTCGCGGACCGACATCCCGCCATACGTGAGGAACCCCTCATACAGCGGAACCAGACCGCGCATCCGCTTGTAGATCTCCTCGTCGCGGATGAGGATGCCGCCGCCGCGGGCGCAGGTGATCTTGCGCGCCGAGAAGTAGACGATGTCGCACAGGTCGGCGATCTCGCGGGTGATCTGGGCGATCGACCGGTCCTTCTCGGAGTCCTCGCGTGACTTGATGAACCACAGGTTGTCCGAGAGCAGCGAGGCGTCCATGACGAGCAGTAGCCCGAACTCGTCACATACCGCCCGCAGGTCGCGGACGTTCTGCAGCGAGTGCGGCTGGCCGCCGATGAGATTGGTCCCGGTTTCGAGGCGCACGAACGGGATGGCGTCCGTGCCGACCTCGACGATCAACGCCCGGAGCCGGTCGACGTCGAGATTGCCCTTGAACGGGTGGCTGCTGGTGACCTTCAGCCCCTCGTCGGTGTAGAGCTCCTCGACCCGGCCTCCCATCAGGACGATGTGCGCCTTCGTCGTCGTGAAGTGGTAGTTCATCGGGACGACCGAGCCCTCGGTGACGAAGGTGCGGGCGATGAGGTGTTCGGCGGCGCGGCCCTGGTGGGTCGGCAGGAAGTACGGCATACCGAAGACGTCGTGCAGCTTGTCGAAGAGCCGGTCGTAGGTCGCCGATCCCGCGTAACTGTCGTCGGCCGTCAGCATCGCCGCCTGCTGGCGATCGCTCATGGCGTTGACGCCGCTGTCGGTCAGCATGTCCATGAACACGTCGCGATTGCGCAGCAGGAAGGTGTTGTTGCCGGCTCCCTCCATCGCCGCCAGGCGCGCCTCGATGGGCGGCAGGTTGAGCTTCTGGACGATCCGGACCTTGTGCATCTCCAGGGGCATGCTCGTGCCGCCGTGGAACATTACGCGAGTCATGACGGGAATCTACTGGCGGGTGCTACCTGTCGGTAACCGCAGTATCGCCAGGTAATCGCCCATGCGGGCGGGCGCGATCACTCGGTCAGCGCGGCGCGCAGGTCCAGACCCATCGGCGACTTCATCGGGATCTCCCCGCCGGCCACAACGGCGGCGTCCATCGGGCGCAGGCCGGCGACGAGTTCGGCGTACTCCGCGTGGGTCAGTGCGTCGACCGGTCCGGCGGAGAGGGCGTCGGTATGCCGTTCGATCTGTTCCTTCAGGGCCGTCCCAGCCTCGGTGAGTCGCCCGTCGTCGTCGAGCAGCCCGCGGTCGACGTGTTCGGCCGTGGCCGCGGCCCACCGCTCGGGCGTCAAGCCCCGGGCCGCCTCGTAGATCGGCTGCGGGGTGCCGGTGGCGGCGGCGTGCAGCCGGTGGGCGTGGATCCCGGACAGGCCGGCGACGAGCAGCGCCGCCACATGCCCGTCGCCGCGGTGTTCGCGCAACAGGGTGGTGGCGTGCCAGAGGCGTTCCAGCGGGTCGCTCGGGACCGGCAGGGCCAGGTTTGCGGCATACAGTGCGCGGCCGGTGGGGTCACCGGCGAGTGCGGCGGTCAGTGCCAGGTCGGCGATGCGGGTCAGATCGTCGTGCCGGTCCGCCCCGGCGAGCGGTCCGAGCAGTCGCCGCAGCGCCGCAGCCGACCCGGTCAGGCGCGCCTCCAGCGCCGCCTGCGGCGGCGCGAACTCCCACGCGGCCGGCACGGACCGGCATACCTGCTCCAGCGGGAAGTTGTAGAACAGCGCGTGCACGACCGGCGCGCCGACGGGCCCCAGCGGTGCCGCGCGGCCGGCGAAGTACCCCATCCAGAACCCACGGAAACCCGCCCGCCGCAACGCCTCGATGGGTTCGGGGGAGAAGTAGGTGACCGCGTGGAGGGGTTCGACCAGGCTCCACAGCCGACGGGCGGGGTTCGGGTCGGGAGTCATGAGATCCGCCTTGCCTGGAGGGCTGTCAGCTGAGGATGTCCTTGCGCAGGAAGCGCCGGTATGCCAGTGCCGTGGTGATCGTGAACCAGAGCAGCGACCACAGCACTCCGTGCCGAAGATCGTCCCACGTGACGACATCGTCGAGCAGCGTCAACCACTCCCGGTCGTAGTGCAGCGGCAGGACCTTGCGCAGATCGCCGAGGGCGTCGATCTGCCCGAGGATGCCGGCGAGGACGGTGACCAGGACCGTGCCGCCGACCGCGGCGAGCGGGGCGTCGGTGCGTGTCCCGAACCAGAAGCCGAGCCCGACGACCTGGAGCAACTGCACGACGAGGTACCCGCACACCAGCACCAGGCGCGGCCCCAGGACCGGCCAGTCGAGGGTTCCACCGACCTGGTTGGTCAGCGGCGCCGGACCGTAGGCGATCCGGCCGACGAGCAGGGCCCAGCCGGTCATCAGCAGCACCGCCGCGGTCACCGTGAGGATCGCGACGATCAGCTTGCTGGTCAGCAGCCGGACGCGCGGGACGGGCGCGACGAGCAGATACCGCAATGTGCCCCAGGACGCCTCGGCCGGGACGGTGTCGCCGGCGAACTGGGCCGCGAGTACGACGAGGAGGAACTGCGCCGAGACGTAGACGATGAACACCGCGAAATTCGCCGCGCCGAGCTGGGCCAGGTCCACCAGGCGGGTGCTGCCGCGTACCGGTCCGTCGCCGAACCGGAACGCGACGACGATGACCAGCGGCAGCGCGAGCAGCAGGACCAGCGACCACAGCGTGCGCCGGCGGCCCCACTGCCGGCGCCATTCCGCGCCCAGGGTGAGGGGGTGTATCGAGCTCGACGTCATCGGCGACGCACCTCCCGCAGGACCTCGTCGTCGTGGGTCGTCCCGTCGCCGAACCCGCGTTGCGCAGCGATGGTCCCGAGGACGACATCCTCGAGGCGGCGTTCGCCGCGCAGGGCGTCGACCGGGCCGGCCAGCACGACCCGACCGCGATCCATGACGACGACGTGCGTGCAGGTCTGTTCGACCTCGGCCAGCAGATGGGAGGACACCACGACCGTGCCGCCGGCGTCGGCATACCGGCGCAGGATGCCGCGCATCGCGGCGATCTGGGGCGGATCCAGGCCGTTGGTGGGTTCGTCGAGCAGGAGGAGTTCGGGACGGCCGAGCATCGCCTGCGCGATCCCGAGCCGCTGGCGCATGCCGTGACTGTACGAGCGGACCGTACGGTCGACGGCGTCGCCGAGGGCGGCCACATCGAGCGGGCCGTCCAGGTCGGCGCTGTACAGGCGGTGTCCGGCGGCCGCCCAGTAGGCGATCAGGTTCTCCCGGCCGCTGCGGTGCGGCATGAAACCGGGCCCTTCGATGAGGGCGCCCACCCGGGCCAGGACCGCGGTCCCGTGCTGCGCGTGTCGGTCGACGGGTTCGCCGAGGATGCGGACCGAACCCTCATCCGGCTCGATGAGACCCACGAGCATCCGCATCGTGGTCGTCTTGCCCGCGCCGTTCGCGCCGAGCAGGCCGACGATCTGCCCGCGTTCGACCGTCCAGCTGACGCCGTCGACGGCGCGATGCCCGTCGGCGTACGTCTTGACCAGCCCGGCCACCTCGAGGACCGGGGCGGCGGGGTGTGGTCCGGCGGGGGAGGCTGGGTCGGCGGAGCCTCGGTCGGGCGGGGTGTCGGTATGCCGGGTGTCGGGCGGGGTGTCGGTATGCCGGGTGCGGCGTCCCCGTCGCAGTGCCAGCGCCGCGAGGAGGACCAGGAGGGCGACCAGGGCCGCGCCCACCAACTGGGATTCGCGATCGGCGGTGTCGGCGATCCGGACCGCGGCGCCGGCCCGGGGCAGGATCAGGTCACCCACGGCGGTGACGGTGTAGGCGCGAGCAGCCCGGGGGACGGCGAATCCGCCGTCGGTGCTGCTGACGAGTACCCGCCAGGTGCTGCCGGCCTCCACGGTGTAGCCGGCCGCGGGCAGGGCGACCTCGACCTCTGTCAGATGTCCGGGCACGGTGGCGATCCGCACCGGCGCGACGAGGCGCCGCGGCAGGGTCGCCGTCTCACCGGTCACCTGCCACAGTGAGACGAACAGGGTCGCGTCGGCCGCGCTCGATGTAACCCTCAGGGTCAGTTTCGGCGAACCGAGCACCTCGATGCGCTGCGGGGCCGGTTCGGTGTCGAACGCCGCGAACTGCCCGGGCAGAGCGGCCAACTGCCAGCCGGGCAGGGTCAGCCCGCCCAGCCCGCCGCCCTGGGGGACGGTGGTGAGGGAGGCCGGCTGACCACCCGGCGGTGAGACGAACCCGCCGCCGCCCGCGGCGAGCGGCTTCAGCTTCAGCGGGGTCTCGTTCATCGGCCGGATCCCCGGGTACCCGTCCATGGTGAACAACGGTGCGGCAGGCGCCCGACGCGGGCGCGTACCGGCATACGTGAAGGCCGGTATGCCGGTTGTTCCGTCCGGCGGGCGCGTGCCGGTCCCGCGCAGCCGGTCGTCCAGCCAGGTGTCGGCGGCCCGCCGGTCGGCGTCGGCGGTGCTGCTCGGGCCGTCGTGGCCGCCGTCGGTCCAATACATCGCAAAGGGAGTGCCGTTCGCCTTGAGGGCCGCGGCCGTGGCGTCGGCCTGGTCCAGACCGAACAGGCTGTCGGCCATGCCCTGGACCAGCAGGGTCGGCGCTCGCAGGTTCGCCAGCATCGGCGAGGGGGAGTGCGCGCGCAGCATCGCGAGCAGCTCGGGGCTCGCGGTCGCGGTGTCGGCCGCGTTCAGGAACAGTCGGCATACGGTCGGGTCGAACCGGCCGCACAGCGGCCCGGCAGGATTCGGGCCGGCGTTCGGGGTCGCGTTCGCGCCAGCGCTCGGACCAGCGCTCGGACTCGACGCGGCCGCCGAGACGATGAACCGGTTCGCCCACAGCTGCTTGAGCGGCCCCACGCCCCCCACGCCACCGGCCCCGGCCAGTCCGGGTGTGGGCCCGACCGCATTGGGGAAGAACGCCTTCGCCAGGTCGTTCCACGTGATCGCCGCCACCACGGTGTCGACCCGCGGATCGGTTGCGGCCACCATGAGCGCGGTCGCGCCGCCGTAGGACCCGCCGACGACCCCGACTCGCGGGTCGTTCGCGCCGTCCTTGGCGACCTCGGTGCGAGCGGCGAGCAGGTCGAGGAGGCGACGCGCATCGGCCACCTCGTAATCCGGATCCAGCAGGTGGATCCGCCCGCCCGACGCGCCGAACCCGCGCGCGGAGTACCACAGCACGGCATACCCGCGACTCGCCTGGCGGTGCGCCTCGTCGGCCAGGTCGGCCTTCGAGCCGCCGAACCCGTGCGCGAGCAGCAGCGCCGGATGCGGGCCCGGGGAGTTCGGCAGGGTCAGCGTCGCGTCGAGGTCGACCGCCGTGCCGTCCGGTTCGGCCCGCACCGGGACGCGCACGTTCGTGTCGGCGTATGCCGGAGCGTCCTGTGCGTAGGCCGGCGCGACGGCCCCCGCTGCCGACACCCCAGCCGCACCGGCCGCACCGGCGGCGAGGGCCGATGTGGCCAGCGCGACTGCCAGGGCGAGGCGGCGAATGGGGGGCACATGTGGAATCCTGCACTATCGGAGCCGGTGGGGACCCGGCTCGTGGTGTGGGAGTGACAAGGTATGCGGGTACTCGTCGTCGGCGGCTCGGGCCTGTTGGGCAGCCATTGCGTCTGGCGATTGCGCGAACTCGGGCACGACGTGGGGGTGTTGGCCGGGTCGGCTCCCCCGGTGGAGGCGCCGGGTGTGCCGGTGCGTCTCGCGGACCTGTTCGCCATGACGGACGCCGAGTTCGGGGAGGCGGTCGAGGGCCACGACGCGCTCGTCTACTCCGTCGGCCCGGACGATCGGGTGCACGTGCCGGTGCCCGTCGAGCCCTTCTTCCACACCCGCCTCGTCGAGATCCCGGCGCGGCTGTTCGCCGTCGCGGCCGCCCGAGGGGTCCGCCGGGCGGTGCTGCTCGGGTCGTATTTCACCTGGTGGGACCGCCGTCATCCGGAGCGCGGGATGGCGCAGCGGCACGTCTACTGGCGCCAGCGCAAGGAGCAGGCCGATCGACTCGTGGCGGTCGGCGCCGAGGGCGGGATGGACGTCATGGTGCTGGAGGTGCCGTACGTGTTCGGCACGATTCCCGGCCAGGTCCCGGTCTGGAAGGTCGAGGTGTTCGACCGGATCCTGCGCGGCCCCGTCGTCCTGTGGCCCCGGGGCGGCTCCTCCGCCGTCACGGCGACGCAGGTCGCCCAGGCGGTCGCGGGCGCGCTCGAACACGGCGAGCCCGGCGCGGCATACCCGCTGGCAGATCTGGACCTGGACTATCGGACTCTGCTGCGGATCGCCCTGGCCGAACTCGGCCGCGAGCGCGTCCCCGTCGTGCCCGTCCCGCGGGTGGTGGCCGAACTCGCCGCGATCCAGCGAGCCCGCAGGCTGCGGCGGGACGGGTTGGGTTCGGCGAGTAATCTGCGCTGGCTGTTGCGCGACGCGGTATGCCAGGAGATGTACGTCGACGCCGACGAGGCCGCGGCGGTGCGCGGGCTGCTCGGCATCGTGCGCGGTGGGGTGCCGGAGGCGATCCGGGAGAGTGTGCGGGCCAGCTATCCGGAGCGGTTCCCCGCTGTGAATGCTCCGGCCCTGGGATCATCGGGGTCATGAACCTGGCCTTCGACGGACACGAACCCGAACTCGCCCCGTCCTCCTGGGTGGCGGCCACGGCCACCGTGATCGGGTCGGTGCGCCTCGGTGCGGACGCGAGCATCTGGTACGGCACCGTCGTGCGCGCCGACTGCGAGTCGATCGCGATCGGCGCCCGCTCGAATATCCAGGATCTGTGCGCCCTGCACGCCGATCCCGGTATGCCGCTCACCGTCGGTTCCGACGTCTCGGTCGGGCACGGCGCGATCCTGCACGGCTGCACCATCGAGGACGAGGTGATCGTCGGGATGGGCGCGGTGGTCCTCAACGGCGCGGTGGTCGGGCCGGGTTCGATCATCGGCGCGCGGGCGTTGGTCGCCGAGGGGGTCGTCATCCCGCCGCGCTCGCTGGTCCTCGGCGTTCCCGGCAAGGTGGTGCGGGCTCTTGACGAGGACGGGCTGGCCCGGATCCGCCGCAACGCCGCGATCTACGTCGACCTGGCCCGCCGGCACCGCGCCAACCGCTGACGCCTCCCGGCTCCCCCCGCCTTTCGCGGTGGATGCGCGGTGGATGCACGGTGGATGCGCGGTGGAGGTAATAGCGGCCGCCGGTAGCGCCCGGGATTACCTCCAATCGAGTGGGGGCGATGTCC
>JBDIAR010000114.1:0-11418 GCA_039812545.1 Dermatophilaceae bacterium | reverse complement strand
CGACCGAGCCCAGGATCACGTTCTCGGGGACCCCTGCGTACGGGCCTGACTGTGCGGACGGCGTCCTCCCCCACTGCTGCGGTGTCAGGCACTGGAGCAGGACATCGGCCACGTCGGCCGACTTGGCCGCGACGGGCCGCAGGCGGATGCCCTTGAGCGATCTGTCGTAGAGGTCCATCGCGACCGTCAGCTCGGTGTTGACCCAGCGCATGGTCACCGGCTCCATAGCGAAGACGTCGAGCTTGTATCCATCCATGAGGACGTACTCGCCGGGACGTGTCGGCCGAAGTTGGCCCAGCACCCCTTGGGGTCGCTTGGCGACAGAGCGTCGCTGCTTGGCCTCCCCAAACGTGTAACGCCCACGGTCGAGTTCTTCCACACGCTGGTAGGCGACTGTCTTCGACGGCACTTGACCTTCCGGGACGGCGGCGAGGAAGGCAGCGTTGGCCTGCCTAATCACGGTCGCGCGTGAGGGTGTCGACCGATTCGTCTGATCGCGAAGGACTTGCGTGCATGCCTCGTCCCATCGCGGATCGACGGACCGTCGTGTGTCCTTCAGCAATCGCTCGTCGATGAGTCCGCCGGGACCGAGATTCCGAAGGTCCTCGAGTCGGCGACGCACCGTACGCGTGGAGACGCCCAAGGCAGCCGCTGCTGAGCCGAGCGCCTCCGAATCAACCGAACTGGCCTGCAGGAGTGGCGCCAGCACGGCGAGGCGACGGTCCACCAGGCCGCGCTGCTTGGCGGTGAGCGCGGACAAAGCAACGTTGGACATGCCCGGGCTCGTGGCGTCAGTGTCGGCAACCGCATCGAGGTCGCGTGCTCGGCCAAGCAATTCGTCGATCGCGGTGAGCCGGTACCGGTCGTGGGAGTCGCGCAAGCGCACCTCAGCTCCGGGGACCTCGCACACAGTCCAGGCGCCGCCGTCGAACCAGACGCGGGCGCCGACCTTCAGCTCAAGCACATTGCCGGACATGGTCACCTCCGACGATGTCCAAAATGGTGGTGGTCGCGCTGAGCGGCGTATCGAGATCGACCCGCCAGGCCTGCTGCCAGAGCAACACCAGGAGCGCGGCGCGGAGATCAGTCGCCACGTCCCAGTTGGCGACCTCAAGCGCCTGCCCGAGCGTTCGCCCGGGCTGTCCCGCAGTGGCCAGCGCAGCAAGGGCAGGCGCGTGAACGAGGGCAGGCCGACGACCCTGCGCGATAAAGCGGACGTTGGTCAGCAACACGTCGCTGGCGCCTGACCAGACCTCATACCGCCAACCCCGCTCGGCCATGAGTCGCCCAGTCCAATCCAAGGAGGCCGACACATCGGGCTTGTCGAGTTTCCCAGCGGGTTTCACGTCGACCACGGTGACCAAGTCGGGTCCGACGAGGAGGTAGTCCGGGACGTGTCGACGGATGACGTCGCCATCCCCGCCAGTCAGTCCGAAGGGCTGGCTTGCCACTGCGGTCACGCCCCGGTCGAAGTCGGCGAGCATCAGCCGGTCCCGCTCCAGCAGGCTCTCGTAGCCCACGTGGGCCGACATCGTCGCGGACCACCACCAACCCGGGTAGTGGCCCATCCCCGCGTGCGAGCCGAACCTCCGGACGGGCAACCCGCGGACAACCTCCTCGACCGGTGCGCGGTCCAGTGTCGTCACGACGTCCTCACCCTCGAAGGACGTGTACCGGAACTCGACCTCGCCTCGCGGCGCCCTGGCCACGGATCCAGCGTCCTCCCGGCGTGACAAGAAACCCGGAAGTGACACGCGAGTGACAAGAAACCCGGAAAGTGACAACTTGCGCCGGAACCTACAACTGCAAGCGGGCGGCGGCGGTCGGCATACGGGGAACAAAGGGGACCCACCCAGCATTGAGTCTGGTGAACTCAACTCTGGAGGTACCCGTATGACGCCACAGCGTCTCCCCCTGATGCTCGTCGACGACCAGGTCGTGCTCCCCGGCATGACCGTCGCGCTTGAGCTCGACGACGCCGGCCAGGCCGCGGTGGACGCCGCGGCGACCGGCACCGACAACACGCTCCTGGTGGCTCCGCGCCTGCAGGACCGCTACCCCACCCATGCCACGATCGCCACGATCGTTCAGCGCGGCCGGACCCCCGACGGGACCCGCGCGGTCGTCGTCAAGGGCGAGTCGCGAGCCCGTCTCGGGCAGGCCACCAACGAGGCCGGTTCGACCCTGTGGATGGATGTGGAACCCCTCGACGTCGACCCCGTGGACGACGAAACCCGCACGCTCGCAACCGAATTCCGCGCGCTCGTGATCGCCGACCTGCAGCGCCGCAACGCCTGGCAGGTCATCGAGAGCATCAACCACATCAGCGAACCGTCCGCTCTCGCCGACCTCGCCGGGTATGCCGGTTACCTCTCGACCGAGCAGAAGCGCGACCTTCTCGAAACCCCCGGCACCATCGACCGATTCCGACTGCTACTGCCCTGGCTGCGCGACCACAACGCCGAGGCCGAGGTCAATGAGCGGATCGCCGAAGAGGTCCGCGCCGGCGTCGACAAGACCCAGCGCGAGTACCTGCTGCGCCAGCAATTGGCCGCCATTCGTAGGGAACTCGGCGAGGGCGAACCCGAGGGGACGGACGACTACCGAACCCGGGTCGAGGCCGCCGACCTGCCGGAGGCGGTCCGCACGGCGGCGCTGCGCGAGGTCGGCAAACTCGAACGCGCCAGTGACGCCAGCCCCGAATCCGGCTGGATCCGCACGTGGCTCGACACCGTCCTGGACCTGCCCTGGACCACCACGACCGACGACTCCACCGACCTGCCCACTGCCCGCGCGATCCTCGACGCCGACCACCACGGGCTCGACGACGTCAAAGAACGCATCGTCGAGTACCTCGCCATCCGGTCCCGTCGCGCCGCCCGCGGCCTGGAAGTCGTCGGCGGCCGAGGCTCCGGGGCGGTCCTCGCCCTCGTCGGGCCACCCGGCGTCGGCAAGACGTCACTTGGCGAGAGCGTGGCCCGAGCGCTCGGGCGCAAGTTCGTCCGAGTCGCGCTCGGCGGCGTTCGCGACGAGGCCGAGATCCGCGGTCACCGCCGCACGTATGTGGGTGCTCTTCCCGGGCGCATCGTGCGCGCGATCGGCGAAGCCGGTTCGATGAACCCGGTGGTCCTGTTGGACGAGATCGACAAGGTCGGTTCGGACTATCGGGGCGACCCGGCGGCGGCCCTGCTGGAGGTGCTCGATCCCGCCCAGAACCACACCTTCCGCGACCACTACCTCGACCTGGATCTCGACCTCTCCGACGTCGTCTTCCTCGCCACGGCCAATGTCGTGGAGAGCATCCCGCAACCGCTGCTCGACCGGATGGAACTGGTCACCCTGGACGGGTACACCAGCGACGAGAAGGTCGCCATCGCCCGCGACTTCCTGCTGCCCCGGCAGCGCGACCGGGCCGCCCTGACTGCCGAGGAGGTCGTCGTCACCGACGGTGCTCTGGAACTCATGGCGACGGACTACACCCGCGAACCCGGCGTGCGCCAGCTTGAGCGGCTCATCGCCAAGGTGCTGCGCAAGGTCGCCGCCAAGCTCGTCGACGACACCGAACTCCCGCTGACGATCGACGCCGACAGTCTGACGGCATACCTGGGTCGTCCCCGGTTCACCCCGGAGTCGCACGAGCGCACCTCTGTCCCCGGCGTCGCGACCGGCCTCGCCGTGACCGGTCTGGGTGGCGACGTGCTCTACATCGAGGCGAACTCCGTTGCGGGAGAACCGGGCCTGACCCTGACCGGCCAACTCGGCGATGTCATGAAGGAGTCGGCGCAGATCGCGCTCTCCTACGTGCGCTCACACGCGGCGGACCTCGGGATCACCGACCTGTCGGCGCTGGAGCGGCGGATCCACGTCCACGTGCCCGCCGGCGCCACCCCGAAGGACGGTCCGTCCGCGGGCGTGACGATGGTGACCGCGTTGACGTCGTTGGCAACCGGACGCCCGGTGCGCTCAGACGTCGCGATGACCGGTGAAGTCACCCTGGGCGGCCGCGTGTTGCCGATCGGCGGGCTGAAGCAGAAGCTCCTGGCCGCTCAACGGGCCCGGATGACAACGGTTTTCATCCCGAGCCGCAACGAACCCGACCTCGAGGACGTGCCTCGGGAGGTGCTGGACGCCGTCACGGTCCGGCCGATGACCGACGTCGCCGCGCTGGTCAACGAGGCCCTCGAACCGGCCGCCCACGCCCATGCCCACGCCGACGGCTCCACGCTGGCGGCCTGAGGACGCGAGCCCTCAGTCCCGCACCTGCACGACGATCTCGACCTCGACCGGCGCGTCCAACGGGAGGACCGCGACACCGACGGCCGAACGCGCGTGAATACCCTTGTCGCCAAAAGCGATTCCAAGGAGTTCACTCGCACCGTTGATGACGGCGGGCTGGCCGGTGAAACCGGGGTCGGAGGCCACGAAACCGACCACCTTGACGACCTGGACGACCTTGTCCAGGTCGCCAACGGCCTGCTTGACGGCGGCCAGTGCATTGACGGCGCAGGTGCGGGCCAACTCCTTGGCCCGCACCGGGTCGACCAACCCCTCCCCGACACCGACCTTGCCGGTGGCCTGCAGTGCTCCGTCGACCGTCGGCAACTGCCCCGAGGTCCACACCAGGTCACCGACGCGAAGCGCCGGCACATAGGCCCCGACCGGAGCGCCGGGGACCGGCACGCTCACCCCGACGCCGGCGAGCGCCGCTTCGACCCGTGAGTCGCCCATGTCAGCTCGCCTTCGCCCGCTTGAGGTATGCCACCAGGCCGCCGTTGGGGCCGGGCACCACGGTCACCAGTTCCCACCCCTCCTCGCCGTGCATGTCGAGGATCGCCTTGGTGTTGTGCGGGATCAACGGAATGGTCAGGTATTCCCACGTCGTCATGGAGGTCGTCATGGATGCAGCGTAACCACGCAACGCCTACGCTCATACGGTGCCTCCTCCCTCGCCGGCCACAACGTCGTCGCCCGCACTCTCCCCCGCGATCACCCCCGCCCTCTCCGCAGCCGACTTCGCCAGGCTGCGGCTGCACATCGTGACCGGCAAGGGAGGAGCCGGCAAGACGACGGTCGCGGGCGCCCTGGCCCTGGCCCTCGCGGCCGGTGGACGACGCGTCCTGCTCGTGGAGGTCGAAGGCCGGCAGGGCATCGCCCAGACCCTCGATGTGGCGCCGTTGGCGGACACCGAGGCCCGAGTGGCCAATGCGCCGGGCGGCGGCGAGGTCTACGGCCTGGCGATCGACGCCAAGGCGGCCCTGCTCGAATACCTGCAGCTCTTCTACCACATGGGTCGTCTCGGGGGGATCCTCGAACGCTTCGGCGCCATCGACTTCGCCACCACCATCGCGCCCGGGCTGCGCGACGTCCTGCAGATCGGCAAGGTGTACGAGGCGTCTCGGCGGACCACCTCGGGCAAGAACCGCGGCGGTGACCTCCTCTACGACGCGATCGTCCTGGACGCGCCGCCCACCGGGCGGATCACCCGATTCCTCACGGCCAACACCGAGATCGCGGACCTGGCCCGGGTCGGCCCGATCAAGGGGCAGGCCGAGTCGATCACCGCGATGATGCACGCCCCGACCACTGCGGTCCACATCGTCACCCTGCTGGAGGAAATGCCGGTGCAGGAAACCCTCGACGCAGTCGCCGAACTCCACGGGGAGGGAATCGCGGTCGGCTGGATCGTCGTCAACCAACTCCACGAACCGCTGCTGTCCCCGGACGCGCTCGCCGCCGCCCGAGACGATGCGCTCGACGCCGAGAGCGCCGCCGCCGGACTTCGACAGGCCGGCCTCAAACCCGACGAACCGATGGTCGACGGCCTCCTCGCCGAGGCACACGACCACGCCCTGCGCGTAGACCTACAGGCCGCGCAGGAGGCCCTCATCGCCGCGACCGGCCTGCCGCTGTTGCGCCTCCCCGCGGTCACCGAAGGTATCGACGCGGCGGTGGTGCGCACCTTGTCCGGACTCCTCACCGAGCAGGGGGTGGGCTGACATGGCCACGGCAGGTTCCGCGGCGGGTACGACCCGACGCCGAGGTATGCCGGCGACGTCACCGGGCGCCGGGCGTCCGATCCGTACGCCGGTCCGCGCGCCCGCCGTCTTCGACGCAGATGCGCTCCTGGCCGACCGGTCCACGAAGGTCGTCGTCTGCTGCGGTTCCGGCGGGGTGGGCAAGACCACGACGGCGGCCGCCCTCGCGCTGCGGGCCGCCGAACAGGGCCGCTCGGTCGTGGTCCTCACGATCGACCCGGCCCGACGCCTGGCCCAGTCCCTCGGGCTGGTCGAACTCGACAACACCCCGCGTCCGGTGGCCGGCATCGACCCGGCGGCCGGCGGCAGCCTGGACGCGATGATGCTCGACATGAAGCGCACCTTCGACGACGTGGTGCTCGCGCATGCGAGTCCCGCCAAGGCCGCCGCCATTCTCGCGAATCCCTTTTACCAAACGCTGAGTTCGTCGTTCGCGGGCACCCAGGAATATATGGCGATGGAGAAGCTCGGCCAGCTCCACCTCGAGGCGAGCCAGACCGGGCGCTGGGATCTCATCGTCGTCGACACCCCGCCGTCGCGATCCGCGCTGGACTTCCTCGACGCCCCCAAGCGGCTGGGCTCCTTCCTCGACGGCCGGCTCATCCGGCTCCTGCTGGCCCCCGCTCGCACCGGCGGACGGGCATACCTGAAGGTCATCCACGCCGGGACCTCCGCCGCGACCGCGGCCCTGTCCAAGGTGCTCGGCGGACAACTGTTGCGCGACGTGCAGCTCTTCGTCGATGCGATGGATTCGATGTTCGGCGGCTTCCGGGAGCGCGCCGAAGCCACCTACTCATTGCTCAAGGACGACCGGACGGCTTTCGTCGTCGTCGCGGCTCCCGAACGCGATGCCTTGCGCGAGGCCGCGTTCTTCCTCGATCGATTGGAGGGGGAGCGTATGCCGTTGGCCGGCTTGGTCGTCAACCGGGTTGCGCACACGTCGGTCGCCGACCTCAGCGCGGCTCGGGCCGCATCGGGGGCCGCGGCGCTGGAGGGCGACGACGGGCCGGCGGCGCGACTGGCGGGGGACCTGCTGACCGTGCACCAGTTCGTGGCCGAACAGGCCGAACGTCAGCAGGCGTTGACCCGCCGCTTCGTCGCCGGGCATCCGGAGGTTCCGGCTGTCAGCGTTCCGCTGATGGCCGAGGATGTCCACGATGTCGCGGGGCTACGGGCCGTCGGCGACTCGCTGTCGGCCGGGGCCGGCGCCTGATCAGGGTCGGCTCTGGATCAGGAGGCCGCAGCGTGGCGCCGAGCCGCGCGGAACAGCGCCGCCCACGAGGTGACCTTCGGATTCTTGCGCAGCAGGGCCCGGCGCTCGCGCTCGGTCATCCCACCCCACACCCCGAACTCGATCCGGCTGTCCAGGGCGTCGGCCAGGCATTCGGCCACGACAGGGCACTTCTGGCATACGACCTTGGCACTTTGCTGCTGGGCGCCGCGGACGAACAACGCGTCCGGATCCTGTTGCTGGCAGGCCGCCTTCGCCACCCAGTCGGTATGCCAGAGCGCCATGGTCGTCATGAGCGTTACTCCTCGTCGTCCCCCCCGGGCGGAACCCAGGTCCACATGCGAGCTGCCAACTCGCGGATTGCCAGGGCGTCCGCGGCCCTACTCCGCGTACCTCGACGTCCCCAAAAGGGACAATAGGTACATCACCCGGGGCGGCATATGGTCAATTCAGACCATTTCTGCCAGAACCGGACATGACGTCGGCACGTCGCCGGGACTCCCTGTGTCAGGCCCGCGAGTTACTCTCTAGCCATGGTTTCTCGCCCCAAGCTGCGCGCCACCTCAGTCGGGGGCATGCTTTCCCTGCTGGCCGCGCTGGTCGCCTGTTCCGTCGCGCTGGGGTTGCTGCTGGCCGGCGTGGTGGCTCCAGCGGTGGGGGCGGTGGCGGGCGCGACGCGCGGCGGGATCGAGCTCTTCGAACAGATGCCGGACAGTCTGACCGAGCCGACGCTGACCGAACCGAGCCGGATCCTGACGGCCAATGGCGAACTCATCGCCTCCCCGCAGGACCAGAACCGGATCAGTGTCAAGCTGGCGCAGGTCGCCCCCATCATGCGCACCGCGCAGGTCGCGATCGAGGACCACCGGTTCTACGAGCACGGCGGCCTGGACCTGCAGGGCACGGTCCGCGCGTTCGTCTCCACGCTGCGCGGCGGCGGGGCGATCACCCAGGGCGGTTCGTCGCTGACCCAGCAGTACGTCAAACAGGCCCTGCAGTACAACGCGCTGGCCGCTGGCGACGAGGACGCCGCCCGGGCCGCGCGCAGCCAGAGCTACTTGCGCAAGATCAAGGAACTCAAGTACGCGATGGCCCTGGAGGAGAAGTTCACCAAGGATCAGATCCTGGAGAAGTACCTCAACATCGTCTACTACGGCGACCGGGCCTACGGGGTCGAGGCCGCGTCGCTGCACTACTTCAGCAAGCACGCCAGCCAGCTCACCCTCTCCGAGGCCGCGTTGCTCGCCGGTCTGGTCCAGAACCCCTCGACGACGGACCCGATCCACTTCCCGGCGCGGGCGTTGGCACGGCGCAATGTCGTGCTCGACCGGATGCACACCCTGGAACTCATCAACGACAAGGACTGGGCCGCGGCCAAGGCCCGTCCGGTGTCGCGTGACCTCAAGGTGTCCTACCCGAAGACCAACTGTGCTTCGTCGCCCTACCCCTACTTCTGCGACTACATCATGGTGTGGCTGCAGGATCAGCCGGCCCTCGGCGCCACCCGCGAGGAGCGGCTGCGCCGGATCCAGTCCGGGGGCCTGACGATCAAGACCACGTTCGACCCGAAGATGCAGGCCATTGTCAACGAGGAGATCACCAAGCTGGTCCCGGTCGCCAACGGTGCTCGGGTGGGGGCCGCGGCCTTCGTCACCGAGCCGGGCACGGGCAAGGTGGTGGCCTTCGGGCAGAACACCCAGTACGTGTTGAACGGCGGCGGCCAGTTCCGGACCGCCGTGGACTGGGCTCTGGAGACCAAGTACGGCGGTTCGATGGGCTTCCAGTTCGGGTCGACGGCCAAGGCGTTCGCGCTGGTCACGGCCTTCGAGTCCGGCATACCGATCCACTACCAGGTCGATGCCCGGGCGGCGGACGACGGCCGGCTTCAGGCGAAGTACACCAGCGCCGATTTCCCACAGCCGTGCGGGTTGGACCCAGGGGTCACCTGGCCGGTGCACAACGACAGCTATTGGGCCGGTGGGCCACTCGATCTGCTGGAGGCGACCCGCAAGTCCACGAACACCTTCTTCGTCGGGCTGGTCCAGCAGTTGGGCGCCTGCAAGGTGCGCGACACCGAGACCCGGCTCGGGATGAGCCAGGGCAACGGCAAACCGGTCCCGCCGTACCCGCCGTCGATCATCCTCGGCGCCACCGAGGCCGCCCCGCAGACCGTCGCCAGGGCGTATGCCGTGTTCGCCTCCGAGGGCAAGCTGTGCCAGGACATGCCGGTCACCTCGATCACGCAAGGCACGAAGACCCTGTACACCGGTAAGCCGGACTGCAAGCAGGTCATCGACCCCGAGGTGGCGCGCGCGGTCAACTACGTGCTGCACGACAACGTCGTCAACGGCTCCGGCAAGAAGGCGTCGCTGTGGAGTGGCCAGCCGGCGGCCGGGAAGACCGGGACGGCGAACAACAACAACGAGTCGTGGTTCGTCGGTTACACGCCGCAACTGTCCGTGGCCGTCTGGGTGGGCACGCCCTACGACCCGATCGATCGCCGGATGTTCAACGTCTGCCTCACCCAGTGCTACCCGGTCATGCACGGTGCGGCCATTGCTGCCCCGATCTGGCGCGGCATCGTGGGGCGCATGCTCGACGGGCAGCCGATCGTGCCCTTCGCGGAGCCGTCACCGAAGATGCTGGTCGGCGACCTGACCGACCTGCCGTCCGTGCGGGGGATGTACTTCGACCAGGCCAAGGCCACCTTGGAGGCGGCCGGTTTCCGGGTCGCGCAGGGCCGAGACGTGGCGTCCTACTACGCCGCGGGCAAGGTCGAACGGACGGCACCGGCATACCGCGCGCCGCTGGGTTCGATGGTGACGCTGTACCTGTCGAGCGGCGTCAGACCAAAGCCGCGCTTCACCGCGACCCCGACGGTCCCGCCGAGCGGGCCCGCGGTGCCGACGACTCCTGGCGCGCCGCCGACGGTCGTCCCTCCCCCCGTGACGACTCCCACGGCCGCGCCGGCTCCCACGCCGACGAAGACGAAGAAGAGCAAGAACTGACGTGCGGCTCGGTGCGGCCATCGCCGGAGTCGGTGGCGTGGGGGTGACGGGCCTGGCGTATGCCTCGCTCGTGGAGCGCCAGGCATACGTGCTGCGTCGGCATACGCTGCCGGTCCTGGCGGCGGGGTCCGCTCCCATCACGGTGCTCCACCTGACCGATATGCACTTCACGCCCGGGCAGCGCCGCAAACGCGATTGGGTGCGTTCACTGGCCCGGTTCGAACCCGACGTCGTCGTCAACACCGGCGACAACATCGCCCATCCGGACGCGATCGCCACGGCGCTGACGGCGATGGAGCCGCTGTTCGACCGACCGGGGGTGTTCGCGCTCGGGTCGAACGACTACTTCTGGCCGCAGTTCAAGTCCCCGAGCCGATACCTCACGAAGAACTACGCCAAGCGGCTGCACGACAATCGGCTGCCGACCCACGAACTCATCGACGGCTTGCGGGCCGCCGGCTGGCGCGATCTGCGCAATCGGCGGGCGCTGCTCGAGGTCGCCGGCCGCCCGGTGGAGTTCGTGGGAGTGGACGACCCGCATCTGGGGTACGACCGGCTCGACGAGGTGCGCGACCCGGCCGATCCCGCCGCGGCGCTCACCGTCGGGGTCGCGCACGCGCCGTATCAGCGGGTCCTCGACCGGTTCGCCGCCGACGGGGCCGGGCTGATCATCTGTGGCCACACCCACGGCGGCCAGCTCTGTATGCCGTTCTACGGCACGATCGTGACCAACTGCGACCTGGACCGGCACCGGGCGCGCGGGGTGTCTCGGTGGTGGCCGGGGGCGGGGGGTGCGCCGTCGAGCGAGGCGCCGCCCGAGGCCGCGTGGCTCGAGGTGTGCGCCGGGCTGGGTACGTCGCCGTATGCTCCGGTTCGGTTCGCCTGCCGACCGGAGGCGGCGCTGCTGACGCTGGTGGCGGGCTAAACCGCGGGGGTCGACCCCGCGGATCGGCCTCCAGGACTGGCGCTTGGTACCGATTTCCGCACGCGCCGCCGCTTGGGTATCGTTTGTCCTTGCTGCCCCGCCCTGGGGCAACGGGGTGTGGCGCAGCTTGGTAGCGCGCTTCGTTCGGGACGAAGAGGCCGCAGGTTCAAATCCTGTCACCCCGACCAGTTCGCATACGGGCTCTGACCTGCGGAAACG
>JBDIAR010000113.1:0-11608 GCA_039812545.1 Dermatophilaceae bacterium | reverse complement strand
GGCAGTCGCGACTACTACCGGGTCAGGATCGGGATCGGCCGGCCACCGGGACGGATGGACGCCGCTGACTATGTCCTCAAGGACTTCACCTCGGCGCAGCGCAAGGACCTCCCGCTCGTGATCGCCGAAGCCGCCGACGCCGTCGAACTGCTCGCGTCGCAGGGCCTGACCGCCGCCCAGCAACGCTTCCACGCGCCGCCCGAGAGTCGGTAGCTAGCCCGGTCCCAGATAGAGAACCCGGGTGTCTGGTGGGTTACGTCCGGGTTATGGCATACTTGCCCTCACGCGAACGCAGTGGGGACTGCGCTAGGGGGCCAAGGGGGCCATCTCGCTGGCAATTCGGCTGTATGCCGTGGTTTGGCGAGCGGGACATGAGGTAGTTCAGGGGGCAGTGAACTGTGACAGATTATCTGGGCACAATCGATGACGTCGTGTTGGCGTCGCGCACCCGCAATGTCGGCGCGCGCGTTCGGACCCATGCGCTGACGGCGGGTGGCGATGACGGTCACGTCCGCCGAGCCTGGCTGGTGTCCTACCGCCGCCGAGCGGCGTGGGCGGACGCCCTGGCCGGAGCCGTCGCCGGCGTGCTCGCCTACCTCTACCGCTTCGGCACCGATTTCATCTGGGGGTATGCCGCCCTCGCCCTGGTCGCGCCCGCCATCTGGCTCGGGGCGCTGTCATTGGGACGAGCGTTCGAGAGCAAGTACCTGGGCTCTGGAACCGAGGAATACCGGGCGATCCTGCGTTCTGCGCTGGTGTTCTTCGCCACCCTCGCCATGACCTCGTACGTCTTCCAGCTCGAGCTTGCGCGGCGATTCGTTCTGGTCTTCGTGCCGGCCGCGCTGGCCGTGTCGCTCGTCAGTCGCTTCGTGTTGCGCTGGACGCTGGCAAAGCGCCGTGCGGTGGGATCGGATCTCAACTCGACCATCGTCGTCGGACGTGCGGACTCCGTGCGCGCCATGATCCGCAGCATCCAATCCGATCCGTCCTGCGGCCTTCGCGTCGTCGGCGCCTGCGTCTCGGGCTTGGACGCCCCCTGGGATCAGCGCACCGACATCGAAGGGGTGCCGGTTCTCGGAACGCCGGAACGCGCGCTCTGGGCGGTCGATTCGGTCAAGGCGGACACGGTCGCCATCTCGAGCCACCCCGACCTGGTCGGCAACGCTCTGCGCCGTCTCGGCTGGTCGCTCGAAGAGCGCAATGTCGACCTGCTGGTCGAACCGGGGATCGTCGGCGTGGCCGGCCCGCGGTTGTCGCTGCGCCCCGCGTCCGGCCTGTCCATGTTGCACGTCGAGCGACCGGCCACCAGCGGGTACGCCGCTCGCGTGAAGGACGTCTTCGACCGCATCGTCGCCATGGTGTTGCTCATCCTGTTCGCTCCGCTGCTGGCCGTTGTCGCGATGTGGATCAAGCTCGACAGCCGTGGTCCGGTGTTCTTCCGGCAGACCCGGATCGGCACTGGTGGAGAGCCGTTCAAGATGGTCAAGTTCCGCAGCATGGTCATCGACGCGGAGGACTTGAAGAAGAACCTCGCCTCGGACCAGCGGGGGAACAAGCTCTTCAAGATGAAGAACGACCCGCGAGTGACCAAGGTCGGAGCCGTCATCCGGAAGTACTCCATCGACGAGTTGCCCCAGTTGATCAACGTCGTCAAGGGCGAGATGTCCATGATCGGCCCGCGGCCCAACCTGCCGTCCGAGGTCGAGTCCTACGAATGGGATGCCACGCGGCGCCTTCGCGTTCGTCCCGGGATGACGGGACTCTGGCAGGTCTCGGGACGGAGCGACCTCAGCTGGGAGGACTCGCTGCGCCTGGATCTGTGGTACGTCGACAACTGGTCCCTGGCCCTGGACATGGTCATCCTCGTCCGGACTTTCCGGGCGGTGTTCGGAGGACCCGGTGCATACTGATGTGGTGCGCGACTGGTTTCGGACGGTAGTTCTCGTCGGGGTGGTGGGGCTGTCGGCCGGGTGCTCGGCAACCGGATCGGCGCCCGCGGCCGACAGCACCCCCGGCGCCACGTCGACGGCGAGTCCGACGAGCGGCACCGTCGATCAACCCGCCGCGCCGACCGGCACGTTCACCGCGCTGCCCCAGCCCGTCAAGACGCCGGTCGCCAAAGTCCGTCGCGATGGCGCCGTCCCGAAGCCCACGGCTTCGGCCCCGCCAGTCGCCTTCGACCAGCCCGCGGCATACGAAGACGGCGTTCGACTGACCATCGACAAGCTCACCACGGGCGTGGAGACCGGCCAGGGGCCGGGCATTTTCGCCGGCCGAGAGTACGTTCGGTTGGAACTGAGCCTGACAAACGGGTCAGATAAGCCCATCAGTTTGGACGGCGTCGTCGTCACCGCCTTCTACGGCAAGAGCAACCAGCTCGCCTCTCCGGTTTATGCGCAGGGCGTCGGTGCCGTCGACTTGGGCGGAACGGTCGCTCCCGGCGCCAGCGCCCACGGCGTCTATGCGGTGGCGGTTCCGGCATCGCAGCGCGGCAACGTCACGGTGGTCGTCGACTTCGACGGCGGTCACAGCTCGGCGACCTTCACGGGCAAGGTCGGCTAGCTCGCTGTGTTCTCCAGGCTGAGGTCCGCCGCGACCTCGAACGCCTCGGGCGCTGCGGTGGCCCAGGCCTGGCAGGCGGTGGCCAGTTTCCTCCTGCAAGTCCTGGCCTCGCACTATCTGGGGAAAGCAGGCCTCGGAGTCTTCGCCCTCGCCTTCGGTGTCATCGTCTTCGGAACCGCGCTCACCTCCGGGGTGGTGGGCGACTCCCTGACCGTCCTGGACCGGCACGACCGGTCGATCAGGGCTGGTTTGCAGCTGTGGACTCTCGTGCTCTGCGTGGCCTGGCCGATCGGCTCCGCCCTCGTTCTGGTGTCCGGCGGTGTCGTCGATCGAGACGCCGGAATCGCCTTCGCGATCGCCTGTGGGATCTTCCAGATCGAGGAGATCATGCGGCGGATCTTCATGGCGGGGCTGCGTTTCTGGTGGCTGGTCGTGGTCGACTCGGCCGCCCTGGTCGGATCCGTGGGAACACTGTTGATCCTGCAGTCACGGCAACCGCTGAGCGTGGGCTCGTTCTTCGTCGCACTCGCGGTCGGACAACTGATCGGCACGCTGGTCGCCGTCCTGGTGATGGCGCCGACGGAGCGCTACCTGGTCTCGTTGACAGCCGCCGGCTTCGGAAGGGTCGCCGGCTTCGGCCTGTGGCGAGGTGCCCAGGTTGCGGTCAATCCCGCGGCCCTGACCGCGATGCGAACGGTCCTCATCGCCGTAGCAGGCGCAGGGGCCCTGGGCCAATTGGAGGCCGCGCGCATCCTCGTTGCCCCGGCAACTCTGATTGCACAGGGCCTCGGCTCGTATCTGCTTGCCTCGTATGCCAGAGACCGCTCCGCACCCATCTCGGAGCTCCTCGCTCGCGCCACGCGAGCCAGCCGCGCGATCACGGTGGGGACCGTCGTCGTCGGCCTGGCCATGGCCGGACTATCGCCCTACATCGGACATTTCGTCACAGGACGTACATACAGTGTCGAAGTGGTAGCGGTACTGGCATGGATCCTGTATTCTGCCGCTGGCGCTACGATGCAACCCTTCGCAAGCCTGGCCGCAAGTCGCGGCCAGCAACGCAAGGTGTTCTTCGTCAGGCTGGGGGATGTGGCTGTTGGTCTAGGGAGCTTGTCCGGGGCTGTTGCTTTGGCGCGAGCGCCGGTCTGGACCGCACCCATCGGTCTTGCTGTGGGGCTCGTCTTCGGAGGATTCGTCATTCGGAGATTTGTGTTACGACCACTCGTGACTGTGGATCGAGTGGACGGATCGTCGGGGGACGATCGTCGGCAGGGGCCGTCGATGCAGTAGAGAGTATGGGGGAGTAACAACAATGCAGGTTCGTTCTTGGGGTGTTGCCACGCGGCGCTTGATGGCCGCGGCCACCACCATCACGCTCACCACCTTGGGGCTCGTCGCGCCGGCTCAGGTCGCGGCCGCCGAGCCGCCCACGCTCCCCACGCCGGTCGGAGCCGCCGTGCTCCCGACGGTGCAGATCGACGGCGTGGTCTGGAGTCAGACCGTCGTCGGGACGACCGTGTATGCCGTGGGGTCGTTCACCAAGTCCCGGCCGAGCGGTGTCGCGGCCGGTGGCGCCGGCGAGGCGCCCGCCGCGAACATCTTGGCCTACGACATCACCACCGGCGAACGCATCGCAGGCTTCGACCACTCGCTCGATGCCCAGGGGCTCGTGGTGACCGCGTCCCAGGATGGTTCACGCATCTACGTCGGCGGCGACTTCACCGCGGTCGACGGCCTTCCCCGCAACCACATCGCCTCGTTCAACACCGCTGATGGGTCGCTGACCGACTGGAACCCCAACGTCCAGGGGCAGGTTCGGGGGATCGTCCCCACGAATGACACCGTCTATGTGGGGGGGAACTTCCAGTCCGCCAACGGCCAACCGCGCGGGTCGCTGGCCGCGTTCGAGGTCGCGACGCGGACCATGAAGCCCTGGGCGCCCACGGCGACCGGTGATGGCGGCTATGTGTGGACGATGGTTCTCGCGCCGGACGCCTCTCGCGTCGTCGTCGGTGGCTCGTTCTCGTTCCTCAACGGCGTCGACGCCTACGGCATGGGCGCCCTCGACGCGGCCACCGGAGACGTTCTGCCCTGGGCCGCTACTCAGCGGATCCGCACGGCCGGCCTCAACGGCGGGATCACCAGCCTCAAGACGGACGGAACCCAGATCTACGGATCGGGGTACGCCTTCGGCGCCGGGGCCTCCTTCGAGGGGACCTTCGCGGCCAACCCTGTCACGGGCGACATCAACTGGGTGAACGACTGCCTCGGTGACACGTACGACACCTTCCCCCAGGCCCAGGTGCTGTACTCCGTGAGCCACTCGCACAACTGCACGGCCATCAACGACTTCCCGGACACCAGCCCGCGGTCCCGTTGGCAGAAGGCGACGGCGTCGCCCACCTTCCCGACGGGCACCATCACCGTCAAGGACGCCTACGGCTGGGACTTCCGTGGTCTGCCGTATGCCGGCCGCGTCCAGTGGTACCCGGACCTGGAGTTCGGTACCTACACCGCTTCCCGGCAGGCCGCCTGGTCGGTGACCGGCACGAGCCAGTACGTGGTCCTGGGCGGCGAATTCCCCACCGTCAACGGCGTCGCTCAGCAGGGCCTGGCGCGCTTCGTCATGCGTGGGGCCGGCGCTGCGGGCCAGAAGCCCCTGTACAGCGCGGGGATGACCCCCACCGCCACCTCTGCGGACGCCGGCGTTGTTCGCGTTGCGTGGAACACCACGTGGGACCGCGACGACCTGAACCTGACCTACGACCTGTACCGCGACAACGGCCCCTCCATCGCCACGATCACCAAGGACAGCTCGTTCTGGCGGCTGCCGAAGCTGGGATTCCGCGACACCGGGGCGGCCCCGGGGACAACCCACACCTACAAGGTGCGCGTCAAGGACCCAGCGGGCAACAATCAGTGGTCTGTCGCGTCCGCGCCCGTCACCGTGTCCAGCACGGAGCCGGGTCCGTACCAGGCGGCCGTTCAAGCCGATGCGCCCAGCCACCTGTGGCGGCTCGACGACAGCGGGCCCACGGTGATGGACTCCGCCGCCTTCGATGACGGAACGGCAACCGGTCTCACCTTCGGCGCGTCGGGGGCGGTTTCCGGGACGGCGGTCTCGGGGTCCGGGGGAAGCACCCCGAAGGTCACCACGGCCAATGCCGAGGTCCACCCGGCCAACGTCTCGGTCGAGGCCTGGGTGAACACGGCCTCGGCCGCCGGCGGACGAATCGTCGGCTTCGGGGACAGCCAGTCCGGGACCAGCGCCTCCGCGACGAACGACATGGTGCTGTACTTGAGCAACGCCGGACGGGTGAACTTCGCCCTCACGAACGGGACGGTGCGCACGGTCCAGAGCGCCGGTGCGATCAACAACGGCACCTGGCGGCACGTGGTAGCCACCGCCGGTGACGCCGGCATCTCGCTGTACGTCGACGGTCGACTCGTCGGGCGCGACCAGACTCCCGTCAGCATGGCCGCGTTCACCGGCTACTGGCGACTCCTGGCCGACCAGACGAGTGGCCTGACCAACCGCCCCACCAACGCGGCTCTGGCCGGTGCGATCGACGAGGTCGCCGTCTACCCGGCACAGCTGAGCCAGGCTCGGGTGCAGGCTCATTTCCTCGCCTCGGGACGCTCGGCGAGCTGGACGACGACTCCTGCTGGGGACGGGTACGCCAGTGCGGTCCTCAACAACCGGCCCCAGTCCTACTGGCGTCTCGCCGAGGCCGCTGGTCCGACGGCGCTGGACTCCTCCACGACCGGTCAGGACGGCGTTTTCGGCGGGCGCTCGACGTTCGCCGTCTCCGGTGCGATCGCCGGGTCGACCAATACCGCAGTTCGGTTCGACGGATCGAGCAGCACCCTCGTGGGACGGGAATCCTCGAACAACCCGACCACCTACTCGACGGAACTCTGGTTCCAGACGTCCACCACGAAGGGTGGGAAGCTCATCGGCTTCGGGAACACCGCGTCGGGGCTCAGCAGCTCGTACGACCGACAGGTGTGCGTGCTGAACAACGGGCGCCTTCAGTTCCTCACCAACGGTGTCGTCCGCTCCACGGCCGAGTCGACCGCGGCGTACAACGACGGGCGCTGGCACCACATGGTGGCCACCCAGGGGTCGGACGGGATGAAGCTGTACGTCGACGGAGTCCTCGTCGCCAGCAACACCGCCGTCGACGCGCAGAACTACCTCGGCTACTGGCGTGCGGGCTACGACCGTTGCTCGACCGGAACGTCGAGCAACTACCTCGCCGGTTCTCTTGACGAGATCGCCGTCTACCCGACGGTCCTCAGCCTCGATGTGGTGAAGGCGCACTACCGCGCCGGTGGTGGGGTCCTGCCCAACGAATTGCCGACCGCGGCCTTCACGCACACCGAGAGCTTCCTCGACGTGAGCGTCGACGGGACC
Source organism: Dermatophilaceae bacterium (assembly GCA_039812545.1). Classification (GTDB taxonomy): domain Bacteria; phylum Actinomycetota; class Actinomycetes; order Actinomycetales; family Dermatophilaceae; genus JBDIAR01. The sequence goes on along the minus strand of JBDIAR010000113.1, from coordinate 4,629 downwards.
GGCTCGAGCGACCCCGACGGCACGATCAGCGACTACAGCTGGAACTTCGGCGACGGGACCACGGGCACCGGAGCGACGGCGAGCCACCGCTATGCCGCCGCCGGCACCTACCAGGTCACCCTGACGGTCACCGACAACCGGGGCGGGACCGCGCAGATCACCACGCCCGTGACGGTGGTGGCCAACCAGGCTCCGGTGGCGGCGTTCACGCACAGCGAGTCGTTCCTCGTCCTGTCGGTCAACGGGTCCGGATCCTCCGATGCCGATGGCACGATTCGCGCCTACCAGTGGACATTCGGGGACGGTCAGAGCGCTTCGGGCGCCACCGCCACGCACACCTACGACGCCGCTGGGAGCTACGACGTGACCCTGACGGTCACCGACAACGGCGGGGCGAGCGACTCCTCGACGGTGCGTGTCACGGTCGCCGGACAGCCGGCGAACCAGCTGCCCACGGCCGTCATGACGCACCAGGAGGACTTCCTCGATCTGAGCGTCAATGGGGCCGGCTCGACCGACCCCGACGGCACGATCGCCTCGTATGCCTGGAACTTCGGTGACGGGACGACCGGTACCGGCGTGAGCGCCACGCACTCGTACGCGACGGCCGGCACGTATCAGGTCACGCTGACGGTCACCGACGATCGCGGTGGGTCGGCGACGGACACCGCGAGCGTCACCGTCGCGGCCAACCCGGCCTACGCGATCGACGAGTTCGAGCGCACGGTGTCCGGCGGCTGGGGCACGACCGCACTCGGTGGTGCCTGGACCACGTCCGGGACCGCGAGCCGTTACTCGGTCGGTGACGGCGTCGGCAAGATCAGCCTGGGAGCCGGATCGGGCGCCACGGTGTCCCTGGGTGCCGTCTCGGCGACGGACACCGAGGCCGCCATGACCGTCACGACGGACAAGGCGCCGACGGGCGGTGGCGTGTACGTCAGCGTCCTCGGGCGCCAGGTCAGCTCGACGGCCGACTACCGCGGGAAGTTGAAGATCGGCGCCGACGGGGTCGTGACGGCATACGTCACCAAGATGATCAGCGGCACCGAGACGGTCCTGGCGACGGGGGTCGCCCCCGGGCTGACCTACGCGGTGGGTGACAAGCTCAACGTGCGCACGCAGGTGGTCGGGACGGCTCCGACCGCGGTGCGCGTGAAGGTGTGGAAGGTGGGGACGACCGAGCCGACTGCCTGGACGGTTTCCACCACCGACTCGACGGCGGCTCTGCAAGCAGCGGGGGCGGTGGGCATGTATGCCTACGTCACCGCCAGCGCCACGGGCGTTCCCGTGCTGTTCGCCTTCGACCATCTGTGGATCGGGCCATCCCGGCCATGATGCAGCGCGGCGGACCCGAGACTCCTGTCTCGGGTCCGCCGAAATCGTTCGACAAGGCGGGCCGCCCAGAGCGGCCCGCGACCGCAGGACAACCGAATAGGGACTTCCAGCAGGACACACGCACACCCCGGTCGGGGCGGCTGAAGGAGTAGGGGAGCACGAAATGATCCGAAGGCTCAGGGTGACGCCGCGGCGTACCTTGGCGGGACTGGTAACCGCAGCACTATTCGCCATCGGGGTCACCCCCTTGGCGGCATCGTCCGCAGCCGCGGCCGACCCGATCCTGCCGGAGACGGTCACCAGCGACGCGCTGCCGACCTGGCAGATCAACGGCGTGGTGTGGAGTCAGGCCATCGTGGGGGACACGGTCTACGTCACCGGGTCGTTCACGAAGGCCCGGCCACCGGGCGTGGCCGCCGGCGGAGCCGGCGAGGTCACGGCGAACAACATCTTCGCGTACAGCCTGAGCACCGGTTCTCGCGTCGCCACGTTCAACCACTCGTTGAACGCGCAGGGGCTTGTCATCCGTGCCTCACTCGACGGGTCGAAGGTCTACGTCGGCGGCGACTTCACCACGGTCGACGGAGTGGCTCGCGGCCACGTCGCTGCCTTCAACACCGCTGACGGTTCGCTGGTGACGACGTTCGCGCCGAACGTCGGGGGACAGGTTCGGGGGTTCGGCGTCACGAACTCGACCCTGTACGTCGGTGGCAACTTCACCTCGGCCAACGGAGCCACCCGCACCCGGCTCGCCGCCTTCCAGACCGTCAACGGGTCCATGCTCCCCTGGGCTCCGACGGCCCAGGGCGGCTACGTCTGGTCGATGACGATGTCCCCGGACAAGTCGCGCGTCATCCCCGGTGGTTCCTTCACCACGCTCAGCGGTCAACCGGCATACGGGATGGGCTCGCTCATGGCGTCGGACGGGAGCGTCAACCCCTGGCCTGCGCAGGAGAAGATCCGCGTCGCAGGAGCAAACGGGGCCATCACCGCGCTGAAGACCGACGGCGAGCAGGTGTACGGCACCAGCTATGCCTTCGGTGCCGGCGCCTCCTTCGAGGGACCCTTCGCGATCGACCCGATGACCGGGCAGATCAACTGGGCCAACGACTGCCTCGGTGACACGTACGACATCGCGCCGGCCGGCGACATCGTCTACGACGTCTCGCACCAGCACGACTGCACCGTGATCGGTGGGTGGCCGGACACCAATCCGCGGGTCCGCTGGCAGAAGGCCGCCGCGCACGTTTCGCACGCCTCGGGTGTGACGACCAGGAACGACGCCTACGGCTGGAACTTCATCGGGATCCCCTACACCCAACTGTTGCACTGGTACCCGAACTTCGCGTTCGGCTCCTACACCTCGGCGGGTCAGGCGGGCTGGGCGATCGACTCGGCCGGCAACTACGTCGTCGTCGGCGGCGAGTTCCCCCGGGTCAACGGGGTGGCCCAGCAGGGCATCGTCCGCTTCCAGAAGCGACCGGGCGCCCCGAAGAAGATGGGCCCGACCTACAGCACGGTTCCCTCGACCCCGGCGCCGGCGACCACCGCCCAGTCGTTCTCCGCGGGCACCGCTCGGGTGACCTTCGGGTCGGCCTGGGACATGGACAACGAGACGCTGAGCTACGACATCTACCGCGACGGCACGATCATCAAGACGCTCGACGCCAAGTCGAACTTCTGGACCCTGCCACGGCTCGGCATCTACGACACCGGATTGGCTCCCGGATCGACCCACACCTACCTCGTGCGGGTTCGCGACGCAGACGGCAACACGCTGTGGAGCCCCAACCAGGCAACCGTGACCATCGCCGCCGGCGGCGGGAACTCGGCATACATGGCGGCGGTCAAGGCGGACGGGGCCCAGCACCTGTGGCGCCTGGACGAGCCCAGCGGGACCACCGTGTACGACTGGACCGGTTTCGACGACGTGACCCTGGCTTCGACGGTGACCAGGGCTGTGCCCGGTGGAATCGTCAGCGACGGCGACCTGGCCTCCGACTTCCCGGGGACCGATGGTGCGTTCGGCGCGACTGCGAGCCCGGTACTCGGTCCGGACGTGTTCACGACCGAGGCCTGGTTCAAGACGACGACCACCGCGGGCGGCAAGATCGTCGGCTTCGGTGACAAGAACACCGGAACCAGCTCGAACTACGACCGGCACATCTATATGTCGCCGAACGGGACCGTGACCTTCGGGGTGTGGCGCGACGGGGCATACACCGTCAGCACCTCCCAGGCCCTCAACGACAACGCCTGGCACCACGTCGTGGGGACCATGGACGCGACGGGCGTGACCCTGTACGTCGACGGTCGGCGGATCGGCCACAACTCGGGCACGTCGACGGCCCAGCCGTACAGCGGGTACTGGCGGATCGGTGGCGACAGCCCCTGGGACGGCAGCGCCTGGTTCGCCGGGACCATCGACGACGTCGCGATCTACCCGACCGCGCTCACGCTCGACCAGGTCAGGACGCACTACACGGCCAGCGGACGCACTGCCACGTGGCCGACCCGACCGACCGATTCCTACGGTCGCGCGGTGTGGGACGCCAATCCGGACGTGTACTTCCGGCTCAACGAGCCCGGCGGAACCGTCGCAACCGACTCCTCACCCAACGGCGTCAACGGCATCTACACCGCCACGGGCGTGACCTACGGCGTGGCCACTCCGGTCACCGGGAGCGGATCGGCCGTCACCTTCGACGGTCAGTTCGCGACGGGTGTCGCCACCGGGATGGACATGGGAGCACCTCCGGGAGCCTTCACCGAGGAACTGTGGTTCAACACCACGACGACCCACGGCGGCAAGCTCATCGGCAAGGGCTGTGCGCAGACCGGCAACAGCTGGTGCTACGACCGCCACGTCTGGATGGAGAACTCGGGTCAGCTCAGCTTCGGGACCTGGACCGGGATGACCAATGTGACCACCAGCCCCGCCTCGTACAACGACGGGCAGTGGCACTACCTCGTCGCGAACCAGGGACCGGACGGCATGAAGCTGTATGTCGACGGGATCCTCGTCGGGACCAACCCCCAGACCCAGGCCGAAGGCTCGGCCGGGTACTGGCGGATCGGTGGCGACACGCGTTGGGGTGCCGATTCGGACTGGTTCGCCGGCTCGATCGACGAGGTCGCGATCTACTCCAAGGTCCTGACTCCGGCCGAGATCGCGGCACACTTCCAGGCCGGCGGAGGCACGACGCCGAACCAGTTGCCCACCGCGTCCTTCACCCACCAGGAGAGCTTCCTGACGCTGTCGGTGAACGGTTCGGGCTCGACGGATCCGGACGG
>JBDIAR010000112.1:0-11664 GCA_039812545.1 Dermatophilaceae bacterium | reverse complement strand
TGGGGGCGATGTCCGATCGGGTGGGTGGGGTCGAGACCTTGGTCGTATGCCGGTCCGCGACGTCTCGCCGCCCGTCCGATGCCGGTAGCCGGTCGGCTCCGATGGGCTGGGCCCATGATCGCCACGCGCAAGATCACCGGTCCGGTCACCGCCACCGCGGCCACCGTCGTCCTCGCCCTCTCCCTCGCCGCTCCGGCGGCCTCCGCGATGCCCGCCGTCGCACCGCTCGCCCCATCCTCCTCGGCCACCACGACCGCCGTGGCGACCACCGCAACTTCCGCATCGGCGGCTCGGCTACGGGCGGCCCTCACCCCGCAGGTGCTGGCCGCTATCACGACCAGGCTTGCGACGCTGCAGGCCGAGGGCGTCGACGCGGCGACTCCGACACCGGCCATCGCGGCCCGGGTCGCCGCCTCGACGTGCGGACCTACCGAGCTCAACAGCTGGCTCGGTGCCCAGATCTCCGGACTGACCGAGGTGGATCTGCTCCTCGCGTCGGTCGGCGGACAGCTCGTCACCATCGATGCCGCGCTCTTCGGGTCGTCGAGCGACCCGGCATACGCGCTGACCAGCCATCGGCAGACGCTGACCAAGACGTACGCCCGCAACGTCGGGTTCTGGGACCCCGACATCCGCGACGTCGACCTGCTGGCCATGCACGGGTCGATGCTCGTGGACCGCGCCCGGGTGATGCGGCTGCTGACGGAGCTCGGCGGGCCGCCACCGGACAATGCCGACGAGATCGTCGACGCCATCGTCGACTACTTCGCCGGTCCGGCGATGCGCGGCGGCGAGCTTCCGTTGATCACGTTCAACGCCTTCGCGATGCCCGGGTCCGACGCGATGCCCGGAGTTCCCGCCGCGCCCCCCAAGGTCGTCATCGGCGACGGAATCCTCGCGGCATACGACGCGCTCGGTCTCGGGGACGTCGCGCCGCAGGCCACCCTCAGCCACGAAATGGCCCACCAGGTCCAGTTCGACCTCGGCATGTTCGCCGGGCCCGAGCCGGCCGATCCCGCGGCGGCCACCCGCCGCACCGAGTTGCACGCCGACGCGTCCGCGGCATACCTGCTCTCCCATCCGCGCGGACTGAGTATGCAGCGCAAACGGGTTCAGGCGTTCGAGCGGGTCTTCTTCGACGTCGGCGACTGCCTGTTCGACAGCCCCGGCCACCACGGCACGCCGATCCAGCGGGCCGCGGCCGCCGACTGGGGTTACCGGATGCAGGAGAGTGCCCGGCCGAAGTCGATGATCCGGCCCGCCGCCGTCTTGCGGGACCGATTCGACGCCGCCGGTCTCACCTCGTAGGAGCCCGCCCCAACCACCCGTAAACGCGATTGGAGGTATTACCGGCCGCTACGAGCGACCGGTAATACCTCCAATCAGGGGTGGAGCGAGGGTGGTTCGGGGTGGTGCGGGAACGGTCAGCAGTAACCGCCCCACTCGAACTTGCTCAGAGACGTTGCCTCGCCGACCGAGATCGATTCGACCGTGTCCCCCGGCGCGGTGCCGGTCGCCAGGATCAGGAGGTAACCGTTCCTCGAGAATTCGAACCAGGTGGCCGAGTCGGTTCCAGGTTGGGGAGTTGTCTTGCCGTACGCCCGGTACACCTCCCGAACGGGCATGCCTAGCCCGATCCCTTTCGAGGTCTTCGGAGCGTCCTTGGGGTAGACGCCCCGGTCAAGCGACTTGACGAAGATCGCGTCCGCCCGATCCGGTTGCCCGGGGATCCACCCGGCCTGGAGCCACGGGTACTTCGTCGACGACGAGTAGAGGCACGGGTAGTCTGCGGCGCGGCCGGGAAGCGAGAACTTGCCGGTCTGTCTCGGGGTCATTCCCGCGTGCAGGGGGCCCACCGAACCCGGCGTGATCACCCAATCGGAGACGTTCGAAGGCGTGTTCTGAGAACCGGCCGTGGAGGACGTGCTCCCCGAGGTGGGGGTCCTCGATGGGGAAGTGGTCGACGGGGAGGTGGTCGACGGGCTGCTCGCGGCTACGCCGGTCGATGCGGTGCCACTGGATGAGGATCTGGTCGAGGAGCTGGTCGATGGGCTGCGCTGGGGGGTGTTCGGTGTGCTGCTCGTCGTGGTGTTGGAAGCTGCCCTACTTGACGATGCCTGGGCGACGGGGAGCGAGGCTCCATCTGTGGAGGCACAGCCGGCGAGGAATGGCAGCAGCGCGGCGGACGCAAGGACGAGTCTCGTTTTTCCTGACACGAGGACAAGGGTATGCGGCGCTCCAGCGCCTCGGGCGAAGTTGCCCCAGAATGCGATTGGAGGTATTACCGGCCGCTACGAGCGACCGGTAATACCTCCAATCAGTGGTGGTGCGGGGTGGTTCGGGGTCAGCGCATCGAGGTGATGATCTGCATGTACTGGCTGCGCTCGAACGCGGACGGGTCCTCGACCGAGGCGGCGCTCATCGAACCGCGCAGCTGGTCGACGCTGTCGTACTCGTGCTCGGTCATCCACCGGTTGACGCCGTCGAGCAGGAAGCGCACCCACTCGGGACCGTGGTGCAGGACGGCCGAGGTCGTGCAGACCACGTCCGAACCCACCAGCAGCGCCTTGATGACGTCCATCGGCTGGTGCACGCCCGAGCTGCAGGCGAAGTCGGTGTCCCGCAGCTGCGCGCTGAGGATCCCGAGCCACCGCAGCGGCAGCCGCAGATCGGAGGACGTCGACAGGTCGACCTTCGGGTTGACCCGCAGCGTCTCCAGGTTGATGTCCGGGGCGTAGAACCGGTTGAACAGCACCAGCCCGTCGGCGCCCGCGTCCACCACGGCCGACGCGAAATTCGCCAGCGAGGAGTAGAACGGCGACAGCTTGACAGCCAACGGGATCTTCACGGCGGCCCGCACCTCGCGGACGATGTCGAGATTGCGCTGTTCGACCTCGGCCGCGCTCTCGTTCGGGTCGGCGGCCACGGCATACATGTTGAGTTCGATGGCGTCGGCACCGGCGTCGACGAACATGCCGGCATACCGCTCCCACGAACCCGTATGCGTGGCGTTCACGCTGGCGATGACCGGGATGGAGATGGCCTTCTTGGCGTTCTCCAGCAGTTTGACGTGCCGGGCCGGACCGAGGTCGGGCATATCGATGTCCGGCAGCGGGCCGCTGTTGAACTCGGCGAACGACTCCCCGGCCTCGAGCATGTCGGCCAGGTGCATCTCCTCCTCGATGACCTCCTCCTCGAACAGCGAGGGCAGCACGACGGCCGCCGCGCCGCTGGCCTCGAGGCGCTTGAGGGTGTCGATCTTGCCGGTGTGCGGGCTGGCCGAGGCGATGATCGGCCCCGACATCGGCAGTCCCAGGTAGGACGTGCTCAGTTTGGGTGCGTCGCTCACTTCTGTCCCTCCTCGGGCTTGTCGTCCATGCTGGGGTTCTCACCGGGTCCGATTTCGGGGACGGGTATGCCGACATTGTCCGACGGCAGGACCCGCTCGATCCCGGCGACCTGGCTGTAGTAGCGCCACTTCTCGTCCGCGTCCTGCTGCGCGAGTTCCATCAGCATGTTGGCGCGTTCCGGGTTGGCCCGGGTCAACATCGCGAACCGGGTCTCCTCCATCATGAAGTCCTTGACCCTGGTGGTGGGGGCCTTGGAGTCCAGGTGGAACGGGCGGCCGTGCTCCTCGTCGCTCGGGCGGAACCGGTACAGCGGCCAGTACCCGGACGACACCGCGGACTCCTGGTGCGTCATGGACGTCGCCATGTCGATGCCGTGCGCGATGCACGTCGAGTAGGCGATCAGGATGGACGGACCCTCCCAGGCCTGCGCCTCGAGCATCGCGCGGACCGTCTGCTGCTGGTTCGCGCCGATCGCGAGGGTGGCGACATACACATTGCCGTATGCCTGGGCGATCATCCCGAGGTCCTTCTTCGGCCCGGACTTGCCGGAGGCCGCGAACTTGGCCGAGGCGGCCCGCGGGGTGGCCTTGGAGGCCTGTCCACCGGTGTTCGAGTACACCTCGGTGTCCATGACGAGGACGTTGATGTTCCGTCCGCTGGCCAGGACGTGGTCCAGGCCGCCGTAGCCGATGTCGTAGGCCCAGCCGTCACCGCCGAGGATCCACACCGACTTGTCGACGAGTTCGTCGGCCAGGCTCAGCAGGGCGTCGCGCGGTTGCGAGGGCGCCATGCCCTCCAGGGCCGCCTTGAGTTCCTCGACCCGGGCCCGCTGAGCGGCGATGCCCTCCTCGGTGGTCTGGTCGGAGGCGAGCAACGCGTCGGCGAGCTCGGCGCCCACCTGGTCGCGCAGCTGCGTGAGGTACCGCTTGGCCTCGGCGTTCTGGTTCTCCCAGGCCAACCGCATACCCAGCCCGAACTCGGCGTTGTCCTCGAAGAGCGAGTTGCTCCACGCGGGACCGCGGCCGTGGGCGTCCGTCGTGTACGGCGCGGTCGGCAGGTTGCCGCCGTAGATCGAGGAGCAGCCGGTGGCGTTGGCGATGACCATCCGGTCGCCGAAGAGCTGGGTCAGCGTCTTGACGTACGGCGTCTCACCACAGCCGGAGCAGGCCAGCGAGTACTCGAACAGCGGCTGGAGCTGCGCGACACCCTTGACCTGGTCGTGGCGGACGTCGGTACGGCCGACCTCCGGGATACCGAGGAAGAAGTCGTAGTTCTCCCGCTCGACCGGCTTGTGGTCGCGAGCCGCCTCCATGTTGATCGACTTGTGCTTGACCTCGGTCTTGGACTTGGCCGGGCACACGTCGACGCAGACCCCACACCCGGTGCAGTCGTCCGGGGCGACCTGGACGATGAGGCGGTGGTCCTTGAGGTTGCGGTCGTTGTACTTCTTGGACTGCAGGCTGGCCGGCGCTCCCTCGAGCTCGGACTCGGGGAAGATCTTGATCCGGATCGCCGCATGCGGACAGGTGATCGCGCACTTGCCACAGTCGATGCAGATGCTGGGGTCCCAGATCGGGATCTCCTCGGCGATCGAGCGCTTCTCCCACTTGCTCGTGCCGGTCGGCCAGGTGCCGTCGATCGGCAGCGCCGAGACCGGCAGCAGGTCGCCCTCGCCACGCAGCATCGCGGCGGTGACCCGCTTGACGAAGTCGGGAGCGGCCTCGGGCATGGGCGGCATACGGTGCTCGGTGCTGGTGACCGAGGCGGGGATCTCCATCTTCTGCAGGGCGGCGACGGCGGCGTCGATGGCCTTGAAGTTGCGCTCGACGACGATGCGACCGCGCTTGCCGTAGGTGTACTCCACCGACTTCTTGATCTTCGGGATCGCCTCGTCCTGCGGGACGACACCGGAGAGGTAGAAGAAGCACGGCTGCATGACGGTGTTGATCCGCTTGCCCAGGCCCGCTTCCTTGGCCACGGTGGTCGCGTCGATGGTGTACACCTGCAGACCCTTGTCGATGATCTGCTGCTGCACTTCGGCCGGCATGTGGTCCCACACCTCGGCGGCCGGCCACGGGGCATTGAGCAGGAGCGTGGCACCCGGCTTGGCGATGTCGATGGTCGGCATCGTGTTCATCAGGTCGAAGTGGTGGATGGCCACGAAGTCGGCCTCTTGGACCAGGTACGTCGAGCGGATCGGGGTCTTGCCGAACCGCAGGTGCGAGACCGTGGATGCGCCTGACTTGCGGGAGTCGTAGACGAAGTAGCCCTGGGCGTACTCGTTGTCCTCCTCGCCGATGATCTTGACGCTGTTCTTGTTCGCACCGACCGTGCCGTCGGCGCCCAGGCCGTAGAACACCGCGGTGACGCCGTCGACCGGCACCTTGAAGTCGGGGTCGACGTCGAGGGACAGGTGCGTCACGTCGTCGACGATGCCCACGGTGAAGCGCGGTTTCGCGTCGGCCTTGGCGGCCTCGTCGAGGACGGCCTTGGCCATCTGCGGGGTGAACTCCTTGCTCGACAGGCCGTACCGGCCGCCGATCAGGCGGGGGGTGGACTCGAAGTGGGCCCCGCCGAGTTCGGCGACGGCGGTCATCATGTCCAGGTGCAGCGGCTCGGCCGGGGCGCCCGGCTCCTTGGTCCGGTCCAAAACGGCGATCGTCTTCACCGTCGCGGGCAGCGCGGCGATGATCTGCTCCGCCGGGAACGGCCGGTACAGGCGGATCGTGAGGATGCCGACCTTCTCGCCGCGGCGGTTGAGCTCTTCGACGGTCTCCTGCATCGCGCCGACACCCGAGCCCATCATGACGACCACGCGGTCGGCGTCGGGGGCACCGGCATACTCGACGAGGGAGTACTTCCGGCCGATCTTCTCGGCGAACTCGTCCATGACCTCCTGCACGATGGCGGGCACGGCCGAGTAGAACTGGTTGCACGCCTCCCGGGCCTGGAAGAAGGTGTCCGGGTTCTGGGCGGCGCCGCGCAGCACGGGCGCGTCGGGGGTCAGGCCGCGGGACCGGTGGGCCAGGACGTCCTCTTCGCGGATCAGCGAGCGCATCTGCTCGTCGGAGACCAGGTTGATCTTGTTGACCTCGTGCGAGGTCCGGAACCCGTCGAAGAAGTGCATGAACGGGATCCGCGAGCGCAGCGTCGCGGCGTGCGAGATGAGCGCGAAGTCCTGCGCCTCCTGCACGTCGCTCGAACACAACATGGCGAAGCCGGTCATCCGGGCGCTCATCACGTCGCTGTGGTCGCCGAAGATCGACAGGGCGTGGGTCGCCAGGGTACGGGCCGCCACGTGGATGACACAGGGGGTCAACTCGCCGGCGATCTTGTACATGTTCGGCAGCATCAGCAGCAGACCCTGGGATGCCGTGAAGGTCGTCCCGAGCGTGCCCTTGGTCACGGCGCCGTGCAGAGCACCGGCCGCGCCGCCCTCGGACTGCATCTCGATGACCTCGGGCACGCAGCCCCAGATGTTCTGACGACCGACGGCGCTCCATGCGTCGGCCAGTTCGCCCATCGCGGAGGATGGGGTGATCGGATAGATGGCGATGACTTCGCTGAGGGCATGCGCGACGCGCGCTGCTGCCTCGTTGCCGTCAAGTGTCGCCCACTTGGTTTCCATGTGCGTCCTCCAGCGGCCGCTCGTTTAGCGGGGTGTATGCAGTTCCGTACGGGTTCGTCGTCGAATTGCGTTCGGTTCGGGTTGGGGCTGCTTCGTCGTATGCCGTCCCGGGCTCGTCGATGGCCCCGTGAGCGGTGCTCTCGGGTTCACGTTGAGGCGAGGGGCGGTAACACGTCGGTGTCAGTCTGCCGTGCCGACGCCTGATTGTGACCCCCCGCACAGTGATTAATCCCATGATCCGGCGGGTCCCCAGCAGGCGTTGGGGAGTCTGGGCGCGCCGGGGGCGGGTTACCCGCTGGTAGATAGTGGTCCCATGCCCGTTTATGACCTGGTTTGTCCGGATATTTGGAGGGCGCTGTGCGATCTGTCACACCGGGCGCTCGACGGCCTCCGAACCCCGAACCGGGCCCATTTTCGGACGGGATGACCGCAGGTTGGACATGCGGCGCCGGGCTCGATGGAGCCCGGCGTCCGCCGCCCACCTGGATCGGTCGCAACCCCGCCCACCCTCCCGACCCACAATTTCGCCCGATCGGGCGATTCCCGGGTCCGCAACCCCGGCCGGACCCTCCAAAATCGCCCGATCGGGCGATTTTGTCGACCCCGTCCCGAAGGCCGCGGTCCCCGGCGCGGGCGAGGATACGATCGGGACCAGGCGCCACGGCGGGAGGACGATTGAACTTCTATTCGGCATACGGGCACGGGTTCGCCCGGGTCGCGGCCTGCACGCTGCCGGTCACCCCGGCCGATCCGGCCCGCAATGTCGCCGGCCTGCTCGCCGGCGCCCGCGAGTGCCACGACGACGGCGCGGTCCTGGCGATCTTCCCCGAACTCGGCCTGACCGGGTACGCCATCGACGACCTGCTCCTGCAGGACCCGCTGCTCGACGCCGCCGAAGCCGCCCTGCTCGCCCTCGCCGAGGAAACCGCGCACCTGCGACCTCTCCTCGTCGTCGGCGCGCCGCTGCGGCGGGGCAACCGGCTCTACAACTGCGCGGTCGTGCTCCATCGCGGTCGGATCCTCGGGGTCGCCCCGAAGTCGTACCTGCCGACCTACCGCGAGTTCTACGAGCGCCGCCACTTCGCCCCCGGCGACGACCAGGCCGGACAGCACATCGACCTGCCCGGCGCGCCGAACGTCCCCTTCGGCCCCGACCTGCTCTTCGAGGCCGTCGACCTGCCCGGGTTCGTCGTGCACGTCGAGGTATGCGAGGACCTGTGGGTTCCGGTGCCGCCCAGTCACGAGGCCGCGCTCGCCGGCGCCACGGTGCTCGCGAATATCTCCGGCAGCCCGATCACCGTGGGCAAGGCCGCCGACCGGCACCTGTTGGCCCGGTCCGCGTCCGCCCGCTGCCTGTCCGCTTACCTGTATGCCGCCGCCGGCGAGGGCGAGTCCAGCACCGACCTGTCCTGGGACGGCCAGACGATGGTCTACGAGAACGGAACGCTCCTCGGCCAAAGCGAACGCTTCCCCGACGGCCCCCGGCATACCGTCGTCGACATCGACCTGGACCTATTGCGGCAGGAGCGGCTGCGTCAGGGCACGTTCGACGACAACCGCCGGGCGCTGGCCGAGCGCACCCGCGCCGGCGCCGGCGCATTCCGCAACATCGAGGTCCTCCTCGACCCACCCGCCGAGGACATCGGCCTGCGGCGCAAGGTCGACCGCTTCCCCTTCGTGCCCGACGATCCGGCTCTGCTGGAACAGGACTGCTACGAGGCATACAACATCCAGGTCTCCGGGCTGGAGCAGCGACTGCGCGCCATCGGCCAGCCGAAGGTCGTCATCGGCGTCTCCGGCGGGCTGGACTCCACCCATGCGCTGATCGTGGCGGCCAAGGCGATGGACCGGCTCGGGCGGCCGCGCTCGGACATCCTCGCCTTCACGATGCCCGGGTTCGCGACGACCGATCACACCAAGTCGAACGCGACGCAGTTGTCCCGGGCTCTCGGCGTCAGTTTCGAGGAACTCGATATCCGGCCGGCGGCCACGCAATTGCTGACCGACCTGGGCCATCCGTTCGGTCGTGGCGAGGAGGTGTACGACGTCACCTTCGAGAACGTCCAGGCCGGCCTGCGCACCGACTACCTGTTCCGGCTGGCCAACCAGCGCGGCGGCATCGTCCTCGGCACCGGAGACCTGTCCGAACTCGCGCTGGGCTGGTGCACCTACGGCGTCGGCGACCAGATGTCGCACTACGCCGTCAACACCGGCGTCCCGAAGACCCTCATCCAGCACCTGATCCGGTGGGTCGTCGCATCCGGGCAATTCGACGCGCAGGTGAACGACCTGCTGCTCGCGATCCTCGACACCGAGATCACCCCGGAACTCGTCCCCACCAAACCCGGCGAGACGCCGCAGTCGACCCAGGCTTCTGTCGGTCCGTATGCCTTGCAGGACTTCACGCTGTACCACGTGCTGCGACGCGGGTACCGGCCGAGCAAGATCGCCTTCCTCGCGTGGCACGCCTGGCACGATGCGGGCGCCGGCGAATGGCCGCCCGGGTACCCCGACGACGAGCGGGTGGCATACGGGCTGTCGGAGATCCGGCACTGGCTGGAGGTCTTCATACGCCGCTTCTTCGCCAACCAGTTCAAGCGGTCCGCGCTGCCGAACGGGCCGAAGGTGGTGGCCGGCGGTTCGCTGTCGCCGCGCGGTGATTGGCGGATGCCCTCCGACGCCCCGGCCCGGGCCTGGCTCGACGAGATCGCCGCCGCCGTGCCCGAGGGCTGACCGGATACCGCGAGGAACCCGCGGAACCGGCCGCGGAACTCACGCCGGCGCCAACGTCGCCAGTGGCCGGGTCGGTTCGGACACCGGCGGGGGCACCGGCCGGTGGCCCACCGTCGCGATGCCGGTGGCGGCGGGGTGTTGGCGATCGAGAACACCGCGCTTGGCCAATCGCCACGCCCCGGCCGCGAAGCGCTGCTCGACGACGGACACGATCTTGGAGTCCACGCCCAGCGGCTTGGTGACGATGTCGGCGCCCGCCGCCCACAGCCGGTAGTACTCCTCGCCGGCTGCGACGACATACGCCGCGATGCCCACGCGATCAACCCCGCCGGCGCGCAGGGCGGCCACGGCGCCGCCGACGCCTGCTCCGTATGCGGCAACGACCGGTCCGGCCCAGAGGTGTCGGACGGCGTCGACGACCGTTTCGGCGTCATCGCGGCCACGTTGGTCGCTCGCGCCGGTCACCGAGAGGACCACCCCGTCACCGGAACGAGCGCCGGCAGCCACCAGCCGGTCCACGACGGCTGCGGTCACGATGGGGTCCGGTCCCAGGGGGCCGGTCGACACGGCCAACGGGTTGTCCGCCACGGCCTGTGCGATGTCCACCGCGATGTGCCGCCCGGAGGACAGCAGCAGGGGAACGACCACGACCGGACGGTGCCGCGCGCCCGTCAGGTGCCGGACGAGGTCGCCGATCTGCGGCTCTTGCACGTCGATGTAGCCGACCTCGACGGTCAGCTCGGGCCGACGCATCGCCAGCCGGCCGGCGATCGATTCGCAGAGCCGTCGCCCCGCTGGATCGGTGGCTCCGCGGGCACACAGGACGACGGTCGGCAACCGGCACCCGTCGTCGGCGACCGTTGTGGCCGTACCGGCCGTGCCCGCCCGGCCGGCCCGGTAGGTGCTGATGATCACGCCGCGACCTCCTGACGATCCGTTTCCCCGACGGCGTTCATGCCGCTCACCCGCCCTCGTTTCCGACGACCGTATGCCGACGACCGTATGCCGACGACCGTATGCATACGGTCGTTTGCCCACGACCGTATGCCGACGATGTTTCGCGGTGGGTGCTGTCATGTTTCCGCTGCGATAACGCGGTGTCCGGCTGTGCGCAAGAACGGCGGGAAGCGATGTCGGAGGGCGGAAGGTGGATGGTCGCCAATCCGCTCGCCCAGCCGTCAGGTACCGATCGTCCAGCGGTTCCTTAGACAACGCACAGCCGGATTTGTCACGATCGTGCGGTGACTTTCCCGAGCGACGGCAATATCACGCTGTCTCGATTCAAGGCGGTCCCGCGGCGTCGACGGCTGATGCACTACATCTGGCCCGATCGACCGGCGTCCTGGCGTGACCTGCCGCGGCGGACCTGGCCGACGGTCCGACAGATCACCCGGCTCACCGTGGCGACGGTGCTGGCATACCTGGCGAGCCTGCCCTTCTTGGACGGCGCGGTCGACCTGACGGGGCCGCTGACCGCGCTCTTGGTCGTCCAGGCGTCCACCTACTCGACGATCACGATGGGCTTCGTGCGGGTCGGTGCGGTGGTCACGGGGATCCTGGTGGCGTTGACGGTGGCGTCGTTCGTCGGCCTGACCTGGTGGTCGCTGGGGGTGGCCGTCGCGACGGGGCTCGTCTTGTCCGAACTGCTGCATCTGCACAAGCAGGGGCTCGAGCCGGCGATCAGCGCGATGCTTGTCCTGGGGGTCACCAACCCCGAAGTCGCGGGGGTGACGCGAGTCGGCACCACACTGATCGGCGCGGCCGTCGGCATCGCCTTGAACCTGCTCGTCCCGCCGCGGCGCTCGCAACGCAAGACCGTTTCGGCCGTTCGGCGGGCCGCCATCGCCGTCGCCGACACCCTCGAAGCCGTCGCCGTCTCGATCCAGAGCCGCCCGATCATCCGACACGACGCGCAGGTGTGGCTGGATCGGGCCAGGGCCGCCGCCTCGCGAG
>JBDIAR010000111.1:0-11783 GCA_039812545.1 Dermatophilaceae bacterium | reverse complement strand
GACCGGCATACTTGAGGGTTGACGGCCGGGTGCGTATCCGGCTGCCGACACCATTAGCATTTGTCTTGATATCAAGATATCCTGGTATTGCTTCACAGGGCATCGCAACGATGCAGTCCGTCCCGGAAGGAGCCCCAACGTGGGCAGTGTCGACAGTTTCGCGTCCAAGTCCGAGCTCGCCGTCGGCGACCAGAGCTACGCCATCTACCGGCTGGACGCGGTCGAGGGCAGCCAGTCGCTGCCGTACAGCCTCAAGGTGCTGCTGGAGAACCTGCTGCGCACGGAGGACGGCGCCAACATCACCGACGACCACATCCGGGCCCTCGGTTCGTGGGACCCCGACGCCGAACCGGATACCGAGATCCAGTTCACCCCGGCCCGCGTGGTCATGCAGGACTTCACCGGCGTGCCGTGCATCGTCGACCTCGCCACCATGCGTGAGGCCGTGGCCGAACTCGGCGGAGACCCGGGCAAGATCAACCCGCTCGCCCCGGCCGAACTCGTCATCGACCACTCGGTCCAGATCGACGTCTTCGGCACGCGGAACGCCTTCGAACGCAACGTCGAGTTGGAGTACGAACGCAACGGCGAGCGCTACCAGTTCCTGCGTTGGGGACAAGGCGCCTTCGACGACTTCAAGGTCGTCCCGCCCGGCACCGGCATCGTCCACCAGGTCAACATCGAACGACTGGCGCGGGTGACGATGACCCGCGAGATCGACGGGGTCCTCACGGCATACCCGGACACCTGCGTCGGCACCGACTCGCACACCACGATGGTCAACGGCCTCGGCGTCCTCGGCTGGGGGGTCGGCGGCATCGAGGCCGAGGCGGCCATGCTCGGCCAGCCCGTCTCGATGCTCATCCCGCGCGTCGTCGGCTTCAAGTTGACCGGTTCGATGAACCCGGGCGTGACCGCGACCGACGTCGTGCTGACGATCACCGACATCCTGCGCAAGCACGGGGTCGTCGGCAAGTTCGTCGAGTTCTACGGCGCCGGCGTGGCCGCGCTGCCCCTGGCGAACCGCGCGACGATCGGCAATATGAGCCCGGAGTTCGGTTCCACCTGCGCGATCTTCCCGATCGACGAGATCACGCTGGACTACCTGCGCCTGACCGGTCGCGCCCCCGAGCAGGTCGCCCTCGTCGAGGCATACAGCAAGACGCAGGGCCTGTGGCTCGACCCGGCCGCCGAGCCCCGGTTCTCCGAGAAGCTCGAACTCGACCTGTCCACCGTCGTCCCCAGCATCGCCGGCCCGAAGCGCCCCCAGGACCGCATCGAACTCAGCCAGTCCAAGACCGCCTTCCGCAAGGTGCTGCCGACGTACGTCGCCGACAAGCAGGGCAACGGGGGAGTCGCCTCGTCCTTCCCGGCCAGTGACCCGACGCCGCAGGGCAGCCCGGACGGCGTCCAGGGCGGGGCCAAGCCGGCCAACGTGGGCGACGGGTCGTGGCGTCCCAGCGAGCCGGTCGCGGTCACCACGCCGGCGGGTTCGGCCTTCGACCTCGACCACGGCGCCGTCGTGATCGCCTCGATCACGTCGTGTACCAACACCTCGAACCCCTCGGTCATGGTGGCGGCCGGCCTGGTCGCCCAGAAGGCGGCCGCCAAGGGCCTGACCCGCAAGCCCTGGGTGAAGACCTCGATGGCGCCCGGTTCCAAGGTGGTCACCGGCTACTACGAGGCGGCGGGCCTGTGGCCGAGCCTCGAGGCGGTCGGCTTCTACCTGGTCGGCTACGGCTGTGCGACCTGCATCGGCAACTCCGGCCCACTGGACCCCGAGATCTCGGAAGCCATCAACACCAACGATCTCGCGGTCACCGCCGTCCTGTCGGGCAACCGCAACTTCGAGGGCCGGATCAGCCCCGACGTCAAGATGAACTACCTGGCCTCGCCGCCGCTCGTCATCGCGTATGCCTTGGCCGGGACGATGGACTTCGACTTCGAGAACGAGCCCCTCGGCCAGGACCAGAACGGCACGGACGTTTACTTGCGCGACATCTGGCCCACCCCCGAAGAGGTCCAGGCGACCATCGACGCCTCGATCAAGCAGGAACTCTTCACCAAGGAGTATGCCGATGTCTTCGCCGGCGACGAACGGTGGCAGTCCCTGCAGACTCCCTCGGGCGACATCTTCTCCTGGGACCCCGAGTCGACCTACGTGCGCAAGCCGACGTACTTCGACGGGATGACCATGGAGCTCACCCCGGTGTCCGATATCCACGACGCCCGCGTCCTGGCCAAGCTCGGCGACTCGGTCACCACGGACCACATCAGCCCGGCCGGCTCGATCAAGGCCGACAGCCCGGCCGGCCGCTACCTCGCCGACCACGGCGTGGCGCGTAAGGACTTCAACTCCTACGGCTCACGACGCGGCAACCACGAGGTGATGATCCGCGGCACCTTCGCCAATATCCGGCTGCGCAACCAGTTGCTCGACAATGTCGAGGGCGGGTTCACCCGCAACTTCCTCGACGGCGGCGCGCAGACCTCGATCTACGACGCGTCCGCGGCATACCAGGCTGCGGGGATTCCTCTGGTGGTCCTCGCGGGCAAGGAGTACGGCTCGGGGTCCTCGCGGGACTGGGCCGCCAAGGGCACCGCGCTGCTCGGGATCAAGGCCGTCATCGCCGAGTCCTACGAGCGGATCCACCGGTCCAACTTGATCGGCATGGGCGTGCTCCCGCTGCAGTACCCGGCCGGGCAGACCGCCGACTCCCTGGGGTTGACCGGCACCGAGACCTTCGACATCACCGGAGTGACCGAACTCAACGACGGTCGCACCCCGAAGACGTTGCACGTCAAGGCGGTTCGTGGCGACGGTTCGGCCGTCGAGTTCGACGCGGTGTTGCGGATCGACACCCCCGGTGAGCGCGACTACTACCGCAACGGCGGCATCCTGCAGTACGTGTTGCGGTCGCTCGTCTCGGCCTGACCCGACGAACCCGATCCGGGTGTGGAGGTAATCGCGGTCGCCATTGGCGGCCGCGATAACCTCCACCGGCAGGGGTTTGGTGGATTTGGTCGCCTACTCGATGGCGAGGGCTGCGGCCGGGGCGATTCGGGCCGCCCGGCGACTCGGCAGGACTGAGGCGAGTAGCCCCGCGGCGACCGCGGCCACCGCGATAGCCGCGAACTGCCCCCAGGGCAGGGCCACGTCGATGGCCGTTCGACGGGTGCCGGTCAGCAGGACACTGGATATCCCCGAGGCTCCGTAGAACGTTCCGAGTCCCAACCCGACGAGGGTGGCCACGAAGGCCAGCAGCACGGCTTCGACGGCGAGAGCGCTGCGCAGTTGCCCGCGGGTCAGTCCGAGGGCTCGCAGGAGTGCGGACTCCTGAGTTCGTTCGAGGGCGGACAGGGACAAGGTGTTGGCCACGCCCACGACGGCGATCAGGACGGACACCCCGAGCAGGCCGCTGACGATCAACAGGACGAGATCGAGGATCTTGGTGATCTCCGCGCGTTGAGGTGCGCTGCCCTGCAGGTGGGCCCCCGTACCGGCCACCGCGGCCTCGAACGAGCCCACGACCTCCGGGAGGTCTGCGGAGTCGGAGAGCCGGACGGCCAATCCGGTGACGGGTGCGGAGCGGTCCAAGCGGAGCAAGTCGTCGGCGCCGACGGTCACGGGATTCTCTTGGGCGCCGGCGATGTGGACGACGAACTGGCTACGAGAGTCCTTGCCGGAGAGAAGTATTCGCTGCCCGTCGGCCAGACCGCTCGCGCGCGCCCGTTCCGGGTTCAGCGAAACGGTGCCGGCCGCCAGGTGCGTCACAGCCCCACCATCGCGGAACACGCCCACGGCATCTGCCGGCACCCCGACGGCTCGCTCGGTGATGCCGCCCGGGAGGGTCACCGATGCCGACCGCAGGCGCGCCGACGAGACGACCCCCGGGACGGCAATGGCCTTGGCGATCGTCGCCTGCGCCAGGGGGGTCTCGGCGGCGATCTCCAGATCGACGGCATACGCCTGATCGAGCGCGCGTCCGATGCTGGCCTTGGCGGTCGCGGCACCCACGAGCATGGTCGCGACGAGCGTCACTCCGACGAGCAGCGCCGACATGGTGGCCGCCGTGCGGCGCGGATTGCGGGCGCAGTTCTGGACCGCGAGTTCCCCTGGAATACCGAGGAATCTACGGGGAATAGCGCCCACGATGCGCACGATGCCGGGCATCAGAACCACCGCGGTCGCGAGCACCCCGAGGAAGGACAGCATCCCGCCGGCCAGCCCGGCCTGGATGTCACCACCGGAGCCAAGCCACACCAGGCCGGCGCCGAGACCGATGGCCGCAAACCCGGCGAACAGGCGGATCCGACCGGCCCGCGCGGTGACGTTGATCGGTCCTTGTGGCCGAAGCGCCGCGATGGGCGCCACCCGAGTGGCCCGCCAGACCGGGACGGCGGCGGCTGCCACTGTGACGAGCACGCCCAGGCACATCGGAGTCAGCACGTCGCTCATACGGACGCCCAACTGGGACAACGGAATCGACGAGACCTCCCCGAAGATCCGGGTGAACCCCCAACACGCGGCGATGCCGCCGCCGACCCCGATCACGGAGAAGACCGCCCCGACGATCACCGCCTCCACGAGGGCTGACCGGGCGAGCTGGGCTCGGGAGGCGCCGACGAGTCGCAGCAGCGCGCTGTCGCGGGAACGCCGGGCGAGCAGGATCGTGAAGGTGTTGGCGATGACGAGCGCGGCGACGAAGAGTGCGACCACGGCGAACGCCAGCAGCATCGTCGTCATGGCCTTGTCGCCGGCCATCTTGTCAGCGGCCGCATCGGCCAACTCTTTGCCGGTGTATGCCGTTGCCCCGGGCGCCGATTGCGCCACAACCGGCGCGACGGCCGCTTTGACGACGCTCGGGTCGGAACCGTCCTTGGCGATGATCCGCAGTTCGCCGTACGCGTCGTTGCCGGCGAGAGCCACCAGGGTTGCACTCGGCGCGAAGACATAGGGCACGTATGCCGCGTAGCGCACCGAGCGTGACGTGTCGACGACGCCGACGACGGTCAACGGACGCTCGGCACTGACGGACCTGGTCGTCGCCGCCACGGGGACGGTCGAACCCACTGTCAACGCGAGCCGGGCGGCCACGCTCGTCGTCACGGCGACCTCGTCCGCTCCGGAGGGGAGTCGACCCGCGCTCACCCGGACCCGTGGGTCGTCGGGAGGCTCGACGGCCACCGCACCGGCCCCGCCTGGCCCGTTGGGGCCCATCATGACCGAGATCCGGTGCAGGCCCTCGACGCGCTGGACGGTCGGCACGCCCGCCAGACGCTCGAACAGGCTCGAGGGCAGCGTGCCGCTCTCGACGGACGGCCCTGTGCGGTCGCGGGATTCGTCGGGACGCACGATGACGGCATACCGCCCGACGTCGTGGCCGGCAGCGGCGCGGGCGCTTTCAACGAGGGTCGTGCTCAGGACCAAGGTGGCGGCGACGAACATGACGCCGAGGACGATCGCCAGGCCCGGAGCCACGAGCCGGCGCGCCTGGGCGGAGACGGTTGTGAGCGCAAGACGCAACATGTCAGGCCCCCAACTGGCGCATGGCCGTCAGGACGGTGTCCGGGGTGGGCGACTCGACGGTGCCGGCTGGTCGACCGTCTGCCAGCAACAGGACGTTGTCGGCGTATGCCGCTGCGTTCGGGTCGTGGGTCACCATGACGATCGTCTGGTCGAACTCGTCGACGCAGCGACGCAGGAAGTCGAGCATTTGGGCGCCTGTTCGCGTGTCGAGTGCTCCGGTCGGTTCGTCGGCGAAGATGACGTCCGGGCGCGTGGACAGCGCACGGGCGATGGCGACGCGCTGTTGCTGACCACCCGACAACTCGCTGGGCCGGTGGTTGAGCCGGTCGCCGAGCCCGAGGGTGGTGATGATGTGGCTCTCCCAATCCCGGTCCGGGCGGCGGCCGGCCAGCGTCAGCGGAAGGCGGATGTTCTGGATGGCGGTGAACGTGGGCACCAGGTTGAACGCCTGGAAGACGAAGCCGACGCGTTCGCGGCGCAGCACCGTCAACTCGTTGTCCCGCAGGGCGGTCAGCTCGGTTCCGCCGAGGAACACCCGACCCGAGGTCGGTCGGTCGAGCCCCGCCAGACAGTGCATGAGGGTGGACTTGCCACTGCCGGAAGGTCCCATGACCGCGGTGAACCGCTGGGCCTCGATCTGGATGTTCACCGCGTCGAGAGCGGTGACAGCGGCGTTGCCGGTCCCGTAGGTCTTGGTCAGTGACTCGGTACGGGCCGCGAGGATCTGAGTCGACGCACTGTTCGGCGCGTCGGGAAGGGTTTTCGTTGACATGCCTCAACGATCGCCGGCAAGCAGACCCGGGGGCATCGGAGAGCGGGCCCGACCGTGGCGTCGTGTGCTACGACCCTGGTCGTATGCCGACCAGCCCTGTCTCGTATGCCAGGAGCACCATCTGGACGCGATCTCGGAGGTTCAGCTTGCCGAGGATGTGCGTGATGTGGGTCTTCACGGTCGCCTCGGCCAGGTAGAGGCTTGCGGCGATCTCGCCATTCGTCAGGCCGGTGGCGACGGCCTCGAGGACGTCGAGTTCGCGGGGAGTCAGGGCGGCGAGTCGGGGATCGGCGCGCGGGTCCTTGATCAGGTCTGCCGGAGACTCGGGAAGCGAGCGGGCGAAGTGGTTCAGGAGGCGGCGGGTGGTGCTCGGCGCGACGACGCTGTCGCCGCGGTGGACGGCGCGAATGGCGGCCAGGAGATCGGCGGGTCCGGCGTCCTTGAGCAGGAAGCCCGCGGCACCCGCGCGCAGTGCCGCGAAGGCATACTCGTCCAGGTCGAAGGTCGTCAGCACGATGACTCGTGGCGTCGAGGCGCTGCCGTGGGCTCGCCTGGCGCACAATGCTTTTGTCGCGGCAACCCCGTCCATCCGGGGCATCCGCACATCCATCAGGACCACGTCCGCCGCTAGGTGGGCCAGGGTGTCGATAGCTTGTCTGCCATCGGACGCCTCGCCGACGACGTGCATGTCGACTTGAGCGTTGATCACCATGGCGAATCCGGCTCGGACGAGTTCTTGGTCGTCGACGAGGAAGACCTGGATGGGCGGGTCGACCTCGGTGGGGTCGACCTCGGCGAGGTCGATGTTGGTGGGGTCGCCGTCGGGCCGGCTCTGGGGGCTCACCGGAGATCTCCTTGCAGCGGAAGGGTTGCGGTGACTCGGAATCCACCGCCGGGACGCGGGCCGACGACCAGGGTGCCGCCGACTGAGACGGCTCGCTCGCGCATCCCCGGGATGCCGTTGCCGGTGCCGGCATCGACGAATTCGGTTGCCGTGCCGTGGCCGTTGTCGCTGACGACGATCACGAGGGTGTCGCCGCCGGGGGTTGCCGCTCGGCTGAGCTCGATGTTCGCCTGAGCCGCGGGACCGGCGTGCTTGAGAACATTGGTGATTGACTCCTGGGCAATTCGGTATGCCGCCAGCCCGACGTCGCGCGGGATATCCGCCAGATCGTCGGGGCGGGTGAGGGTGATGGCGCGGCCGGACTGCCGCACCCGGTCGACCACGTCCTCGATATCCGTGAGTCCGGCGACGGGTGCGAGGTCGGCCGGATCTGCGCTTCCCGGGTCGCGCAGGACTCCGACGAGTTGGCGGGTCTCGGCGAGCGCCTCGCGTGCGGTGGCGGCGATCGTGGCCAGGGCGCGCTGGGCCCGGAGCAGATCGAACGACGAATCGTGTTGAGCGGCATACGATGCGCCATCGGCCTGGACGACGATGACCGAGAGATTGTGCGCGACGATGTCGTGCATCTCACGGGCGATCATGGTGCGCTCGTTCTGTGCGGCGATCCGGGCTCGTTGGTCGCGGTCGCGGCGCAGCGCGGCGTTCTGTTCGGTGAGTCGGGAGATCAACTCGCGGCGGCGGCGGATCAGGTCACCGCTGACCCAGCAGATGACCGCCAGGCCCGACAGGAACAGGGTTTCGACCCAGACGGTCAGGGGTGAGTGCACCTGTCCCTGATTCCAGTCGAGCGTGGCGAGCAGTCCGGCCAGGACCGCGACGCTGAGGGAGGCTCGGCGCACCACCGGTTGACGCGCGTGGGCGGCGACGGAATAGCACGCGACGAGGAACGCGAAGTCGGCCACGTGCGGGGTGTCGAGGACGACCAACTGCAGCAAACAGGCCAGTGACACCAACGTGAACGAGGCTGTCGGGTACCGGCGACGGATTGCCAGGGGGGCGTTCAAGGCGAAGACCAGTGGCCCGTGGAGGGCTGCGCTGGCGAAACCGGTCGCCATCATGAGCAACAGCCCGAGGATGAGCAGCAGGCCGGTCAGCACCACGTCGATGCGCCACGGCTCGGCCCGCATCCGCCGCCAGGCGGCGCGCGGCCCCGCGGGCGCTGGTTCGGTCACGCGCTCCAGCGTAGGCGGTTGCCCGTGCCGGGTCCTCAGACTCGGGTCGGAGTCGCGTCCCTCCGACCGGGGTGGCCCATTGGTCGGGGTCAGTGCGTGATCCGGACGGGGATTCGTCGAGGTCCGAAGTCGCCGGGAGCCTCGGCGAACCGGCCGGGCACGACGGAGCCACAGTCGGGGCAACCCCCTCCGGCGGTCAGCCGATAGGTCCGCAATGCATACCAGTCGCGTTGGATGAGCAGCGCCCCACACTGCGGGCAGGTCGTGGCATCCCCTCGCAGGTCGTGGACATTGCCGGTGTAGGCGAATCGGACCCCCGCGTCCAGAGCGATCTGCCGGGCTCGCGTCAAGGTCGCCGGGGGAGTGGGCGGGACCTCGCGCATCCGATGGTCCGGATGGAACGCCGAAAAATGCAGCGGCACATCGGGCCCGAGTTCGGCGACGACCCACCGCGCGAGTGCGGTGAGCTGCGGGTCGTCGTCGTTGAACCCCGGGATGATCAAGGTGGTGATCTCCACCCAGACGTCGGTGTCGTGGACGAGGTATGCCAGGGTGTCCAGGACCGGGGCCAGCCGGGCGCCGGTGACCTTGCGGTAGAAGGAATCGCTGAAGGCCTTGAGGTCGACATTGGCGGCGTCCATGGCCGCGAAGAAGTCCCGACGGGCCTGCCCCTGGACGTAGCCCGCCGTGACCGCGACGGTCCGCAGTCCGAGCGCCCGGCACGCGGAGGCGACGTCAACGGCATACTCGGTGAAGATGACCGGGTCGTTGTACGTCAACGCGACACTGTGGCAACGCCATTGGCGTGCGGCATCGGCGATGGCGGTCGGACTTGCCTCATCGGTGAGCCGGTCCATCTCGCGGGATTTGGTGATGTCCCAGTTCTGGCAGAACCGGCAGCCGAGATTGCAGCCGGCTGTGCCGAAGGAGAGCACGGATGTGCCGGGATAGAAGTGGGCGAGCGGCTTCTTCTCGATCGGGTCGATGCAGAACCCCGACGAGCGGCCGTACGTGTCGAGCACGAGTCGGTCGCCGTCGCGGGCGCGGACGAAACAGAAGCCTCGCTGACCGTCGGCCAACCGGCATTCGCGCGGGCAGACATCGCACTGGATCCGGCCGTCCTCGACCGTATGCCAGTACCGCGCGTCAGCGCCGCTCATGACGGGGGTCTGCCCTCGTGGAAGGCCGTCACCGTGTACCGGCTCAGCCGAAGATCGTTGCCCCAGTAGTCGGCCGACAACCCGGCCTTGCGGCGCAACTGCGCCAGGAAGGTATGCGGGTCGGGCAGCTTCTCCCAGACCTGCGGCAGGAAGGTCGCCCGATGCCCTGGCGTGCGCAGGATGACGCCGTCGATCCCCGGCCGCAGTCGTGCGCAGGCCTCGGTCTCGTCGATGCAGTCGAGTTCCTCCGGGGCGGACAGGACGCTGACCTCGATGTGAACGACCGGGAGTTCGCCCGCGGTCAGCGGCGGGAAACGCGGGTCCCGGAAGGCCGCGGCCTCGGCGTTGGCGGCGACGTCGGTGCCCAGCGGACGCTCGGCCGTGAGAGAGCCGATGCACCCGCGCAGTCGTCCGTCGACGGTCAGCGTCACGAAAGAGGCGCCCGGCGCGAGGAGTCGGGGATCCTCGGTGCCGGCGCGGCGCAGGCGATCGGAGGCGTCGCCCGGTCGCAGGCGGCGGGCGATCGCCCGCCGCGCGATGTCGGTGAGCACTGGCCCGGCCGCCGGCGGCGGGTCAGGCATCGGGCGGCTCGGTGAACTCCACCGCGGCATACCCCACGACCTTGTTCTTCTCGCCTGCGGTGTCGCCGGAGTTGCAGGCCCCAAGCAGGGTCGGTTTCAGGCCGCGGCGCTTGGCGACGAGGAGCAGCCCGTTGACCGGCGTTGCGCCGCAAGCCTGTTGGTGATCGATATGGGCGTCCATCGCCATGATCCGATCGAGGGTGGCGCCGTCGATCCGGCGTGCCTCGTCGTAGGCGTGATAGTGCGAGAGGTCCGAGCTGACGAGGACGATCGTCTCCGGGCCGCCCCACAAGGTCTCCATGACGTCGGCGACCTGTTCCGGCGTCGCGCGGCCGACGGCGAGCGGCACCAGGACGAAGGCCTGCAGGGCGCGCTGGAGGAAGGGAAGCTGCACTTCGAGGGAGTGTTCCCACTCGTGCGCGCCGGAGTCGGCGACGAGTTGCGGCATCGGCAGGTTCGGGGACTCCACCGGGATCCGGCCGAGGGGGGTTTCGAACACCGACGAGCAGGGGCGGGCCAGGCCGTCGACGGGCACCCGGTGGGTAGGGCCGAGCAGGACGACGCGGCGAATCGTCTTCCGACGTAGTGCGATACGCGCGTATGCCAGTGCCGCTGTCGCTCCTGAGTAGATGTGTCCGGCGTGGGGGACGAGGTATGCCTTGGCGGCCGGGACCTCGCCGGTCAGGCCGGCGGATGCCTGGGCCAGCATGGCGTCCACGCTGTCGGTGAGGTCGGTCGGATCGGCCGGGTAGAAGCTTCCCGCGACCGCCGCACGGCGTACCGTCATGGTGTCCTCCTCCAGGTGCGACCGGGTTGGCCGGCCGGGCCGGTCGTCGTCATCGACGACGTCCCTCAGCCTACTTCGACCCCTTCGTCGCGGCACCCCTGCGTAGAAGCTCCCGGCTCGGGCGACGGGTCCGGCGTCGGGTCGCGCCGACCGGCTCGCGCCCGAATCAGCCGAGTTCGTAGGTGGATCGGGTCCGGCCCATGTGGCGGGCCTCGTCGCTGAGGTGTTCGTCGGGGATGGCGAGGATCGCCGGCCAGCGCTGCGGCTCGGTGGTCAGGGCGCGGTAGAGCTCCCAGACGGCGATGCCGTGCGCGGGCCGGTCGAGTACCTCGATCGGGTCGTCCGGGCGGACGATGCCGGGGGAGACGACGCTGAGGTAGGCCCCGGACAGTGCGGTGTCGGAGAAGGTGCGCAGCCATCCGCGCACGCCCATCCAGGCCCGGAAGGTGTTGCAGGGGATGCGCGGTCCGCGAACCTTGAGGACGAGCTCGTCGCCGATGCGCCAGGTTTCGCCGAGGATCGCGCCGTTGACGTCCAGGCCGTGGGTGGTGAGATTCTCGCCGAACCGGCCAGGTGCCAGGGGTGAGTCGAGGAGGGTTTCGAAGTAGCGGTAGTCCTCGGCGGCATACGCGTAGACGGCCTGGTCGTCGCCGCCGTGATGCCGACGATCCAGGACGAGGTCGCCGACGAGGCCGCTGCCGAGTCCGTCCGCTCTGGTACCGGGAGCGCGGACGGCGACCGGACCTGTGACCGGGGTCTTGCCGATTCCCGTGCGGACCTGGTGGCCGCGCTGGATCACCTCCACCGCGCTCGTGGCCAGGTTGACCGACCCGACCCGAGCCCGGTCGCCGGCATACTCCACGCTCGCCCGATCCAT
>JBDIAR010000110.1:0-11798 GCA_039812545.1 Dermatophilaceae bacterium | reverse complement strand
GTCGCCGAGATCATGGCCCGGCTCACCGAATCCCAGGTCGGCTGACCTCAGGCCACCTCGGCGTTCGCGCCGGCGAACTGGGCGGCATACAGGTTGGCGTATGCGCCCTGCATCGCCAGGAGTTCCTCGTGGTCGCCCTGTTCGACGATCCGTCCGGATTCCATCACCAGAATGGTGTCGGCGTCGCGGATCGTGGAGAGCCGGTGTGCGATGACGAAGCTCGTTCGGTCCGAACGCAATGCGCGCATCGCCTTCTGCACCAACGCCTCGGTGCGGGTGTCCACGGACGAGGTCGCCTCGTCGAGGATGAGCAGATCGGGGTCGGACAAGAACGCGCGGGCGATGGTGATGAGTTGCTTCTCCCCCGCCGAGATATTGGAGGCCTCGTCATCGAGCACCGTGTCGTACCCGTCGGGCAGGGAATGGACGAAGCGGTCGACGTAGGTGGCCCGGGCGGCGGCGAGAACCTCATCCTCGGATGCTCCCGGTTTGCCGTAGGCGATGTTGTCCCGAATGGTCCCCTTGAACAGCCAGGTGTCCTGAAGCACCATGCCGATTCGCGAGCGCAGGTCGTGCCGGGTCATCTCGGCGATGTCGACGCCGTCCAAGGTGATTCGCCCGCCGTCCAACTCGTAGAAGCGCATCACGAGGTTGACCAGCGTCGTCTTGCCGGCACCCGTCGGACCGACGATGGCGACCGTGTGACCGGGTTGGACGACCAGGTCGAGGTCCTCGATGAGGGGCTTGTCGGCGGCATACGAGAAGGAGACGTCCTCGAACCTGACCTCACCGTTCGGGATGAGCACGGTGACCGGTGCCTTGGACTCCGGGACATTCTCGGGCGCGTCGAGGACCTCGAACACCCGCTCGGCAGAGGCGACCCCGCTCTGCATGAGGTTGGCCATCGAGGCCACCTGGGTCAGCGGCTGGGTGAACTGACGGGAGTACTGGATGAAGGCCGTGACGTCGCCGAGCGACAGCGCGCCGGAGGCGACCCGCAGCCCGCCGACCACCGCGACCAGGACGTAGTTGAGATTGCCGATAAAGAACATCAGCGGCATCATGATCCCGCTGATGAACTGGGCGCCGGAGGCGGCTGCGTACAACTCGGCGTTGGTGGCCTCGAAGCGGGCCTCGACGTCCTTCTGGCGGCCGAAGACCTTGACCAGCCCGTGACCGGTGAAGGCCTCTTCGATGATGCCGCCGAGTTCGCCGGTGCGTTGCCACTGTTGGACGAAGAGCTTCTGCGAGCGCTTGGCGACGAACCCGGTGACCAGCATCGCCAACGGCACGGTGATCAGCGCGATCAGCGCGAGCAGCCAGGAGATCCAGAACATCATCGCGAGCACGGCGACGACGGAGATCAACGCGTTGAGCAACTGCGAGAGGGTCTGCTGCATCGACTGGCCCACATTGTCGATGTCGTTGGTGACCCGGCTGAGCAGTTCCCCACGCGGTTGATTGTCGAAGTAGGGCAACGGGAGTCGGTTGAGTTTGGCCTCCACCTGCTCGCGCATCCGGTACATCGTGCGTTGCACGACGCCGGCGACGATCCAGCCCTGAGCCCACTGCAGTAGGGAGGCGATGAGGTAGAGGGTGAGGGCGATCAGCAGCACTTTGCCGACGGCGTCGAAGTCGATCCCGACGCCCGGCGTAACATCCATCGAGGCGACCATGTCGGCGAGTTGACCCTGACCCGCGGCGCGCAGGCCGGCCACCGCCTGTTCCTTGGTGGCGCCCGCGGGCAGCTTGCCGCCGATGACCCCGGAGAAGACGAGATCGGTTGCGTGGCCGAGGATCTTGGGTCCGACCACGGTCAGGATGACCGCGACCACGGTAAGCAGGATGCCCGCGGTGACGCCGGTGCGTTCGGGGCGCAGCCACCCGACCAGCCGTTTGGCGGAGGGACCGAAGTTCAGCGACTTCTCGCCGGTGGGCGCCATGTGCGGACCCATGCCGCCACGACGCGGCCCACGCCGGCGTTCGGCCGCCTTCTCCTCCTCGGTGAGGATGCGGTCGCTCATGCTGCCTCCTCCCTTGCGGCGCGCTGAGATTCGACGATCTCCACGTAGGTCGGACACGTCGACAGCAGGTCGTCGTGTCGGCCGATGCCGACCACCTCGCCGTCGTCGAGGACCACGATCTGGTCGGCGTCGAGGATCGTCGCGACCCGTTGGGCCACGATCAGCACGGTGGCCTCCCGGGTGACCGGGCGCAGGGCCGCGCGCAGCCGGGCGTCGGTGGCGACGTCGAGTGCCGAGAACGCGTCGTCGAAGAGGTAGATGGCCGGGCGGCGGACCAGGGCGCGGGCGATCGCGAGCCGCTGGCGTTGTCCGCCCGAGACATTCGTGCCGCCCTGGGCGATCGGAGCCTCGAGTCCGCTCGGCATCGCCGCGACGAAATCGTCGGCCTGCGCGATCCGAAGCGCCTCCCACAGCTCGTCGTCGGTGGCGTCGGGGTTGCCGTACCGCAGGTTCGAGGCGACCGTGCCCGAGAACAGGAACGGCTTCTGCGGGATCAAGCCCACCCGGGACCACAGGTCGTCGAGGGGCAACTCGCGCACGTCCACCCCGCCGACCAGGACCGCTCCCCCGGTGACGTCGAAGAGCCGGGGCACCAGATTGATCAGCGTCGTCTTGCCGGCACCGGTGGAACCGACGATGGCCGTGGTCTGGCCGGGGCGGGCGATGAACGACACGTCGCGAAGCACCGACACCTCGGCCCCGGGGTAGTGGAAGTCGACGTCGCGCAACTCGACCGCGGCGTCCGCGGGAACGGGGGTGCTCTTGGAGGCGGGCACGTCGACCACGGTGGACACGGTGTCGAGGACGGCCTCGATGCGCTCGGCACTGACCGAGGCCCGGGGGATCATCGTGGACATGAAGGTCACGAACATGACGGAGAACAGGATCTGGACCAGGTAGGACATGAAGGCCGTCAGTTGGCCGACCTGCATGGCGCCGGCCTCGATGCGGTGCCCGCCGAACCACAACACCGCCACATTCGAGGCGCCGATGATGATGCCGACGATCGGGAAGACCAGGGCCATGAGCCGTCCGACGGAGAGCATCGAGGACGTCAACCGGTCGTTGGCCTCGGCGAACCGGGCCTCCTCGTGCCGCTCCCGCACGAATGCTCGAACGACCCGTATGCCGGTGATCTGTTCCCGCAGAACGCGGTTCACCTGGTCCAGCGAGTCCTGCATGATCCGGAACCACGGCAGCATCCGACGGATGACCAGACCGACACCGATGCCCAGCAGTGGGACGGCGACGGCCACCAGCCAGGACAGTCCGACGTCCTCGCGCAGCGCCATGATGACCCCGCCGATCATGGTGATCGGCGCACTGACCATCATCGCCAGACCCATGAACACCACCATCTGTACCTGAGTCACGTCGTTGGTGGTCCGCGAGATCAGCGTCGGCGCGCCGAACCCGGCCACCTCACGGGCCGAGAACGACCCGACGGTGTGGAACACGTTGCTGCGCACGTCGCGGCCCACGCCCATCGCGACCCGAGACGCGAGGAAGACGCTGACGATCGACGCGGCGATCTGCACGATGCTGATCCCGAGCATCTCGGTGCCCACCCGGATGATGTGGCCGGTGTCGCCGCGGGCCACGCCGGAGTCGATGATGTCGGCGTTCAGGCTCGGCAGAAAGAGCGATGAGATCGTCGAGATCAGTTGCAGGACAAGGATGGACGCGATCGACACGGCATACGGGCGGAGGAATCTGCGACAAAGGCGAACGAGCATGTCAACGGACCTTTCCGGGCCGAGTCGTGGCAGGGGGAACGTCGGATGCGGGCGGTGACGAGGCGGCCAGGATGCCGTGCAGGATGATCCGGGCCATGTCGGCCGGTGAGAGCACCCGGCCGTCGGTGATGCCCGCGTGCGAGCCGGAGAAGACGAGCAGCCGGAGGTACTGGAAGGCCTGTTGCGGTGTGCAGGCCAGCCGGTCCCGGTGGGGTGCGAGGAGTTCGACGACCGGGTCCGAGAGCAGCTGGTCCAGGGGGCAGCCCGCCGGGCCGTCCGAGTCAGCCGACTCCACGACGTGCCGACCGGCGGGGATGCAGGCCGAGTGGTCCCCGCTGATCGGGGGGTGCGTCATCCCCAGCGCCCGCATGAGTTCGAAGGTGGCCAGGAAACGCTCCTGCATGGCCTGGGCGAGGGCGGCGAACAGATCTTCGAGTTCGAGACCTGGGTCGATCTGGGCGATGGCCCGATGCCAGCCGGACGGGCAGAACGCCGCATCGACGGCGCCATCACGCAGGCCCTCCTTGGTGGCGAACACTCGGAAGATCGTGCCCTCGGCCACGCCGGCCCGGGCGGCGATCCGCCTGGTGGTCGGGATGGTCCCCGATTCGCGTGCCTCGGTCAGGTATGCCTGGACGAGCGAGGCGCGGCGTTCGGCTCGCGACAGGGCGGGGGCTCGTCCGGTGGACACCCGAGCGAGCATAGGTGAGTGAGCGCTCACTCACAAGTGGCTTTGTCGTCCGTCCGGCCGGACGACGAAACCGTCCCCGACCAGCCGGCGGAACCGCGGGATCACCTCGGCCCGAGTGCGTTCGGGCGCTTCGTCGAGCAGCTCGGCGATCGCGAGCAGAGCGGCCCGGGCGGTCAACTCGCCGTCACAGACCCCGAGGAGCGCGGCGGTCGCGGAGTCGACGGTGACGGTCCGCGGCAGCGGCGCCCCTCGGGTGGCCTGGAGGATCAACGGCCGTTCGTCGCCGGGCTGACTGAAGCGCTGCTCGACGACGTCCGGGGAACACACCCACGCCTCGTCGAGCATGGCGTCGATTCCGTTGTCGGCCAGCCAATTCCGCGCATCGAGGCACTCTTCGACGCGGGCCGCCACCCCGGCGCCCACGGGGCTGCGCACGTCCTCGAGATCCAGCCACGGCGCCCGTTCGCTCGTCGGCCGGTGCAAGGTCACGACGCCGAAGCCGATCCGCTCGACGTCGCGGGACGCGAAGTCGTCCAGCCACGCGCCGTACAGCACCTCGAAGGCTGCGCTGCGCGGTTCCACGCCGGCGTCGCGACTCCACAACTCGGCATACTCGGCAGGGTCTTGGGTCTCCCGCTGGATGACCCACGCATCCAGCCCGAGCCCGGCGAACCACTCCCGGCAGGTCTCCTGCCAGGTCGAGCCGCGCGGGATCTCCCAGTTGGCGAGGAACTGGGCGACGCCACCGGGATTGAGCCGAGCAGGTATGCCGGTCAACAGTTCCCGCACGAAGGTGTCGCCGACCCGCCCCGCGTCGCGGTATTCGTAGACGGGGACGGCGGGGTGCCGGGGCGTGACGACGAAGGGCGGGTTGCTGACCAGCAGGTCGAAGGTCTCGTCGGCGACCGGTTCGAAGAGATCGCCCTGACGGCATACGACGTT
The DNA here is from genome assembly GCA_039812545.1 of Dermatophilaceae bacterium. Lineage (GTDB taxonomy): Bacteria > Actinomycetota > Actinomycetes > Actinomycetales > Dermatophilaceae > JBDIAR01. The sequence goes on along the minus strand of JBDIAR010000110.1, from coordinate 6,405 downwards.
GAGGTCGTTCAGCGCGAAGTTGAACTCGGCGAATCCGAGGGCTCGTGGCGACAGGTCCGTCGCGACGACCTGGTCGGCGCGACCCACCAGGTGGACGGACTGGATGCCGCAGCCGGTGCCCAGATCCAGCGCCCGGCCGACGTGGCGACGGATCGTCCACTGCGCCAACGTCGCCGACGCGCCTCCCACGCCGAGGACATGGTCGAGACGCAGCGGTGACCCGGTGGCGGCGGCGGAGAGGTCGGAGGCGAGCCAGTACGTGGTGTCGTCCTCGCCGTAGGGCCGCAGGTCGCACATCGCCCGCATCGCACCCGAACCGATCGGGCAGACGATCCCCAGGCGAACCGCGTCGTGGACCCCGAGGGTCGGCAGCGCGAGGGCGAGGTCGGCACCGGAGACCGGGCGGCCGAGGGCAAAGGCCCGGATCAGGGTGGACAGCGGCGAGCGGTCGGCGGAGGTCACCCGGTCGGCCGGAATGTCCTGCTCGCGGTGCAACGCGGCGCCGGCGACCGGGCCCAAGAGCGACTCGACGCCCTCGACCGAGTAGTCGGCGCTCCTCAGGTCATCGGCAAGGCGGGCGATCGAAGCCGCGTCCACGGACGGGACGTCGCGAGGTCGCAGGGTCGCACTCACCCGGCACCATCGATCGCGGCCTCGACGCTGTCGTAGATCGCGAAGACCTTGTCCAGGCCCGTGAGATGGAAAACCTTGGCGACCCGATCGCGCACGCCGGCCAGGACGATGGTGCCCTGTCGGACGCGAGTCAGTTTCAGGCGCCCGACCAACACCCCCAGGCCGGTCGAATCCATGAAGGTGACGCCGGACAGGTCGACGATCAGCTGGTGGTGGCCCTCGCGGATATTGGCGTCGAGCCGGGCCCGCAGGACGGGGGCGCTGTAAACGTCGACCTCGCCGGAGACGCGGACGACGACCCAATCGGCGACCACGGTGCTGTCGGCCGTGAAGTCCATCGTCCCTCCTGTACGTTCTCTCCGGCCGGGCCCTTCGGGTCGGTCTGGTCTGGTCTGATCTGGTCGGTCTGGTGCGGGTCGCCGGGTCGACTCATGATCCAACCATCGCCGAGCGGTGCGGCGGTGGCGCGACGCGGCCGACCCGTCCCTGCCACCCGCCGGGAGGGCCGCACGATGGTCCTTTCCTCTGGCATCCCCTGCACTGTCGGTGTGGCCACCTACGGTACTCGTCGGGCTAGCTTAGGCGCAGCGCTCCCCCACCGGTAGCCCGGTGGGACCGCTTCGAGGACCGAGAGAGGTGTGCGGGTGGACGGTGGCGTGGACGGGGACGTGGCCGGTATGCCGGACGCCGGGTCCGCGGGCGTCGGATCTGCATTGGGGCCTGCGCTCGAGCTCGGAGAGAACAGCGGGCCGGGCGATTCGCTGCTGTCCGTCGTCGCCGCTGCGGCCGGACCGGGCGCCGTGCGCCACGTCGAGCGCCGTCCGGCCCGGTACGCGCGCTTCGGCCCGTGGCCGGACTGGGTCAACCCACAGTTGTCGGCCGCCCTGCGCGGTGTGGGAATCGAGCGGCTATGGTCCCACCAGGTCACCATGGCGGAGACGTTGCGAGCCGGCCGGCACGGCGTGATCGCCACGGGGACGGCGTCGGGCAAGTCACTGGCATACCAGCTGCCGGTGGTGTCGGACGTGCTGGACGGGTCGGTCGCGGCGTCCGGACGCGGGGTCACCGCGCTCTACCTGGCGCCGACCAAGGCGCTGGCCGCCGATCAGCGGGCTCGGCTCGACTGGTGGCGGTTGCCGGGGCTGCGGGTCGCCGGGTACGACGGCGACACCCCTCAGGACGAGCGGCGTTGGGTTCGTCGGCACGCGGCATACGTCCTGACGAACCCGGACATGGTCCATCGCGGGATTCTGCCGGCGCACCAGCGGTGGGCGCCCTTCCTGCGAGCGTTGCGTTACGTCGTGGTCGACGAATGCCATGTCTATCGAGGGGTGTTCGGCGCGCACCTGGCGGCGGTGCTGCGTCGGTTGCTGCGGGTGGCCGACCACTACGGCAGCCGGCCGGTGCTGGCGTTCGCCTCCGCCACGATCGAGCGGCCGGAGGAGTTCGCGTGCCTGCTCGCGGGGGCGCCGGTGACCGCGGTGACCGACGACGGGGCGCCGCGGGGGCCGGTCGACGTCGTGCTCATCGAACCGCCGGTCGGTGCCGACGGGCGGCGCCGCAGCACACGGGCCGTGACCGCGGACCTGTTGGCGGGCACGGTGCGCTCCGGCGCGCAGGGGCTGGCCTTCGTCCGGTCGCGCCCCGGCGTTGAGTCGGTTGCGACGGCGACGCGGGATCGACTCGGCGAGGCGGCGGGAGAAGGCGTCCAGGCATACCGGGGCGGGTACCTGCCCGAGGAACGACGCGCCCTGGAGGAGGGGCTGCGCAGTGGCGGCATCCGGGCGCTGGCGACGACCAATGCGCTGGAACTCGGCATCGACGTCAGCGGTCTCGACGTGATCGTCATGGCGGGCTGGCCGGGTACGCACGCCTCGTTCTGGCAGGAGGCGGGGCGCGCCGGGCGCAACGGCGGACGGAGCATCGCCGCCCTGGTCGCGGCCGACGATCCGCTGGACGCGTTCCTGATCGCCAACCCCCGGCAGCTGTTCGCTCGGGGCGTGGGGACGGTGGTGACCGACCCGGCCAACCCGCAGATCGTGGCCAGGCACCTGGCGTGTGCTGCGGCCGAACTCCCGTTGACCACGAAGGACTCCGCGTGGTTCGGCGACGACCTGGCCAGACTGGCCGATTCGCTGGTCGCCGCGGGGCTGCTGCGTCGTCGAAGCCAGGGGTGGTACTGGACTCGGCCGGATGGGCCGGCCGACGCCGTCGACCTGCGCGGCGTCGGGCAGGTCGTGCAGATCGTCGACGCGCGCAGCGGCCGGGTCGTGGGGACCGTGGACGGTGCGGCGGCCGATCGCACCGTGCATGCCGGGGCGGTGTACGTCCATCAGGGTCAGACCTGGGTGGTGCGGGAGCTGGACCTGGAGGCGGGGTTGGCGGAGGTGGTCTGCGGGGACCCCGGCTGGACGACGCACGCGATCGTCGACAGTTCGTTCGCCGTGACGGCGGTGGACCGTTGTGAGGCCGTTGCGGGGTCCGGTGCGAGGTTCGGTGCGGGGTTCGGTGATCGTGGCGAGGCGGTGCGGTCGTTCGGCCGGGTCCGGGTGACGCGACACGTGGTGGGGTATCGCCGGAAGTTGGTGTCCGGCGAGGTTCTCGGTGAGCACGCCCTGGAGTTGCCGGAGCGCACGCTCGACACCCAGGCGTTGTGGTGGTCATTGCCGGAGGACACCCTGGTGGGGGCAGGGGTGCCGGCCGCCGCCATTCCGGGATCATTGCACGCCGCCGAGCACGCGGCGATCGGCGTGCTACCGCTGTTCAGCGGCGCCGACCGCTGGGATCTGGGTGGCGTTTCGACGCAGTGTCATCCGGATACCGGGGCCCCCACGGTGATGGTCTACGACGGGTATGCCGGTGGCGCCGGCTTCGCCCGGCGAGGGTGGGAGCGGGTGAACGAGTGGCTGGCGGCTACTCGCCGGGTCCTGGCGGACTGCGGTTGCGCGACCGGGTGCCCGGCCTGTGTCCTGTCGCCGAAATGCGGCAACGGCAACGACCCCATCGACAAGGCCGGTGCGGCGATCGTCCTCGCGGTGATGAGCGGTGACCCGAGCAGCGACGTGATGTTCAGTGCTCAGCCTCTTTCGATATTGCCGGGGCCGCCCGGCTGAACGGGGCGGCGGCTGGTCATTAGCCGCAGCGGGTCAAGCGTCCCGACAATCGAACCTCAACGGCGAAGGGCACGGCGGCCATGACCTGCGCTGCTGTTCGATAGTGTCGAGCAGAGGCTCGTCCGAGGTGGGTGTGTCGGTTTCGGTCGGCTCCCCCTCAGTCCCCGCGTTCGGGCCCTGCTCCGGTCTCATCCATCCGCTCCGATCCCCAGGAGGCAAGGTTGCTGGCAATAGGACTCATCGTCATCGCCACCGCGGCTGCGCTCGGTGGTTTCTCAGCGTGGGCGGCCAGTAGCTCCACGACCATCACGACGATGTCGGTGCTGGGCGCCGATCTGGCACTGTCCCCCTTGCACTTCTTCGGCGCCGGAGCAGCGGCGGTCCTCCTCTTGTGGTTGGGATTTCGGCTGACGGTGGCTGGGACGAAGCGCAAGGCCGCTCAGCGCCGTGAGCTGCGTGACTTGCGCAAGGTCGAGGCCGCACGTCCGCAACCCGAACGAGAGCGCGACGACCTCGGTCTCAACGCCCGGGGCTCGACCCCCACGGAACGTCCAGGTGGCCCGCCGTCCTGACGCGTTGGGCCCGCGCACCTGCAGCGGGCGAGGACTCGCCGGATCCGCGAACGCTGTTGAAGCCCAGCGCCTGAAGCGCAGGGGCTACCCGTCCCGAATCTGTCCTGTCGGGCCGGCTCGGGCGGCTGAGGTTACGGTCGGGAGCCCGATTCCGGGGTTTGTCGCCGCATGGACAACGAGGTCCGAACCGGAGACGGTGCAGCCGACCAGCACTGCTGCGTTCGCTTGCACGAACCTGGCCGCGGTGGCACAGGCGACCGCCGGCGGTAGCCCGACGGCCAGATCCGCGGCGCCGGCCAAGGCGGCGAGGTCGGCGGCCCCCGCGGCCTGATGGCGTGCCACGGCGGCGACAGTGACGAGGCCGGCCGCGCCGGCCGCGGTTACCGTGCACAGGATCACGGCGATGGCCAGGACGGTGACCTGACCCCGTTCTCGCTCCACGGCGGCCCGGCGCGGCATACGTGCCTCCCGATGTGGTTTCACCGCTGCACCTCAGCTGACTCAAGACGAGCGACCGATAGCGCCGAGACCGACGGCGGCTGAAGTCCACCCACCGCCGGACCCGCGGGGGCCCGAACGCGTACCTCGACCCGGTCACCGGCGATCGTGACGAGGATGGTCGCGTTCGACGGCGCGGCTTCACGGGCCAGGCGCTCCACTGCGCCGGCGGAGTCGCCGCGGGCGGCGGCTCGGGCGGCGAGCCGAGCAGCGTCCACGCATCGGAGCTGGTTGACGCCGGCGAAGACGGCGTAAACGCACAGCACGAGGACCGCCACGATGGCGGGGATGACGACGGCGAACTCGGCTGTCGCCATCCCCGCCTCGCGGCACCGCCTCGACCCGGCGCCGCTCACCTCAGCCGCCGCTGTGCAGGGCCTTGGTGATGATCTGCATGACCGCTCCCTGGACGGCTCCGGATCGGATGACCACGAGCAGCACCACGGCGAAGGCGACCGCGGCCAAAGTTCCCACGGCATACTCCGCTGTCGTCATACCGGCCTCGCGGGCGCCACGCAACGAAAGCCAACGACATGACAGCCGTTGCAACCATCGTCGTACTGATCTGTTCGACACGTTGTCCTCCTGACGAAGAGCTGATGGGTCGAGCCAAACAGGTGAACTGGACGATTTCAGCTCGCGCGTCGTGGCCTGTGGAGGGACGATTTCGCTGCAAGTCAGACTGTGGGCGGGGCACCCCGAGGGACACCTGCCGCACCTCGTCACCGGCCGCTGCTCGCCCGGACCGAGACACGCAGACCAGCGTGGGTACGGGATCATGAGGGGGTGGAAGAGCCCAGCTCGATAAGTCTCGATTTCCTCACTCCCGGCGACACTCCCGGCGACGCGGACGCCGGCGTTCCCAGGTGTGTGGTGCGCAATGTCTCGACCGCTCCTGCTTCCGGGGAAATTCGTCTGTGGACGATGGCTGCCGATGGAGTCCGCGAACTCGGCCGTGCACCGATCTCCATTCCGGAGGGCGGCACCACGTTGGTCGACTTGTCGCACCTCGCCGCGTTGGATCGGTTGGCGGGGGCACCGCTCGTCGTCGTCATCGTGGTCGACGGGCGAATCTGTGCACAGGCGGCGACGCGTCCAGGTAGCCCCGAACCGTCCCGCGACGTAGAAGATGCTGGGGGGAGCCCGTCCGAAAGCGGCTTCTTCAAGAAGTGGCGGGCCGCCCGACGCGAACGGAAACTCGCCCGCGACGGGATGACGCCTTCTCAGGCTCCGCTGGAAGAGCCAGATGACGTCGAGCTCCATCGGGCGGCCGATGCCGTGCACCAGCACCTGACAGGGGTTCTCCGTTCGGAGAGCGCGGAGCGAGAACTCGCGGCGAACGAGGAACGTGCCCGCCAGGAAGCAGCAGAACGCGAACGGGCCGCTGCAGAGGAACAGGCGCGACGAGAGGCCGAAGAACAGGCACGGCGTGACGCCGAGCAACGCGACCGCGAAGCCGCCGAAGAACAAGCCCGACGCGAGGCTGAAGAGCAGGCTCGCCGCGAGGCGGAGGACCAGGCGCGCCGCGACGCAGAGCAACGCGAACGCGAGGAGGCCGAAGAACGCGCTCGCCTCGACGCGGAAGAGCA
>JBDIAR010000109.1:0-11829 GCA_039812545.1 Dermatophilaceae bacterium | reverse complement strand
CCACCTCACCGCCACCATCCACCCCGACGCCGGCGGCGGACTCGGCGGTCTCCATGACAGCGCAGGCACATGCGACGGAACGGGCAACGACAGAGTCCGCGTGCGCTGGTACCCGGCCCACCGGCATACGGTCGCGGCATGACCGTGCTACGTCGGGCAGATCCGACTGAGCCAGGTGGCTACGGGGGCCGACGCTGGTTCCGGCGAATCAGGTGGCGTCCCGAGGACGACGAGGTCGGCTCGGTCCCACGGGCGATCCGCGGCGAGGAACGGATCCTCGAAGGCGGCCCACTCGTCCCAGAAATCCTCCGCCTGGGCGAGCGTGCGGCCGAGTTCGACGTCACGAGCAACGCCGCGACGCCGCGCTTGGACTGCGTCGGATTGAACCCAGACGACCAGGTCCGCTCGCCCGGCCAACTCGGCTCGGCCGGCGCCGACCCCCTCCACGACGAGGACGCGCGTTTCCGCCGGGACCTCGATCGCGCCCGGCCGGCCCTTGGCCTGCCATGCCGGCGGCCGGAACGTCACGGGTTCGCCCGCGGACCAGCCGGCATACCAGGGTTGGAGGATGCCGCTGACGAGCAGGTCGGCCCAGTTCATCGGACTGTGACACCAGGCGACGTCGTCGGTGTGGATGACCGCGGTAGGACCCGCCAGGACCACGGCCAGCCGAGTCGCGAGCGTCGACTTGCCGGCACCGGAACGACCGTCGACCAGGACGAGCGAGGGTTGGTCGACGGGCAAACGCCCACCGACCAACCCGGCCAACTCGTCGTCGCCGACCGGCCGCCACGGGCCGAAGTCGGGTTCGCCGGGGGAGTCCAGTCGCTGCACTCCCCCAGTCTGCCCGTCCGCGCCGTCAGTCCCGAACGGAATCGCTCGCCCCGTCCACGGCCAGCACGACCTTGGCCCCGATCGGCAACGCCTGCACCAACCGCAGCTGGGCCAGCGCCGGGTGCTGGTCGAGAATCGCCGCGCCGTTGGCCAGCGATCGCAACGCCGCCGTCTCGGCGCGCGCCACCTCGAGCTGGGCCTGGCCGCGCGCCTTGGCGGTCATCAGTTCCAGCGTGGCAGAACGCAACTCGTGCGGCACCAACACGTCACGGACCCGGGCCTCCGCGACGACGATGCCGAACTGAGTCGCCCCGGCGGCCACGGCCGCCGTCAGGTCCGCGCCGGCCCGCCGGGTCAGCGACTCGACGTCCACGGCCGCCACCGCGTCGCGCAATGCGAACTGCACGAGCAGATGCAGGTGCGCTCCCGGGTCGGCCGCCCGCTGCAGGTAGGCGACCGGGTCCCCGACCGCCCACCGCACCGCGACGCCGGCCCGCACGACGACTCCGTCCGCCGTCGGTACCTCCTGGGGTCCGATGACGAGCAGCCGCTGCCGCAGATCGACCCGGTCGAAGCTCGCGCGCCACGGCACCCCGTGCCGCCCGGCGGGAAGCGTACGTGTCACCTGGCCGTGCAGGTATTCGACGGCGCACTCGTGGGCGCCGATGGTGATGTGTCGCAGGAACATATTCGCCTCCTTCGGATCGGCCGACGGCGGACCGTCGTCGGGGTGGTGTGGGTTTGGGCTGTGGCGTCTCCGGCGACGACCCGGGCGGGCCGGCATCGACGGCGGGGCCACCGGCATACCTGATCCGACCCGCCTTTACCGGGGTTCGGTGTCCGTCGATGCCGGGGTATGCCGTCGCCGCAGAGCCGGCGTCGCCGCGGGTCCCGCCCGGGTCGCCTGGTGGGGAGTCGAACCCCGGCCGTTGCCGGCTACCTGGACATGTCGGTTCCGCAGACCGATGTCGTCAAGTCGTCACAAAGCGCAGGACCGGGTCTCGGCACGCCGCCCCGGCTGCTTCGGCTCGACAACCAGGACACTGTGCCCGATCGACACCCGCTCACGCCAACGGTTTTCCGGAACGACCTTGCGAACGTTCGAGCTGCGGCGCTCAGTGCCGTCGCTGGCAGCGCCCGCACCAGAACAGATTGCGCCCGGCGACCAGCATGGTGCGGATCCGCGAGCCGCACACCCGGCACGGCTCCCCGGCACGGCGGTACACGGAGAACCGGCGCTCCATCGGCGCGGCGTCGATCCCGAGCGCGAGGGTCTCGCGGGCGTCGGCCACCTGATCGTCCATCGTGAGGATCTGCCCGTATGCCACGCCGATGGCGAGGAGTTCGACCAGGTCCGCCCAGATCGCCTCCCACGTGCGGCGCTTGACCTTCGAGCCCGGGACGAACGGGTCGACGCGATGCCGGAACAGCACCTCGCATCGGAACACATTGCCCACCCCGGCCAGCACCGCCTGATCCATCAGGAGTTCGGCGAAGCTGCGGTTGCTGCGACGCAACCGCTCCCAGGCCCGCTCGGGGTCCGACCCAGCGCGCAACGGGTCGGGACCGAGCCGGTCCATGACCGAGGTCATCTCCTGCGCCGTCGCCACCTCGCAGAGCGTCGCGCCGCGCAGGTCGGCGACATGGGTGTCGTTGAGCAGGCGGACGCGCACCGCGCCGACCGCCGGCGGAACCCCGCCGTCACCCCGGACCGGTATGCCGCTCACGCCCTCGTCCGCATCGTCGGGATCACCGGCGTCAATCACATACTGCGGCAACGGTGTCGGTCCCCGGCCGGCGTCGCCGAACTGCTCGGCGACTCGGCCGGGCACGGCATACTCGAGCACGTCGAAGCGCCCGATGAGCCCGAGGTGCACGTGCAGGATGCGTTCGGTATGCGGGTCGTCGAAGGAGACGAAGAGGTGCTTGCCCCACGAGGTCGCCTCGAGCACCTCACGCCCGTCGAGCAACGCGGCGCCGTCGGCGAACCGGCCCTGCGGGCTGCTCACCCGCGGCCGGGTCCCGCCGAAGGCCGCGTCCAGACTGGCCGCGAGCCGGAACAGGGTATGCCCCTCCGGCACCTCAGCTCGCCTGCTTCTTCGCAGCCGTCTTCTTGGCAGCCGTCTTCTTGGCCGGGCGCTTGGCCGCCGCATCGTCGTCGGCTTCGCCCGCCGTCCCGTCGTCCGGAGCACCCGTCGATCCGGCGCTCGCGCCCGCCTCGCCGCCCGCGCCGCCCCCGCCACGCGCGGCCTTGGCCCGGTCCACGCTGCGCCGCAACGCCTCCAACAGGTCCACGACCTCCCCGGACCCGGCGTCCTTGAGCGGCTCGACGGCCACCTCGCCGCCGGCGATCTTGGCCTCCACGAGCGCCTGCACGGCCCCCGCGTAGTCGTCCTCGAACTCGGCCGGGTCGTAATCGCCGGCGAGGGATTCGACGAGCGACTCGGCCATCGCGAGTTCCTTTGCCGTGGCGTGCATTTCGCCACCAAGATTCTCGAACTCCGCGGCCCGGATCTCGTCCGGCCACAACAGGGTCTGCAAGACGATGACGTCGTCCTTGACCCGCAGCACCGCCATCGTCATCCGCGTCCGGATCGACACCGTCACCAGCGCCATCCGGGACGCCTTGGCGAGCGCATCGCGCAGCAGCACATACGGTTTGAGCGCCGTCTTGTCGGGTTCGAGGTAATAGACCTTGTCGAGTTGGATCGGGTCGATCTGGTCGACCGGCACGAACTTCTCGATCGTGATCTCCTTGGTCGACCGGGACGGCAACTCGGCGAGGTCCTCGTCGGTGAGCACGACTTGGCGCCCGTCACCGGTCTCGTACCCCTTGGCGATGTCCTTGTAGGCCACCTCTTCGCCGTCGATCGCGCAGAACCGCTTGTACTTGATCCGGCCGCCGTCCTTCTCGTGAACCTGGTAGAAGCCGAGGTCATGATTCTCGGTCGCGGCATACAGTCGCACCGGCACATTGACCAGCCCGAAACTGACCGATCCCTTCCAGATCGCTCGCATCGCCGCTTCCTCTCCGTCGCGTCCATCCCTGGGTCCGATCGACACACCTGTCCGCCCATTGTCGGACACAATGCCGGTATGCAGCCCATGCTCGCCACCCCGGGTTCGGTCGTACCGTCCGGCCCGCAGTGGATCCACGAGGTCAAATGGGACGGTATGCGGGTGCTCGCCGATGTCGTCGAGGGTCACCTGACGCTGCGGTCGCGCACCGGACGCGAGGTCACCCACGCCTTCCCCGAGCTGGCGGGGCTGGCCGACCTGTTCCCCGACATGCTGTTGGACGGCGAGGTCGTCGTCCTGCGGGACGGGCGGCCGAGCTTCGCGGCGCTCGCGGAACGCTTCGGGATCAAGGCCGCCGCCGCCCGTACCCTGGCCGCCACCGCGCCGGTCACGTTCTTCGTCTTCGATCTGCTGCGCCTGTACGGCGTGGACCTGACCGATCGGGAGTTCGTCGAACGGCGGGCCACCTTGGAACGGCTCGACCTGGACGGGTCGCGCTGGCTGGTCCCGGCGACGTTCACCGATGGGCCGGCGCTGTTCGCGGCGACGAAGGAGCAGGGTTTGGAGGGCGTGGTGTCCAAGCGCCTGACCGGCCGGTATGCCGCCGGTCGCCGCTCGCCGGACTGGGTCAAGGTCGCGCATCGGGAGTCCCGGTCGGTCATCGTCGGCGGTTGGCGCCCGGAGACGGGTACGGCCGGGCGGCTGGGAGCCCTGCTGGTCGGCGCCCCCGCCCCGGGTGGACTGCAGTATCTAGGGCGGGTGGGTTCGGGGTTGGCCGGCCGGGTCGGCGAACGCGTGCTGGCCGATCTCCTGGATCTGGCCGGCGCCGGGAGCCCGTTTGCCGAGGCGGTGCCGGCGGTCGATGCCGCGGGCGCCAACTGGGTTCACCCCGTCCTGATCGCGGAGGTCCGCAGCCTGGGCCTGACCGGGGATGGCCGGTTGCGGCAGCCCAGTTTCGTCGGCTTGCGCCACGACCTGACCCCGGGCGAGGTCCCCACCGCGCAGGAGGCCGACGATGGCGCCTGACCCGGCGCCGCTCACCGTGTCCTTCGGCGGACGAACCCTGAAGGTGTCGAGCCTGGACAAGGTCCTCTATCCGTCGACGGGGATGACCAAGGGCGAGGTGATCGACTACTACGTCCGGGTCGCCGACGCCATGCTGCGCCAACTGCGGGGGCGCCCGGTCACCCGGGTCCGGTTCCCGCACGGTGTCGGGGCACCGAGCTTCTTCGAGAAGAACGCCCCCGCGGGAACCCCGGACTGGATCCCGGTGCTGGCCATGCCCGCCGACGGGGTGTTCGGTTCGCCGTCGACGATCGTGCGCTGGCCGATGATCGGGGAGATCGCGGCACTCGTCTGGGCGGTCAATCTCGGCGGCATCGAACTGCATACGCCGCAATGGCGGGTCGGCTTCAAGCCGCCGGCCGACGGGGTCGGTACTGAACCCGGTGCTGCACCGCGTCCGATGAACCCCGATCGGCTCGTCATCGACCTCGATCCCGGACCGGGGTGTGGCCTGGTCGAGTGTGCGGCGATCGCATTGGCCATCCGAGAACGGCTGGCCGGTCTCGGGGTGTCCGCGCGACCGGTTACCTCGGGCAGCAAGGGGCTGCACCTGTATGCCGATCTCCCGGGGGATTTCGACGCCGCCACGACCAGTGCGATCGCCCGCGACCTGGCCAAAGCGGTCGCCGTGCGGTTCCCCAAACTCGTGGTGTGGGAGATGGCCAAGGACAAGCGAAAAGGGAAGGTCTTCGTCGACTGGAGCCAGAATGCGTCGGCGAAGACGACGGTGACGCCGTACTCGCTGCGCGGCCGCGATCAACCCACGGTGGCGGCGCCGCGAACGTGGCGGGAAATCGAGGAGACGGAAACCGTCGATTTGCAGCAGCTGGGGCCGGCCGAGGTTCTCGCGCGCCTCGAATCCCTCGGCGATCTCTTGGACGGTGACGAGCCTGATTCGACCTGACGGTGCCGCTCGGGCCCGGCCGTCAAAGCAAGCGCCGGCGCACCCGGGGGTGCGCCGGCACTCGAAGGTTGTGCTCGATCGTTAGCGGGTCGCCTTGTCGTATGCCGCCTGGATGGTGGCCGGGATGCGGCCGCGGTCCGAGACCTGGAAACCGTTTTCACGCGCCCAGGTGCGGACCTCGCCGAGGCTGTGCCGCGGCGCGGCGGGTCCCCGGCGGCCCACGGCGCGACGGCCACCGGCCCGGCGGGCGTGCCCGACCCAGGCCCCGACGTCCTCGCGCAATTGGGCGGCGTTGTCCTCGGACAAGTCGATCTCGTACGTGACGCCGTCGAGTCCGAAAGTGACGGTTTCGGCCGCTTCACTGCCGTCGAGGTCGTCCTCGAGGATCACCTTGATCCGTTGTGCCATGTGCTCTCCTGATGAATGACGAGTTCCTGACGAAACCAACTTTTCGTCCGTTCTCTTCGTCAGGTGGCTGATCGGGGCCCGCACCCCATGCAAATCTCGACGACGATCACGGCCGACGCCGTGCCAGCCACCCCACTGACCCTGCACCTGCGTGTAAATGATCCTAGCGCACGTGAAAAGGAAAGGACGATACCGTTCGGCTATTTCTGGGTATCCGCCTGGGGGGTTTCCGCCGGCTTCGTGGATTCGTCGGCCCGCTGCGCCTCCCACTGCGCTTGGGCGAGCCGCTCGCGGCGATCTCCTTCGAGGATGTACTTGATGATGTGGTAGAAGAGGAAACCGACGCCGATGGTGGGTGCCAGGGCCCACAGATACGGCCAGAACGACTCCATGATCGCCTCCTCAGCGAAGATCCAGCGCGATGTCGACGATGGGTGACGAATGCGTCAGGCCACCGACGCTGAGATAGTCGACTCCCGTCAGCGCGTATTCGCGGACGACGTCCAGGGTAAGTCCCCCGGTGGCCTCGATCTCCACGCGCTCACCGTCGGCGGACGCGAGCTCCCGTAGGACAGTAACGGTTTCGGCCAACTGTGCGGTCGTCATATTGTCGCACATGACGAACCTGGCGCCCACCTCGTACGCTTCTCGCGCCTCGGCCGCGGTGGTGACTTCGACCTCGATATCCACGTCCGGATAACTGGTTCGGATCGCCCGGTACGCGGCAGAGACCGACCCGGCGGCGATCTTGTGGTTGTCCTTGATCATCGCGCAGTCGTACAAACCCATCCGTTTGTTCGTGCCGCCCCCGGCGCGCACGGCGTACTTCTCCAGGGCGCGCATCCCCGGAGTGGTCTTGCGGGTGTCCAAGACCATCGCCCCGGTGCCGGTCAATCGGTCGGCCCAGGCGCGGGTGTGGGTGGCCACCCCGGAGAGTCGACTGATGATGTTGAGCAGCGTTCGCTCGGCGATGAGCACGACTCGGGCCGGGCCGTCGACGGTGGCCAGGACGTCACCGCGGGCCACGGCGCTGCCGTCGGGGACGAGCACCTCGACCCGGGGCGGCTCGGCCCCGATCAGGGCGGCGACCTGGTTCATGACCACCTCGACCACCGGCATACCGGCGACGACGCCGGACGCGCGCGCGACCACGGCACCGGAACACCTCTGGTCTGCGGGGATCGTGGCCAGCGTCGTGACGTCCAGGTGGTGCGGTCCCAGGTCCTCGGCGAGTGCGATCCCGACGACTCGGGCGGCGTCGGCGACCGGGAAGCCCCAGGGGTCGGCGGGTGAGCTCATGACTGACGTCCCTTCGTCGCGCTGGGGTCGGTGCCAGGAGAACCCGCCACGGGAACCCAGGTCGCGACCAGCTGATCGTCCTCGGTGCGCCGCACGAGGGTGTGCCCGAGGAGGTGGGCGTCGTCGCGCTCGGGGAAGTCGCCGCGCATATGGCCGCCGCGGGTCTCCTCGCGCAGCGCCGCGACGTAGGTGAGGGCCTGCCCGACGTGGAGCAGATTGGTGGTCTCCCACGACCCTGGGCCGCCCTCGTGGCCCTCGGCGGCGGCCTTGATGGCGGTCAGATCCTCGCCGGTGCGGGCCAGCGAGGACGCCGTCCGCACCGTGCCCGAACCCGCGGTCATCGCCCGTTGAATCGCGACCCGGCGCTTGCTGCGCACCAGGCCCTCGGTGCCGGCGCGCGGCGCTGGTGTGACGAGCGGCAGGTCCCCGCCGGCGAGGCGGGCGGTGATGTCGTCGGCGATCCGGCGGGCGAACACCAGGCCCTCGAGGAGCGAGTTCGAGGCCAGCCGGTTCGCGCCGTGGACGCCGGTACACGACACCTCACCACAGGCATACAGTCCGTCGAGCGATGACCGGCCGTCGATGTCGGTCTTGATCCCGCCGCTGGCGTAGTGCTGCGCGGGGGCGACCGGCAACAGTTCGGTGGCCGGGTCGAACCCGAGTTCACGGCACCGGCGCACGATCGAGGGGAAGCGGTCCTCCAGGAACCTCGCCCCCAGCTGTCGGCAGTCCAAGAAGACGTGGTCGGTCCCGGTCTTGGCCATCTGGGCGATGATCGCCCGGGACACCACGTCGCGGGGGGCGAGGTCGGCGAGTTCGTGGACGGCGGTCATGAAGCGTTCGCCGTTGACGTCCACGAGGAACGCGCCCTCCCCGCGGACCGCCTCGGAGATCAGCGGCTGCTGGCCGGTCGCGCCCTCGCCGAGCCAGAGAACCGTCGGGTGGAACTGGACGAATTCCAGGTCGGCGACGACCGCGCCCGCGCGCAGCGCCGCCGCCATGCCGTCGGCGGTCGCCACCGAGGGGTTCGTCGTGGCCGAGTAGATCTGCCCGAGCCCGCCGGTGGCCAGGACGACCGCGCGAGCGTATGCCGAGCCGACCCCGTCGATCTGTCCCTCGCCGATGACGTGCAGGGTGACCCCGCAGACCCGGTCGTCGCCGCTGCGCAGCAGGTCCACGACGAGGGCGTGTTCGATGATCTCGATCCCGGGGTCGTCCTGGACGCGGTGCAGCGCGGCGATCAGGGCCCGGGAGATCTCCTTGCCGGTCGCGTCGCCGCCGGCGTGCAGGATCCGGTTGGCGTGGTGGCCGCCCTCGCGGGTCAGCGAGATTTCCCCGGATTCGCCGCGGTCGAACTGTGCGCCCAGTTCGATGAGTTCGCGGACGGCGGTCGGGCCCTCGGTGACGAGCACCCGCACCGCCTCGGGGTCGCAGAGTCCGACGCCGGCCACCAGGGTGTCCCGCAGGTGCTCCTCGGCGGAGTCCTTCGGGTCCATCGCGGCCGCGATCCCGCCCTGCGCCCAGGCGGTGGAACCCTCGTCGAGCACCGTCTTGGTGACCAACAGGACCCGGTCGACGCGTTGGCGCAGCCGCAGGACGGCCGAGAGCCCGGCGATGCCGGAGCCGACGACGATGACGTCGGCCGTGGTGGACCAGCCGGGGCCCGCGGTCCGCAGCCAGCGCGGGATCTGGGGTGGGGGTACGGCGGCCGGGCGGCTGAGGTCCGGGCCCGGGGCGGTCACCGGGAGCCCTGGGGTTCGTCCCGAGCGTGCCGGTCCGAAGCGTCCACGGCGTCCAGATCGTCCAGGCCGTCGGCGGCGGGGAGTTCGGCCAGCGAGCGTCTGGTGACCGCCGAGGTCCGCAGGCCGTAGCCGTCGGGTACGTCGCCCACGTCGTTGCCGACCTCGACGATCCGGTTCTGGCCGTCGACGAAGACCACGGACGGTTCGAAGGTCTTGGCCTCTTCGTCGGTCATCTGGGCGTACGCGATGATGATGACCAGGTCCCCCGGGCTGATCAGGTGGGCCGCCGCACCGTTGATGCACAAGGTGCCCGAACCGCGCTGTCCCTCGATGGCATACGTGGTGAGGCGGCTGCCGTTGTCGACATCGACGACATCGACCTGTTCGCCGGGCAGCACCCCGGCGGCGTCCATGAGATCCCGGTCGATCGTCAGCGACCCGACATAATGCAGGTCGGCCTGGGTGACGGTCGCCCGATGGATCTTGGCATACAGCATCGTGCGAAGCATGTGGGGGATCCTGTCGTCAAATAGGTGGAACGATCCTATGCGGTATGCCGGTGCCCGACGTGCGCGCGAACGCGGCGTCCCGCGGTGCGGCGGCTCACGTCTCGGGCAGGACGTCCCGGGCCCCGCCACCTCGGCCGAGCACCAGCGGCACGTTGTCGATCAGCCGGGTACTGCCGACCTTGCCGGCGACGGCGAGCAGCGCCAGCCCGGTGAAGTCGTCGGCGACCGGCGCGAGGGTGGCCGGGTCGACGAGGGCCAGGTAGTCCAGGGCGATCCCCGGCTGGTCGGCCAGGACGGCGCCGGCGGCGGCGCGCACGGCAGCGGCGCCCTCGGTGGCGCGCTGGACACCGGCGCGCAGCGCCCGGGAGAGGGTCAGCGCGACCCGACGATCCTCCGGTGAGAGATAGCGGTTACGGCTGGAGATGGCCAGACCGTCGGGTTCGCGGACGATGGGCAGCGCCTCGATCCGCACCGGCAGGTTCAAGTCGGCGACCATCCGGCGGATGAGCAGGAGTTGCTGGGCGTCCTTCTGGCCGTAGTACGACACATCGGGGCGGGTCAGGTTGAGCAGCTTGGCGACGACCGTGAGCATCCCGTCGAAGTGGCCGGGCCGATGGGCGCCCTCCAGAACCGTGGCCAAGCCGGTGGCGGTGATCCGCGTCATGGGTTCGCCGCCGGGGTACATCTCGTCCACGCTGGGAGCGAAGACGACATCGACACCGGCGGACCGGCATACCTCGAGGTCGTCGGGCAGAGTCCGCGGGTAGCGGCCGAAGTCCTCGGTCGGACCGAACTGCAGGGGGTTGACGAAGATCGTGACGAGGACCGCCGCGTGCCGTTCCCGCGCGATCCGGAACAGGCTGGCGTGCCCGTCGTGCAGCGCGCCCATGGTCATGACCACGCCGACATCGCCGGGGGCGCGTCGGTCCAGGCCCTCCCGGGCGGCACGCAGATCCGCCCGGGTGTGGACGACGAGCGGGGCGAGTGGGGACACGTGGGTCTCCTTCAGCGGGTGTCGTGGCGGTCGGTGGGGGGTTCGGCGGGGAATCCGGGTACGGTCGCGGCCCGCAGCGCCCGGAAGGTGGCGGCGGCACGGTCCGGGTCGCCGGTATGCCGGGTCGCGCGGCGCCAGGCCGTGGCCAGCGCGAGCGCGTGATAGCTGGCGGGCAGGTCGGTCGGGGCGTCCGCGAGCGCGGCCAGATGTTCGCGCAGGGTGCCGATGTCGCCGCGGGCGACCGGTCCGGTCAGGGCGGCGTCGCCGCGGGCCAGGGCGTTGGTGAGAGTGGCTTCCAGGAGTGGGCGCAGGACCGCTGCGCTGTCTGGTATGCCGATCCGTTCGAGCAGTTCGCGGGCCTGGGCCACGAGGGTGACCAGGTGGTTACAGCCGTGGGCCAGGGCGGCGTGGTAGCGGACTCGGTCGGCCTCCTCGATCCACACCGGGTCGCCGCCGATCTCCCGGACGAGGAGTTCGGCGAGCGCGCGGGCCTGCGGCGTGCTGGTCACCCCGAACGGGGCACCGCGCAGTCGGGTCAGGTCCGTCTCCTCGCCGGTGAAGGTCATCGCCGGATGCACGGCCAGCGGGACGACGTGGGGGGCGAGGGGGGCCAGGACGGAGATGCCGTGGCGACCCGCGGTATGCAAGATCAGCTGCCCGGGTCGTACCGCGCCGGAGCCGGCCCAGTGCGCCACGAGGCCGGGCAGCACGTCGTCGGGGACCGCCACGATGATCAGGAGCGACCGGTCGAGGACCTGTTCCGGGGTGTCGACGACCTCGACGCCGGGCAGCAGCCGGGCGATCCGTTCGTCGGTGGCGGGCGAGCGGCGGGCGGAGCCGCAGACCGCCTCAAGGGGGTACCCGGCATACCGGAAAGCCGCGCCGAGCACCGAACCGACGCGCCCGGCGCCGACGACACCGACGGGCAGGCCGAGGGGCCCGGGGGGCTCGCTCTGCCCGGTCGGCGTCGACTCGTCCACGAGGGGCAAGGGTACCCGCGCGGATGACAGCGCTGCTGATCGGCTGCCGATCCGCTGCCGATCCGCTGCGGATCCG
>JBDIAR010000108.1:0-11842 GCA_039812545.1 Dermatophilaceae bacterium | reverse complement strand
GTTGCGCAGCAGCCGCACTCGGGCCATCGACGCCGCCGAACGCGAACGCACCCGGATCGAACGCGACCTGCACGACGGCGCCCAGCAACGCCTGGTCAATCTCTCGATCCTGTTGGGTCGGGCCGAAATCCGCTCGAAGGACGCCGATCCGACCCTGGCCGCGCTGGTCACCGAGGCCAAGGTGGAGACCCGCGCCGTCATCGCCGAGTTGCGGTCCCTGACCCGAGGCCTGCACCCGCCGGTACTCACCGACCGCGGGCTGGATGCGGCGCTGTCCGCGATCGCGGCGCGCTGCCCCATCCCCACCGTCATCGACGTGGCGGTCGATCCGCGGCCCTCGCAGACCATCGAGGCGGTGCTCTACTTCACCGTCTCCGAACTGCTCACCAATGCCGCCAAGCATTCCCATGCGGGCCGCATCGACGTCCGCATCGAGCGGACCGGCGACCGGATCGTGGCCCGGGTCCGCGACGACGGCATCGGCGGGGCGGACGAGACCCGCGGCACCGGCATACCGGGACTTCGTGACCGGCTGGCCGGCGTCGACGGAACCCTCACCGTCGACAGCCCTCCGGGCGGACCGACCGTCATCGACGTGGAGGTGCCATGCGTGTCGTCGTAGCCGAGGATTCGGTCCTGCTGCGAGAGGGCATCGTCCGCCTGCTCGCCGAGCAGGGGGCCGATGTGGTCGCCGCGGTCGGCGACGGCGACGACCTGTTGCGGGTCGTCCCGCAGTTGCTCCCAGATATCTGCGTGGTCGATGTCCGGATGCCCCCCACCTTCACCGACGAGGGGCTGCGCGCCGCGCTCGTGGTCAAGTCGACCTGGCCGCAGGTGGGCATTCTCGTGCTCTCGCAGTACGTCGAAGAGCGTTACGCCACAGAGCTGCTCGCGTCTCGCCCGCACGGCGTGGGTTATCTGCTCAAGGACCGGGTCGCCGACGTCGCCGACCTCTGGTCCTCGCTGGAACGGGTGGCGGCCGGGGGCACCGCGCTCGATCCCGAGGTGGTCGGGCAGTTGCTCGCCCGCTCCCGCCACGTGGACCCCCTCGCCTCGTTGACCGAACGCGAGCGCCAGGTGCTGGCCGGGATGGCGCAGGGCCGGTCGAACGCCGGCATCGCCGCGGACCTGGTCGTCGGCGAGGGCGCCGTCGAGAAGCACATCTCCAGCATCTTCGCCAAGCTCGGTCTACACCCGGACGGCGGCGAACACCGCCGCGTCCTGGCCGTGCTCACCTATTTGGGAGAGGGCCGTGGCTGAGCCGCTGGAGATCTCCGACGACGCCGGCCGACCGGCTCCCGCTCAGAGCGGGCGGCGGTCCCGACTCCTCTTCGTGGCGGGAGCGATCCCGCTGCTGATCGCCTGCGTGCTCGGCGGCATCCTCGCCTCCGGGGCGTTCGGTGTACGCCACCAGCGGAACTACCCCTACCAGCAGCTGCCGGTCGAAACGGATCGGATCACGCTGCACTACCGCCCGCGCGTCGACTTCGTCAGTGTCGACCAAGCCGCAGATGCCGTCCCGGACGGGAACGGACTGAGGCGTCCATTCATTCGATTCAGCCGGTTCAACTGCAATCTGCCGGTGGGCGACGACCTCGACGTCACCACCCACTCAGAGCCCGACGACGGCGCAGGTGGACGCGACCGCCTCGCCGTGGATATCACGATCAAGCCGCACCCGGCGAGCCCGTCGTCACGTGCACGGACCAGCTGACCCTGTACGTGGGGCCAGGTGTCAAGGTCCGGTACGACGAGAGTCTTCGATGACGGGCGCGTCCGACACGCTCTGTCCGCGCCCGCGACGACCAAGCAGCGACCGTATGCCGACCACGGCCAGGATCACGAAGAACGGCATCAGGTGGTAGGCGAACCGCGACCGGGCCTCCCACGACAGCTGGAAGATCAGCCAGCCGACAATCCAGGTCCGCATGAGCACGACCGCCACCGTGTCTTTGTCCGGATGTCGCAGCGAGCCAAGGGCGGCGGCAGTCGCCGCCAGCAGGACGAGCAGCCAGAGCGCCTGCGCGACATTCGCCAGGTACGGGTAACCGCCGCCGTCCGGACCCATCAGCCACTGCACGGCTCGCGGCACCGCGCCGGAGCGGTCGAAGGCGACCGGCGACGCCTTCGCCCATGCCCAGAAGGTGCCGTCGCCCAGCATCCAGGCCGCCTTGCGGCCGAGGAAATCGACGAGCGCCGCCGGCCCGAGTTCGAGCAGTCGTAGCCGAACCTGTTCGCCGGACCAGTCCGCTCGCGTCTGCGGGTCCGGCAGGGCCACGACCTGCGCGACGGTCTGCTCTCGGTACCCGCCGGGCCAGGTGTTCTCGGGGATCCACGACACCTCTTGCAGTCCCATGAGGACCCAGGACATCGCCGGCAGAGCCCGACTGGTGTCGCCCGCGGACTGGGCGAGCAGGCCGGCTCGGTCGATCGCCCGCGTCGTCGCCACGTTCGCGACGCCCGCCCCCAATCCCACGCAGCCCATGACGAGGACGGCGGTCACCATCGTCCGACGCCCGCGCCTGACCAGGGCGGCGGCGCCCACCACGACCACGACCACGGCGACGAGGCCGATCAGAATCTGTGGTTTGAGCCGCGCCCCCACGGCACCCATCGCACCGATCGCCAATGACCACAGCACGATCCGCCGCAGCGACCGGGAGGCCCGCAGCGCCATCACGGCACGCACGATGAGCAGGGGAACGGGCAGGACCATCGGGTCGGTGTACGGCATGAACCCCCAGAAGCCGAAGGTCGTGAACAGGGCGACGATCCCGGTCGCGGCCAGCGCGGCGACCGTGCCGGCAAGGCGCCGGGCGACCGACCAGGTGAAGACCACGCCCAGCCAGATCAGCGTCGCGTTGAGGACGATGACCGAGGTGATGGGCGCCAGGCCGAGCCCCGTGCCGGCCCGGATCGCGGCCACCTCCAGCGCGAAGATCGGGATGTTGTTGGGGTAGAGCTGGAAATAGCCGGGATCGGGGACGGGCCGCCCCTGCGCTGCCTCGGTGGCCGCCCGGAACACGGTCTGGACGTCCCAACCCATCGGATACTGCAGGCAGAGCGAGATGCCGATACCGGCCACGAGGAGCAGTCCGGCTGCGGCCGCCAACAAAGCCCGAGCCCGCCGCGTGTGGGCATCCACGGCACCGGCCAGACGGCATACCGGCCCGCGAAGCAGATAGCCCAGCCCGAACAACACCAGCGAACCCAGCGCCACCGCACGGTGGAAGACGGTGACGCCGTATTGCGGCGCGACCAGGATCCGCACGAGCGTGGGCACCAGGCCGACCAGGAAGACGATCGTGATCAGGCGGGACAGGCCGCGGTGGAGTCGGATGCGCCACGACCGAACCGGCTCAATCGGCTTCGTCGGCACCCCCAGCCTCCCTGGTCAGTCCGGCAGATGGCCGGTGCGGTTGGTGAAGGCGACCGACAGGTTGCCGTCCGGCCAGATCTCGATCCCGGTCAGCGAGGCCGGCGCGATGGCGAAGGACCAGATCTTGTCGTCCGGCATACCGAGCAACTCGGCGAGCAGGACGAGGATCGGTTTGCGGTGGGTGACGACGACGACCGTGCCACCAAGGGTGAGGGCCCGCCGGTATGCCGCGTGGACCCGGGCGGTCAGGTCCCGTTGGGACTCTCCCCCGGGCCGGGCGTATGCCGGATCGCGCCGGAGGGCGGTCAGTTCGGCCGGGTGTTCGGTCGCGAGATCGGCGAAAGCGGCACCGTCCCAGTCACCGAATCCCTGTTCGTCCCAGTCGGAGTCGATCTGGATGGGCAGGCCGAGGCGGTCGGCGATGGGAGCCGCGGTCTGCTGGGCCCGGCGCAGCGAGGAGGCGATGACGGTGACCCCCGTGCAGGCTGTGGTGGCTGCGGTGGCGTCGGGGTCGGTGAGCAGGGCGGACACGGCGTCCGCCGTCGTCTCGGCTTGGGCGCGGCCGGTGGCGTCGAGTCCGGGGTCGGCACCACCTCGCCCGTCCAGGCGGCCCGCGGTGGTGAAGTCGGTGACCCCGTGGCGGACCAGGATCAGGCGAGTCGAGCCGGTCAGCGCGGGGGGCGGCGGCGCGGGGGCGTCCGATGGCTCGGTGATGGTCACAGTGGGATCGGCAGTGGGGGCGGCAGGCTGAAAGACAGGGGGATCGGCAGGGGGATCGGTAAGGTCGCGGTGGATGGTCAGCCCGTCCATTCCCTTGTTGGACAACGCATCCGCGGCCTTGTTCGCCTCCCGCGGGATCCACTCGAAGACGACCGAACCGCCCGCGGACTCCACTTGACGGCATACCTCTCGGGCTTCCAGCGCGAGGCGACGCATGTCCTCGTGCTTGATCTTCCACCGGCCCGACATCTGCTCGACGACGAGTTTGGAATCCATCCGCACGGTGATCGCGGCGCTCGGTGCGAGCTCGTATGCCGCGCGCAGGCCCTCGACGAGGCCGGTGTACTCGGCGACATTGTTGCTCTGCTTGCCGAGCGGGGCGGCGCGCTCGGCGAGCACCCGACCGGTCGCGGCGTCGCGGACGAGCGCGCCATAGCCGGCGACCCCCGGGTTGCCGCGGGATCCCCCGTCGGCCTCGACGATGAGGGCGTCGGGCATCAGGGCTTCGGGCACCGGTCAGATACCGGACTCGTCGCTGCGCACCAGGATGCGGGCGCATTCCTGACAGCGGACGACGTCGTCGGGGGTGGTGGCCCGGATCCGGTCGAGTTCGAGTTGGTTGAGTTCGAGTTCGCAGCCGCCGCACCGACGTCGTTGCAGCAGAGCCGCACCCACGCCGCCGTGTTGTGCGCGGACCTTGTCGTAGAGGGCCAGCAGGTCGGCGGGGATCTCGGGCACGATCCCGGCGCGGCGCTGTTCGACCTCGGCCGCCTCACCGGCGAAACCCTCCAATGCCAGGTCGCGCTCGCGCTGGACCTGGGCCCGCTCGGCCGCGAGGACGTCCCGTCGCTCGGTCACCTCGCGAACCTGAGTCTGCAGCGCCTCGACGCGTTCCATGACCTCGATCTCGATCTCCTCGAGTTCGCTCTGTCGGCGGCCGAGGGAGGCGAGTTCGCTTTGCAGGGCCTGGAGTTCCTTGGCGGGGCCGGTGCCCTCGTCCAGGCGGGCCCGGTTGCGGGCGGCGCGCTGCCGGACGAGTTCGACGTCGGCCTCGGCGCGATCCTGTTCGCGCCCGGTGTCGGAGAGCGCCGTTTCGGCGGTGACGAGTTCGACGTCCGTGGCGGCCAGGCGGGCCCCGAGTTCTTCGAGGGTGCGGTGCTGCGGCAGGCTGCGCACGGCATACGCGATCTGGTCCAGACGGGTGTCGCAGTCCTGGACGTCGAGCAGGCGACGCTGCGCTGCCGGATCGGCTTTCATTCGGGACTCCTTGTCGCGGACCTGCGGGCGCCGGGGCACCTGCACGCGTGTTGAGTTGTGGGGAACGGATCTGACGGCTGTGGCTCTGTCGCGGGTGGCGCCGTCGAGCCAACTGAGCCCGAGTGTAGCCGTGGCCCGGTCGCACCGGACCTGCGCAGGAACATGGCCCACAGGAGGCGAACGATCCCGTCGTGGGACATGCCGACGCCAAATGCGGCACCGCGGCGGGCGCGCAGTACGGTGCGGCTATGCCGAGCCCGGTGCTGCGAACCACGTTCTTCATCCCGCCACTGCGCGACGATGTCGTTCGTCGGCCTCGCCTCCTCGATCCGGGGAATGAACGCTCAGGCCTTCGGCTGGTGCTGGTCTCGGCACCGCCCGGTTGCGGGAAGACCACGCTGTTGTCGTCGTGGGCGCAGGCGCGGCTGGCCGCCGGCGGCGCGGTGGCCTGGGTGACCCTGGCCGAATCGGATAGCGAACCCGCGACATTTTGGACCCAGGTGGCCACGGCACTGGACCTGGTGGCGCCGGGCGTCGGGGCCGGTGCGCTGGCCCTGCTGGACGGGCCCCACCCGGCCATCTCTGCGGTGCTCACGGCGCTGATTCGTGAACTCTGCTCGTGGCCGGGCGGGATCGACTTGGTGCTCGACGACTACCACCTCGCGGACGGTCCGGCGATCGCGGCCGACGTCTCGTTCCTCGTGTCGCGTCTGCCGCCACACGTGCGTGTCCTGATCGGGACGCGTGCGGATCCGGCGCTCCCGCTGGGTCGCCTGCGAGCGGGTGGCGAGTTGCTGGAGCTGCGTGCCGTCGACCTGCGGTTCACGACGGCGGAGGCTTCGGCATACCTGACCGAGGTGGTCGGGCTGAGCCTCGACGATCGGGACATTGCCGTCTTGACCGAGCGGACCGAGGGGTGGGTCGCGGCGGTGCAGTTGGCCGGGCTATCACTGCGGGATCGCGCGGACCCGGCCGGGTTCATCGCCGGTTTCGCAGGGGATCACCGGTATCTCGTGGACTACCTGGTCGAAGAGGTGCTCGGCCGTCTCCCGGATCGCGTCCGGCGGTTCTTGCTGGAGACGTCGATCCTCGACCGGTTCACCGCACCGTTGTGCGACGCGGTGACCGGGACCGGTGACGGACGGTCGATGCTGGACCTGATCGAACGCGCCAACCTGTTCCTCGTGCCGCTGGACGACACACGCCGCTGGTATCGGTATCACCACTTGTTCGCCGACGTGCTTCGGGCCCATCTGGTCGCCGATCCGGATGCCCCGAGGATGAGCGTCCTACACGCTCGAGCCGCCCGCTGGTATGCCGATGCCGCCGACCCCGAGCCCGCCGTCCGGTATGCCGTCGCCGCCGGGGATCTCGGGCTCGTGGGCGACCTGGTCGAGCGGTTCGTCCTCGCCATGTTGCGGAACCGTAAGGAGGGCGTGGTCCGGACGTGGATCGACGCCTTGCCCGCCGAAGAGGTGCGCCGCCGGCCGGTGGCCGCCGTGGGGTTCATCGGTGCGTTGATGTCCAGCGGTCAACTTGACGGGGTCGAGGGCCGCCTGAGAGACCTGGACGAGGTCCTGAGGTCGCCGGCGCCGGATCTGGTCGTTCTCGATCCCGTAGAGTTGCAACGTATTCCGGGGGCGATACAGACGTATCGCTCCGCGTTGGCGTTGGCCCGTGGGGACTCGGCGGCGGCTGTGGCACATGCCGAGCGGGCTGTCGTCCTGGCCGCACCGGGCGACGACCTGACGATCTCGGCCGCACGGGCGTTGTCCGGACTCGCCTCGTGGGGGAATGCAGACCTGGCGGGTGCGTATGCCGCGTACGCCGATGCCGTTGCCGGCTTGGCGCGTGCGGGCAACTACTCCGACGTCCTCGGATGCTCGATCACGTTGGCCGACATCCGGATCACCCAGGGACGTCTCACCGACGCCGAGGCCGTGTATGCGGATGCGCTGCGCCTGGCCGCCGACCACGAGACGGGAGCACCGCTGCGGGGAACGGCGGACATGGTCATCGGGCAGAGCCGAATCGCCTTCGAACGCGGGCAGATTGAGCGGGCCTGGGCCCTCCTGGACGAGGCGGATCGACTGGGTGAACAGCACGGACTGCCGCAGCATCCATATCGGTGGCGGGTGGCGCGGGCCCGGCTCCTCGAACTCGGCGGAGACCTCGATGACGCCATGGCCCTGCTGGAGGAAGCCGAACGGGTCTACGTCGGAGACTTCTCGCCGAACGTCCGTCCGGTGCCGGCGCAGCGAGCCAGATTGCTGCTGGCCCAAGGCAGACTGTCCGAGGCACTGGACTGGGCGCGGCACCGAAACCTCACCCCACGCGACGACCTCGACTACGTGCACGAGTACGAGCACATCACCTTGGCTCGGATCCTCTTGCAGCAGAGCGCGACAGAAGCTTCGAACGAGACGCTGGAGATGGCATACGAGTTGCTGGGGCGACTGCGCATCGCCGCGGAAACGGGTGGCCGCACGGGTTCGCTGATCGAGATCCTGGCGCTACTGGCGGTGGCACACCATCGGCGCGGCCGATCCGACCTCGCCGGGGCCCTGGCCCTCTTGACGGCCGCCCTACGGTTGGCCGAGCCCGAGGACTACGTCCTGGTCTTCGTCAGTCTCGGCCCGGCCATGACGGAGCTTCTCCATGCGCTCACCCGAACGGCTCCCGCCTGGCGCTACCCGCGCCGGCTGGTCGACGGTTTGCGGCCCGAGGATCCGCGGAGGCAGCGACGGACGCACGATCTGGTCGATCCACTCAGCCCGCGCGAGCTCGACGTGCTGGGCCTGCTGGCCACCGATTTGGCCGGGCCGGCCATCGCACGCGAACTCGTCATCTCGCTCAACACGGTTCGAACCCATACGAAGAGCATTTACGCCAAGCTCGGAGTGACGAGCCGACGGGCCGCCGTCACCCGGGCCCGAGACCTGGGGTTGCTGACCAAGACCCGCTGAACCGAAGGCGAAGTTCACCACGACGCTCACCCGAAGTGGTGAGGCCGGGTCACCGCCTTCGTACCTACCGTGCGGACATGACCAACGCACCCACCGGCAGGGCGAACGCGTCCGGCTGGTACCAGATCCGGCTCCAGGGGCGGCTCGACCCCCGATGGTCCACCCGGTTCGAGGGCATGACCTTGACCACCGACGGTGACGACACCCTGATCACCGGAACCGTCACCGACCAGGCCGCGCTGCACGGCCTGCTCACGCAGTTGCGCGACCTCGCCATCCCGCTCACCGCGGTCACCCGCCTCGACACGGCACTGCCTGACCGACCACCGCACGACACCGCGACCACAACGACCAGGAGCAAGCCATGACCATCACCGCCGCACGCCTCGCGACCCCCGGATCGGCCGGCAGAGGGGACCCCACGCGCGCCCACGCCCGGGTGGCCGGCGTCTTCTATCTGCTCACGTTCCTCTCCTCCATCCCCGCCCTGCTCCTGCTGGACCCGGTCCTGCACGACGCCGGCTACATCACCGGCCCGGGCCAGGACGCCCGGGTCATCTGGGGGTGCATCCTCGACGTCGTCAACGCCCTCACGGCGATCGGGTCGGCGGTGGCACTGTTCCCGGTTCTCCGGCGACGCCACGAATCACTCGCGCTCGGATTCGTCACCTCGCGGCTGATGGAGGGTGCTGTCGTCATGATCGGCGTCGTCAGCCTCCTGGCAGTCGTCACCCTTCGCCAGGCATACGTCCTCGGCTCAGACCCGGGCACCTTCACCGGCATCGGCCACGCCCTCGTCGCAGTCCGCAACTGGACCTTCCTGCTCGGCCCGGGCCTGATGCCGGCCGTCAACGCCGTCCTGCTCGGCACCGTGCTCTACCGCACCCGGCTGGTCCCCCGCATCATCCCGACCGTGGGCCTGATCGGCGCACCGCTCCTGCTGGCCTCCGTACTGGCCACCCTCTTCGGCGTCCTCGACCAGGTCTCGAGCACGGCTGTGTTCCTCGCGCTACCGATCGCCCTGTGGGAACTCGCCCTCGGCTGTTGGATGAGCGTGAAGGGCTTCACCCGCTCGGCCGTCCAAGCCTGAATCCGTGGCCGGATCGGTCGTTCGGGGCGAGTGCTCGAACCACGACCCGCCCGGAACCGCGCTCTGACCCGACCTCTGAGGACATCACGCTCCCTCCGCAACTCGGCGGCCTCGGCACGCAAGCGCTTCAGCTCGTCGTAGTCGCCCGTGGACAGGCTCGAGGTCCCGTCCCGATCGGCTCGTGCCCGGGTTACCCAGTTACCCAGTTACCCAGCGTGCCCTCGTTGACCCCTACGTCACGCGTGGTCCGGTTCCAAGCTCCTCGTGCGCGTCAGGATGCGGATCCATTGTTCGGGGGTGCACAGGGACCGTAGAGCCCGCGCGACCGCCGGCGTATGCTGTCCCGCCTCGGGTAAGTAGCTAACCAGTTCTCGCACAATGAGATTGCGTGACTTGGCTGGAGTCCAGAGTTGCCAAGACCAGCGCTGCCGCCGGTGTCCACTGGCCCGCGGAAGGCAGGAATCGAGTTAGGGCACGTACTACCTCGATCCGGTCGGCGTCGGTCGCGGCTAGCCTCCCGAGAGCTCGGATCGTCTGGCCCGTCGATCCACCGGCGGCCGGCAGGTGCCGGACAAGAGCCGCGATCGTGCGATCGCGGGTTGGCACGCTCGTCGCGACATCGACTATGCCCCGAAGGGCATCGTCGGTTCCGTCCTCGGCTCGGGGAAGGGAAGCGGCAATCGCGTCTATGCTTCGACGTCGATTCGACTCACTGGGCTCGACCTCGACCAAGGCGCGAGCGACCTCGACAGTTGCCGGTCCGGGCTGAAGAAGAGCCGTGGTGAGTGCGTGGATCACGCGGCGCTGGGTTACGTCAGTGGGGTCGTGCGCGAGCAAGAACCTTGCGACGTCCACAGTGGACGATCCGGCGTTCGGCAGGTGCGCCACGAGCGCATGGACGGCGACCTTTCTATTTGGTGGCGAGGGGTCCAGGGCGAGAAGGGCTTGAGCGAAGCTCAGCGTGTGCCATCGCGAGGTAGGGAGATGGGCGACAAGTGCGTCGGTTGCCCTCAAGCGCAGGGAAGGCGCGGTAGCTATCGCGATGATGGCGTCGAGGACGTCCTCGGTTCGCCACTCCGCGGTTGGCAGGTGGGTAAGGAGTGCGTCCAGGGCACGGAGACGGGAGTTCTCGCTCGGGTCCAGGTCGACGAGGGCCAGAGCCACCCTTTCGACTCGACTCCCCGACGGGGGTAATGACGACACCAGTTCCTCAGCTGCGCGCAAACGTGTGCTTTCGCGAGGGTCGAATTCGGTCAGTGCGCGCGCCAACAGGTCGGTCTCAGAGCCGCCGGCCGCGAGCTCAGCCCATAGCGCGTCAGCGGCAAGTTCCCGACTGGACTCGGTGATAGCCAGGCACCGGAGGGCACTTGTTACCTGACCCGTCCATCTGCCGGCGGTGGGCAGTGCCGATGCGAGGGCGTCGAGGATCGAGGTCGATCAGGGCCCGAGCAACGTCCGTGGTCAACTCGCGGGCGGTGGGAAGGCAAGCGGTCAGCGTCTCCACGACCTTGGCCTGGGAACCCGTCCACTGTTTCGAGTGCGCGAGAAGTCGCGCCTGACCGGGAATCGCCGTAGCACGGAGTTCGTCGAGTCGTCGCCGGTTCATCGGACTCCAGTGGGCGGGCGCGGACATGGTGCACACCCGCAACAGGATGTCGGTGGTCTGCGCGTGGAGCACACCCTCCATCGTCGAACCGGCAACCTCGGTCCAGCGCGCGAGTTCGTCGAGGAGGGTGTCGCGATCGGGGTGCATCACGATCGCGCTTGGAATGATTCCATGCCACGTGGGGTCGAACCACCAGTGACGGCGTAGGTGTTCGAGCGCCTGCGCTGTCGGGAGACTCGCGAGTACCCCGGCGACGAGATGCTCGCGCAACGTGCGGTGAACGAATCGCCTTGGCGGCGCATTCGATTCGCCATGGCACACGGCGGAAGCGAATGGGGCCAGCGCTTTCACGCGCGACTGTTGTGAGGATGGCAGCTCGCCTACCGATGTCGGAACGAATGTGTCAGCCCATGCGCTGAGACCGCTGGTCGGGTCGTTCACGGCAGCATCCCAGGCCCACCTCTGAGCCAGGCGGATCGGCGCGGGGGGCGGTGCATCGCAATCCGCAGGCGCCCAGGTGGGATCCAGGAGCCGAGACAGCATCCGATCGAACAGCACCAGAGGGCTATCCGGCAGGCCCCCGGCTCCCGCCGTGAGGCACATGAAGGTCAAGAACAATGGAATCGTCGACAGATCGCGAGCGGATGGATTGCCCCCGAGGCCAGTCATGAATGACTCCAGAGCATTGAGGCTCCCGTCAGCCTCTGAGCCCATCCAGGCCAAAGCGACGGCCCGGACATCCGTGGGGTACGTGAGCGGCTGCAACGTCATCGTCGTCACATCCCGCGTAGATCCGGCACGTAGCCCGCGATGTAGTCCGCCCG
>JBDIAR010000107.1:0-12261 GCA_039812545.1 Dermatophilaceae bacterium | reverse complement strand
AGGTCGTAGTACATCTCGAATTCGTGGGGGTGCGGGCGGAACCGGATCGGGTCGACCTCGTTCTTGCGCTTCCAGTCGATCCACGTCTCGATCAGGTCGGAGGTGAACACGTCGCCTTCGAGCAGGTAGTCGTGGTCCTGCTCAAGGGCATTCAGCACCTCGGGCAGCGAACCGGGCACCTGAGCGATCTCCGCGTGCTCCTCCGGCGGCAGCTCGTACAGGTCCTTGTCCACCGGCTCCGGCGGCTCGATGCGGTTGCGGATGCCGTCCAGGCCGGCCATCAGCTGCGCCGCGAACGCGAGGTACGGGTTCGCCGACGGGTCGGGGATGCGGAACTCGATCCGCTTCGCCTTCGGGGACGTTCCCGCGATCGGGATGCGCACGCAGGCCGACCGGTTCCGCGCCGAGTAGACCAGGTTGACCGGCGCCTCGTACCCCGGAACCAGACGGTGGTAGGAGTTCACCGTCGGATTGGTGAACGCCAGCAGCGACGGGGCGTGGTGCAGCAGCCCGCCGATGTACCAGCGCGCCAGGTCGGACAGGCCGCCGTAGCCCTGCTCGTCGTAGAACAGCGGCTCGCCGTTCTTCCACAGGCTCTGGTGGGTGTGCATGCCCGAACCGTTGTCGCCGAACAGCGGCTTCGGCATAAAGGTCGCCGTCTTGCCGCCGGCCCACGCGGTGTTCTTGATGACGTACTTGAACTTCATCATGTCGTCGCCGGAGTGCAGCAGCGTGTTGAACCGGTAGTTGATCTCCTGCTGCCCGGCCGTGCCCACCTCGTGGTGCGACCGCTCGACGGACAGGCCGACCTCGGCCAGCTTCAAGACCATCAGGTCGCGCAGGTCGGCCATGTGGTCGACGGGGGACACGGGGAAGTAGCCGCCCTTGTAGCGGGGCTTATAGCCCTTGTTGCCGCCCTCTTCCTCACGGCCGGTGTTCCAGGCGCCCTCGATGGAGTCGATGAAGTAGTACCCGGCGTTCTGGGTGGTCTGGAAGCGCACCGAGTCGAAGATGTAGAACTCAGCCTCGGCGCCGAAGTACGCGGTGTCGGCGATCCCGGTCGAGCGCAGGTACTCCTCGGCCTTGGCGGCGATATTGCGCGGGTCCCGGCTGTACGGCTCGTCGGTGAACGGGTCGACGATGGAGAAGTTCATGATGAGCGTCTTCTCGGCCCGGAACGGGTCGAGGTATGCCGTCGAGACGTCCGGGATGAGCTTCATGTCCGACTCGTGGATGGCCTGGAAACCGCGGATCGACGAACCGTCGAACGCCTGGCCCGTGGTGAAGAAGTCCGCGTCGACGGACTCGGCGGGCACGTTGAAGTGCTGCATGACCCCGGGCAGGTCACAGAACCGGATGTCGACGAACTTGACGCCCTCGTCCGCGATGAACTTCAGGACGTCGTCGGGGGAGTTGAACATCTGTCCTCCTGTTGGGGGCGCCTCGCGGCCGGATCCGTATGCCGGACCGGTCCCGGGAGCGCCCGGTGGTGCGGCGCGCCGGAAGCGCGACCGCTGATGTCGACGGCGAACCTATCGAACCGACGTTTCTCGACCGTCACCCGAATGTTTCACCGATGTTTCCGCAGCAGCGCCGTCGTCTCATCTCCCGGTGTCGTCGGCCCCTCGCCGGGAGCGCCAGGCGGATGCCAGCAGCAACGGGAATGGGCTGTAGCCGTGCTGGCATTGATCGGCCTCGTGATGGCGACGACCATCGGCACGGCGATGATGTGGATGACCCGCCGGATCGCGAGCGACACCTTCCGGCGCAACAACTGGTCCGGCATACGAGTCGAGGCGACCATGGCCAGTGAGCAGGCCTGGCAGGTCGCGCACCGCGCGGCACTCCCGTGGTTTCGAGCCGCCGCCGTCGTATGCCTGACCGGGGCGTTCGCCTTTGCCGTCCTGCTCGTCGTTCGGGCTTCGGATGACGTCGTGCTCCCGTTCTACATCGGTATCTTCGCCCTGCTGACCATTCTGGTGATCGTGCCGGTGCCGCGGGCGATCCGTGCCGCGAGAGGGGTCCCGAGCGACCCACCGCCGCGAGGACGCGGAGCCGGGAGTCGGGACGGGTAGTCCGGGCCGGTAGGCTCGGCGATCATGGTGGATCGCAGGGATGTTTCCTCGTGGCTGCAGGGACCCGGGCGTCCCGGCGAACGGGACGAATCGGCATACCCGGGCCGGCGGTTGGGCTACCCCGAGCAGGGGCCGGGCAGCATCGCCCGGTTCGGTCGGCGGTTCGCCGCCGTGCTCATCGACTGGCTGGCCTGCAAACTCGTGGCGTATGCGTTCTTCCACGTCGCGTGGAACGAACCCGGGGCGAAGGGGTTCATCCCGCTGGGCATCTTCGCGCTGGAGAATCTGCTGCTGATCTCGACGACCGGCTCCACCCTTGGCCAGCGGATCATGGGACTGCAGGTGCGGGCCCTGTCCGGTGGGCGTGCCTCGGTGGTCCAGGTGCTGACCCGCACGGGGCTGCTGTGCCTGTTCATTCCGGCGGTGATCTGGGATGCCGACGGGCGCGGGGTGCACGACAAGGTGCCCAATACGGTGATCCTGCGCACCCGATAGCGGGCCGGCCGGGCCGTCTCCCAATTTCGCCCGATCGGGCGAAATTGGGGGCCGTTCGGGGCTGGGGAGGTCGAAAATCGCCCGATCGGGCGATTTTGGTGAAGTGGACGGGGCGGCGCTGGAACGGCCGGGGTCAAAGAAGGGGAAGCGCTGGACAGGGAGGCGCTGGAACGGGCGGTGGGATCTCAGCGGCCGCGCATGGCGCGACGGTCCATCCGCATCTTCGTCGGGTCCACCCCGGCGGGCATCGGCGGGCGAACCCCACCGATCGACTTGAGCCGCTTGTTGACCACTGCGACCTCGGCCTTGGTCAGAACCGGCTTCATCCGCTGGACCTTGCTCGCGAGCTTGCGGATCGGAACCAGGTCATCGCCCTCGCCCGTACCCACCCGCAGCGTCGTCACCGGAACCCCGGGGGCCACCCGTTCCACCTTCTTCTTCTCCGCCAACAGCAGCTTGCGCGCCCGCGCCTCCGGGCCCTCGGCCACGAGCACGACGCCCGGACGACCCAGGGCGCGGAACACGATCGCGGCGTGCGACATGTCGGCACCGCGAGCGACTTCGGCGGCCACCGGCTGCTGTTCGAGGTACCAGCCGCGCCGGATCGAGCTCAGGGCCGCCCCGGCCGCGCCCGGCTGTCCCTCGATCTGCCGGTATGCCGATGCCTCGGCCCGGCGGGACAAGACGATGACGGCGGCGAGGAAGGCCAGCGGCACTGACAGGAAGGCGAAGTAGATGACCTTGTCGAACAGCGCCCCGATGCCCAGACCGATCGCCAGCACGAGCAGGAAGGCACCGAGCATCCACCAGCCGAGTTTGGGGTCGGTCGTCTTGGCGTTGCTGTAGATCTGGCGCAGCTGGGTGTACCAGCGAGTCTTCTTCGGCTTAGCCGGCTTAGCCGGCTTGCCGGGCTGATCGGGGGAGTCGCTACGGGCCATGCCGGACAGGATATGGCACGCCGGTCGGCCCGGACCCGGCGCCCCGCTGCGGCAACGCCGATCAGCGGGTCGCCGACTCCACGAGGGCGACCGCCTCCTGACGAGCCGGCGACTGAGCGGCCTGCTCCAGGTGGGCATACGCCTCCGGGATCGGCCGGCCCCAGCGCTGCATCGCAGTGGCCCAGAGCCGTCCGGCGCGATACGACGAGCGCACCAGCGGTCCGGACATGACGCCCTTGAACCCCAACTCCTGCGCCACGTCCGACCAGTGGACGAACTCCTCGGGTTTGACCCACCGGGCGATCGGGTGATGCTGCGGCGTCGGGCGCAGGTACTGGGTGATGGTGACGATGTCGGTGCCCGCGGCATACAGGTCGATGAGCGCCTGCTCGATCTCGCCGGCCTCCTCACCCATCCCGAGGATGAGGTTCGACTTGGTGACCAACCCGGCGTCGCGACCCATCGTGATGACGTCGAGCGAGCGGTCGTACCGGAACGCCGGCCGGATCCGCTTGAAGATCCTCGGTACGGTCTCCAGATTGTGCGCCCACACCTGGGGCGCGCTGTCGGTCACCTCGCGCACGAGGTCCGGTTCGGCGCCGAAATCGGGCACGAGCAGTTCGACGGCGCAGCCGGGGTTGACGGCGTGGATCTGGCGCACGGTTTCGGCATACAGCCAGGCGCCCTGGTCGGGAAGGTCGTCGCGCGCGACCCCGGTGACGGTGGAGTACCGCAGCCCCATCGTGCGCACCGATTCGGCGACCCGGCGCGGTTCGTCACGGTCGAGGTCGGCGGGCCGGCCGGTGGCGATATTGCAGAAGTCGCACCGCCGGGTGCACTGTTCGCCGCCGATGAGGAAGGTCGCCTCGCGGTCCTCCCAGCATTCGAAGATGTTCGGGCAGCCGGCCTCCTGGCAGACCGTGTGCAGCCCGTCGCGACGAACCATCGAGTGGAGCTCCCGATAGGCCGGTCCCATCGTCGCCCGCGTGCGGATCCACTCGGGTTTGCGTTCGATCGGGGTCTCGCGGTTGCGGGCCTCGACGCGCAAGAGGCGACGTCCCTCGGGTGCCAGCGCCACGAGCCTCTCCTTCGGTATGCCGGAACGTGCGTTCCGCCGTCCGCTCCGACGTGTCCGTATGCCGGAGGTCACAGTCTACGCAGCGCCGTTCGGCCCGCTGGGGGCGGGGGTCTCGCGAGAGTCAGGGCACGTCGCGGTCAGGGCACGTCGCGGCGGCGGAAGGTGTAGGCCGCCACGGCGGTCACCGCGACGAGTGCCACGAGGAGATAGACGATGCCGTGAGCCTGGGTGACGACGTGTTCGATGGACTGGCAACTCGACTCGAACCCGCCGTACGGGCCCCCCGTCCCGGAATTGCAAGTGTTCGTCCAGTAGACCGCCTTGCCGTTCAGGGCGGCTTCGACATTGGTCCGGAACAGCCACGGCACCAGGCGCTGCTCGAACAGCGATCCGAGAATGGACTCGACGACGGCGGCATACCCGATGACCAGCCCGATGGCGGCGGCGGTATTGCGCGTGATGGTGCCCAGGGCGGAGCCGGCCAGGCCGGCCCCGGTGGCCAGCAGCACCAGCCGGGCCCCGACCCAGCGCAGGTCGTCCACGGTGGGGACGATCCCCGGCGAGTAGCCCTCTGGCTCGTAGCCATTGAGAGTCGGGGCCGGGGTCGGGTCGAAGGTGCCGTTCAGGGCCGTGACCCCGGCGGCGATGCCCCACATCAGCCCGACCGCGAGGATCGCCAACGGCAGCACCACGATGGCCACGGCCGCGAACTTTGCGGCGAGCACGCGCAACCGACGCGGCTCGAAGGTGAGCAACGTGCCCATCGATCCGGTTGCGAACTCGGCGGCGACGAAACCGGCGCCCAGCACGAAGGTCAACAGGCACAGCAGCAGGCCCAAGGCCTGCGTGGAGCCTTGCAGGAGCTCGTCGACGTGCCGGATCGGCTTGCCGCCGTATGCCGCCCGAGGCATCTGGCTTTGCCGGCACTGGGCCTCCCGCTGAGGATCGGTGGACAGTTTGCCCCCGGGATCCGTCATGCAGGGGATGAACTCGTTCTCCTTCCACTGCTGGAGGTAGCTGTTGTAGCTCTCGTCGATCTGGGCCTGTTGCTCGGCGGACAGCGGCCGCGAGTCGATGTACATCGCGACGGCGCTGAGCGCCGTCATCGCCAGGAAGGCCGCGACCAGGCCTTTGAGCAGGCGCCGCCACAACAGTCGCCGAAGTTCCACCCGCACGAGGTTCATCGGGCACCTCCCGGCGTCGAGGGGGTCGTTCTGGCGGCCAGGCCCTCGTCGGCGGTCAGAGCGAGGAAGACGTCTTCGAGATCGACGCGGTCGGCCACCAGTTCGCGGACGTAGAGCTGGTGCTCGGCGAGGACCTGGGTGATCCGCGCCGGATCGGTCGCCTCCGAGACGATCAGGTGATCGCCCTCGTCCCGAGTCGGCATACCGGCGGCTTGGAGGAGGTCGGCGGCGCGCGGGGCGTCGGCGACAACGACCCGAACGCTCGGCACGGCTCGTGAGGCGATGAGTTCGTCGACGCGACCGGAGGCCAACAGCCGGCCGTGGCCGATGATCGAGACCGTGTCGGCGACCTGTTCGACCTCGGCGAGGATGTGGCTGGAGACCAGGACCGTCTTGCCGGCCCGCCCGAGCCCGCGCATCGTCTCGCGGACCTCGCGGATCCCTGCCGGGTCAAGGCCGTTGGTGGGTTCGTCGAAGATGAGCAGATCCGGGTCCTTCAGCAGCGTGGCGGCGATGGCCAAGCGCTGTTTCATGCCCAGGCTGTAGGCCCGGAACGCGTCTCCCGCGCGGGCGGTCAGCCCCACGTCGGCCAGAACGCGCTCGACGGAGTCCTTCGGGGCGCCGACCGTGCCGGCCAGCAGCCTGAGATTCTGGCGACCGGAGAAGTTGGGGAAGAACTTGGGCGACTCCACGATCGCCCCGACTCGATCGATGACCTCGGGCAGGGCCCGCGGGACCTCGGTGTCGAACAGCCGCATCGAGCCCGAGTCGGCCCGGATCAGCCCGAGCAGCATCCGGATCGTCGTCGTCTTGCCCGAGCCGTTCGGCCCGAGGAAGCCGTGTACCCCGCCGCTGGGGACGGCCAGATCCAGACCCGCGACGGCGACCTGCAGGCCGCGTCGGGTCCGGTACGTCTTGCGTAATCCGCTGGTGGCGATGGCGACCGCGGATCCGGGGGACGCTGCGCTGGTTGAGATGGATGGGCTTGTCAGGCCGGCCTGTGGACCATCGCTCACCGTCATACCCCCGTATCCCCGCTCCGGTGTTCGCCTACCGCCGATGTGACGGCCGACGTATCGACGCTACCCAACCCGCAGGTATACCGGGTAGAGCGTGTGACGCGTGTCGCGCGTCAGGTCAGGACCCGCAGGACTTCGCGTTCGACGACGGGCAGTACCTCGCATACCGGCACGGGGCGTCCGCACTCGCGCGACAAGGAGGTGACGCCGGCATCCGGTATGCCGCAGGGGATGATCCGATCCGCCCAGCCGAGGTCGTTGTCGCAGTTGAGCGCAAAACCGTGCATCGTCACCCCGCGGGCCACCCGGATGCCGATGGCGCCGACCTTGCGATCGCCGCGCGGATCGGTCGGACCGTCCGCGAGGATCCACGTGCCGGACTGGCCCTCCCGGCGGCCGGCGGCCACCCCGAACTCCGCACAGACGGCGATCATCATGTCCTCGAGCCGTCGGACGTGGGCCACGACGTCGATCGGGTCGGGCAGGTGGACGATCGGGTAGCCGGTGATCTGACCGGGGCCGTGCCAGGTGATCTTTCCGCCGCGGTCCACGTCGATGACCGGGGTGCCGTCCCAGGGCCGCTCGTGCGGGGCCGTGCGCTTGCCCGCGGTGTAGACCGGCTGATGTTCCAGGAGCAGAACGGTGTCCTCCAACGTGCCGGCCACGACCTGCTCGTGGGTCTCGCGTTGGACCTGCCACGCCTGCCGGTAGTCGACGAAGTCCGGGTCGAAACCGAGGTGGACGATGCGCATGATCGACACAGTAGCCTGACGCCCAGGCCGTCCAACCGGCGGCCGTACCGATCCCGACCCCGTCCCGGGAGGGCAATGTCATGACGACGCCGGTGAGAGTGGCGATCGCGGGGTTCGGTTCGTCGGCGCAGGGGTTTCACGTCCCCCTCGTGACCGCGGCCGGTCTGCAGGTGGTGGCGGTGTCCACCTCCGACCCGGGCCGGGGGGATCTGGCTCGCCAGAGCGTGCCCGGCGTGCACGTCGCGCGCGACGTCGAGGAACTGTTGGCCGTGCCCGACCTCGACTTGATCGTCGTGGCCACCCCGAGCCAACTGCACGCCGACCATGCGATGGCGGCACTGGAGGCCGGCATACGGGTGGTCAGCGACAAGCCGCTCGCGGTCACGGCGACCCAGGCCCTGGAGGTCGTGGACACCGCGACCCGGACGGGGAGCGCGCTAACCGTCTTTCAGAACCGGCGTTACGACCCGGAGTTCGCCACGCTGCGGCGGGTCCTCGGGGAGGACCTCGTCGGCATACCGTGGCGGCTCGAATTGCGGTGGGAGCGTTGGCGGCCGGTTCCCAAGGACCGGTGGCGGGAGCGCAACGACGCTGAGCACGGCGGCGGGATCCTGCTCGATCTGTTCACCCATCTGCTCGACCAGGCCGTCGTACTCTTCGGTCCGATCGAGCGGGTGTATGCCGAACTCGACTCGCGCACAACGGTCGCCGAAGACGACGCGTTCCTCACGTGCCGGCATACCTCGGGGATGATCAGTCACGTCACGGCGTGTTCGATCGAGGGGGCGCCGGGGCCCCGGGTCCGGTTGCACGGGTCGGCGGGCACGTATCTGTTGGCCGGGGCGGGCGACGAGCCCAGTGCGTTCGCCGAGTTCGACAACCGGGCGGCCGGTGGCCACGGCTGGCTGGTCGCGGGGGAACGGCGGAGCGCCGTCCCGGCGGCGAGCGGGCCGGACACCGACCCCGCGACGTTCTACCGGCAGGTGGCGGCGGCGCTGTCGGCGGACGACGTCCAGGCCGCCATGCCGGTCGATCCGCGCGACGCCGTGCACGTGCTGGCCGTCATCGACGCCGCCCGGGCCGGTGCGCAGGACCACGCGGTGGTAGAGGTGCGCACGCCCGGGGCCTCGCGCGGCTGAGGGCGCGCGGGCTGTGGATAACTTCCAAGGGGGTGGCGGCGGGTGAGCGACGATAGGACGATGAGTGCTTCGTCGCCGGTCCCGGACGTTCCCGGGCTATTCGTCATGCGGCTGATCGCCTCGGACTCGGTCTCGCAAGTCTGGCGGGCCCGCACCCTGGCCGGCGGCGAACCACGGGCGGTCCGGATCACCTGGACGACCGGGCGTCCCGCCGGTCCGGGCGGCGGGGCGCGTGACGGTGCGCCAGACGGTGCGCGTGACGGGGCCGACGAGGCGGCGGTGGCCGTGTCGCGCGAGCGGCTCGTGTTGGACCAGCTGGGCAGCGACCACGTCCTCAAGCTCTACGACGCGATCCCCATCGAGTTCCAGGGCCGGCGCGCCATCGCGCAGGTGCTCGACCTGGCCGGCGGTGGTTCCCTCGAAGGCGTCGTCGCGGCCAAGTCGGCGCTCAGTCCCGGCGAGGTGGTCAGTGCCCTCGGCCCGATCGTCGGGGTACTGGCCCGGATGCACGCCGCCGGCCTGGCGCACGGCGCCCTGACCGCCGAGAGCGTCCAGTTCGCCCGAGACGGCAAGCCGATGTTGTCGGACTTCACCAGCGCCCGGTTCGTGGACCGGGACGCGGGCCCGCGTCCGCCGACCAGTGGGTTCACCGCGCCGGAGGTCCTCGCCGGTGGCCCGGTCAGTGCCGCCGCCGACGTGTATGCGGTCGGTGGGCTCATCTGGTTCGCCCGTTCGGGTCAGCCGCCGCCGCGCACCCCGCTGCGCCTGACCGCGGCGACCACGACCGCACACGTCGGACCCGAGCTGGCCGACGTCGTGGCCAGTTGCCTCGATCCCGACCCCGCTGCTCGACCGTCGGCGGCGGCACTGGCTCGGGACCTCGAACGGACCACCCCGGCCGAACGGGTGGATGTCGTCGCCGGCGACGACGCGCTGCTGCTGACCCGGCGGCTGCGCGAAGAACAGTCCAAGGGCGGCTCACGGTCGCACACGCCCGAACGACGCGCCGTGCCGCGAGCCGTCGTACTGGTGCCGCTCGTCGCGGTGCTGCTGGCCGTCGGGATTGTGGCCGGCAACCTGATCGCCAACGCCTTGGGCCTGGGCGGGAATCGGCCACCGACGAACCCGACCGCGTCATCCTCGCCGGCGGTCGCCACGAAGCAGGCGACGTCCACGGCGCCGGCCACGTCCGACCCGCCGGCCACCTCCTCCCCGGGGACGACGCAGCAGCCGGCCGGCGACGACGCGGTCGTCGTCCTGACCCAGCTCGCCGCCGGACGTGCCGAGGCGTTGACCGCCCGCGACGTCACCGCGCTCGGGCACGTGGTCGCGCCGGGTTCGCCGCTGTATGCCGGTGACTCGGCCACCATCGTGTCGATGACGAAGGCGGCACAGCGCTATCAGGGACTCGGTTTCCTGGTGCGATCGGCCGCCTGGGCCTCCCAGGACAGCACGCACGCGGTGATCCGGGCCGTCGTGGACACCAGCGCCTATCGGGTGGTCACCACGGACGCCGCCGGACGCGACACGACCCAGAGCCATCCCGGGCGGGCGGGCACGTCACTGGCATACGGGCTGGTCCGGACGAGCACCGGCAACTGGCGGCTGGAAACCGTCGGTCGCCCGGCTGACTGACCCAGGTCAACCACGTCCCGCGAGGTAGCGCATCGCCGCCTCGACGTCGTGATGCTCGTGGCGGAAACCGGCCGCGAGCAACCGGTCCGGCACGGCGCGCTGGCTGGCGAGCACGTCGCCGGCGAACTCGCCGAGGACGAGCCGCAGCGCGAACCGGGGGGCCGGCAGCAGAGCCGGCCGATGCAGCACAGCCCCGAGTGCGGTGGCGAGGTCGCGCTGTCGGACCGGGCCGGGGCCGGTCAGGTTGACCGGGCCGGCGATCTCGGGATGGTCGAGCAGGAAGGTCAGGGCACGGACTTCGTCCACGAGGCTGATCCACGGCCAGTATTGGCGGCCCGATCCGAGTGGGCCGCCCAGCCCGAGGCGGGTCAGCCGCAACATGGGCGCGAACGCGCCGCCACGCGGTGCGACTACCAGGCCGGTGCGCGCACAGGCGACCGCGATGGGTGCCGGGGCGGCGAGCGCCTCGGCTTCCCAGGCCGCGACGACATCGGCGAGGAACCCCGTCCCGGGCGTCGCCTCCTCGGTGAGCAGCCGATCGCCCCGATCGCCGTAGAAGCCGACGGCGCTGGCGCTGACCAGGCGCACCGGCATACCGAGTTCGGACAGAGCAGCCACGACGGTGCGGGTTCCCTGCACCCGTGAATCCAAGATCTGCCGCTTGTATGCCGGTGTCCACCGATGATCGCCGACACCGGCGCCGGCCAGGTGGACGACGGCGTCGAGCGGGCCGCCGGCGGTGAGGGCGTCCCGGTCCAGCGTGCCGGCGGCCGGGTCCCAGGTGACCTCGTCGGGGGCGGCCGGCGGTCGGCGGACCAGGCGCAGGACGTGGTCGCCGCGACCGGCCAGGTGGGCGACCAGGGCAGAGCCGATCAGGCCCGATGCCCCGGTCACCGCGATCCGGGCCGGTCGTGGTTCGGTCACGAGCCGAGCGCCCCCTCGAAGTTGCCGTCCTCGAGGCGGGCCTTGACGGCGGAGAGGAACCGGCCGGCCAGGCCGCCGTCGACGATCCGGTGGTCGTACGTCAGGACGAGGTACATCATCGAGCGGATCGCGATCGCGTCGTTGCCGTCGGTGTCGGTGACCACGGCCGGCCGCTTGACGATCGCGCCGGTACCGAGGATGGCGACCTGCGGCTGGTTGATGATCGGGGTGTCCAGGACCGATCCGTTGCTGCCGATATTGGTGATGGTGAAGGTGCCGCCACCGAGTTCGTCGGGGGTGACCTTGTTGGTGCGGGTCCGGGAGGCCAGGTCGGCGATCTTCTTGGAGATCCCGGCGATGTTGAGGTCGCCGGCATCGCGGATCACCGGGACGAGCAGGCCGCGGTCGGTGTCGACGGCGATGCCGAGGTGTTCAGCCGCGTGGTAGACGATCGAGTCGCCGTCGACCGAGGCGTTGACCTCCGGGTATGCCTTGAGGGCCTCGACCGCGGCGACCGCGATGAACGGCAGGAAGGTCAGCTTGACGCCTTCGCGGGCGAAGAACTCGTCCTTCGTGCGGGCTCGCAGTGCCGCGATCCGGGTCATGTCGACCTCGATGGCGGCGGTCAGCTGGGCGGAGACCCGCAGCGACTCGACCATGCGCTCGGCGATGATCTTGCGCAGTCGGCTCATCTTCTCGGTGGTGCCGCGCTTGGGCGAGGTCGGCAACGGGGCCAGGGCCTTGGCCGGGGCGGCACCCGCCGGTGCGGCAGCCGTCGGAGCCGGGGCCGGGGCGGGGGCGGCCGCTGCGGGGGCCGGTGCCTTGGCGGCTTCGGCGGCGGCCAGGACGTCCTGCTTGCGGATCCGTCCGCCGACGCCGGTGCCCGTGACCTTGGCCAGGTCGACCTCGTGCTGGGCGGCGAGCTTGCGGACCAGTGGCGTGACGTAGCCGACCGATTCGGCGGAGGCGGACGGCTGCGGGTCCGCCGGAGCGGGCGCGGCGGGAGTGGGTGCCGGAGCGGG
>JBDIAR010000106.1:0-12343 GCA_039812545.1 Dermatophilaceae bacterium | reverse complement strand
CCTCACCCAGCTATGATCTTCGCCAAGCCCACGATCGCCGCCGCCGCGGCGACCCACGTCGGGCGCGTCCGCGACCACAACGAAGACGCGTTCCAGATCGGCACGACGGTGTTCGCGGTCGCCGACGGGATGGGCGGCCACGCCGCCGGCGAGGTCGCCAGCGGGATCGCCGTCGCCACGATCGCCGAGATCGCCGACCGGCCCGACCTGACCGTCGCCCGGGTCGTCGACGCCGTCACCCTCGCCAACCGCCGCATCCTGGCCAGCGCCGCCCGACACCCTGAACAGACCGGGATGGGTACCACGATCGCCGGGCTGGCGCTGGTCACCGTGGGCAACGCACCCCACTGGGCCGTCTTCAATCTCGGCGACTCCCGGGTCTACCGGTTCCTCGACGGGTTCCTGCGCCAGGTCAGCGTCGACCACTCCGAGGTCGGCGAACTCCTCGACGCCGGCCTGCTCACCCCCGCCGAGGCGCGCGTCCACCCGGCGCGCAATGTCGTCACCCGTTCGCTCGGGCGCGACCCGATGTGCCACGTCGACACCTGGGTCTTCCCGCCGTATGCCGGGGAACGGTTCGTCATGTGTACCGACGGACTGAGCAACGAGTTGGAGCACGACGAGATCGCCGACCTGCTGCGGACCAACCCGGAACCCGCCCGCGCCGCGCAAGCCCTGGTGGACGCGGCGGTCGCCGCGGGCGGTCGGGACAATGTCGCCGTCGTTGTCGTCGACTATCACGGCACGGGGGTGGCCGCCGACGACGACACCACTCCGCGCTCGGCGTTGAGCTGACGCCGCCCGGGACCGGCACCGCAGCCTGTGGATACGGCAGCCTGTGGATATGGAACCTGTCGGAGTGTCCAACGCGTCGATACTGGGGAGTCCATACTGGTGAACGCAACCATCACCAGGCATACGGGCACTGCGAGGCATACCGGCATTTCGAGGCATCCGGGCACTGCGAGGCATACGGGAACTCCCAGGTCTTGGAACGGTGCCAGGATCACGGACACAAGGGGGACGGCACGGTGAGCGGACCGAGGATCGAGGTGCAGCTGGCGCCGCCCGGTTGGACCCATATCGGCGGCCCGCAACTGCACGCGCTGATCGCGCGCGCCGAGGACGACGAGCTGCTGGTGGCCGCCAGCGACGCCGCGGATACCGGATCTCTGGCCGCCGTCGTCGCCGTCTTGACCGGCGGGGGTGAGCTGCCCGAATCCGGGGGCCTCGGTGCGGCGTCGGCCGTGCCGGACGGGGCGGGCGAGGCGACCGCGTCGTTCGTCGTGCTGGCCTGGGGGGAATCGACCCGGATCGTCGTGCGCGGGCAGGGGTATGCCGTGGCCCAGGTCGGCGAGGGGTTGGTGCGGTTCGCGTCGGCGGCCGAGACGCTGGTCGTCGGATTGGGGCCCGAGGCCGAACAGGTCAATCTGTGTGCGCCGGACGAACGATCCGCCGAACGGTTCGCGGGGGCCGTGGAGTTCGATCCTGGGCG
Source organism: Dermatophilaceae bacterium (assembly GCA_039812545.1). Classification (GTDB taxonomy): domain Bacteria; phylum Actinomycetota; class Actinomycetes; order Actinomycetales; family Dermatophilaceae; genus JBDIAR01. The sequence goes on along the minus strand of JBDIAR010000106.1, from coordinate 10,848 downwards.
GTATGCCGAGCTGGCCGCTGCCGCTGCCGCTGCCGCTGCGGCTCCCGGCGGAGTCGGCGTCCGGCCGGCCGCTGCGACGGCGCCCGGAGTTGGGGCCGTCGGGTCTGCGTCCGGTGGTGCGCCGGGCTCGGCACCGGGTTCGGCTCGGGTTGCGCCGCGGGCGTCAGTGCCGTCGGTCATCGCGACACCTCCGGTGTGGGGTCGCGCACCCAGCACGCCCGCGCCGCCCGCACCGGTCCCGGCCGACTCGCGCACGGCCCCGTCTCAGCCTGGCCCGAACCGCGGGTTCGATCTCAGTCGACTCGGCGGGTGGGATCGGCTGAGCACACCGGCACCGGCGCCCCTCGTCCCCGCACCGACGGAGCCGAAGGCGCCGATGGAACCGACGGAGCCGTCGGCGCCCACGGAGCCGACGCCGCAACCGGTCGCCGTTCCGGAACACACCCTGCTGGAGCGACCCGCGCCGGACCCGGCTCCGGGCCCCGTCGCGAGTTACGACTTCCTGCTGCAACCGGATCGCCGGCCTGGTCCGCCGTCCGCGGCCGGCCCGGTCCAGCCGTCGAGCGAGCCGGACGCGGCCGGCGTCGCGTCGCACCCGGTTCCGGCTGCGCCGGACCACGCACCGGCCGTTCGCGCCGAGAGCGCCCCTGCGGCGCCGGCTCCGGCGTCGGCCAGCCCACCCGTGCCGACTCAGCCACCGGCTCAGCCACCGTCCCCGCCGACAGCCGAACCCGCGCGTCCTGCCGGTCCGCGGATCAGCTCGGTGCCCTGGCGGCGTCGCGAGCCGCAGGCCCCCACGCCGTCCGGACAGCGGACGCCGCCCGCGCCGACCCCAGCGCCGACCTCCGCTGCACCGTCGACCGCTCCCGCTCCCGCGACCGCGCCGTCGGTGTGGCCGGCGCCGGCCACGGCCGGGGTTCGGACTCCACCCCCGTATGCCGCCATGTGGGGAGCCGCAGCCGCCGCGCCGGCCCCGGTCGCCGCGCCCCCGCCGGCCCACAACCCCACTTCACCTCCCACCCCCGCACCACCGGCCCCCGAACCGGTGCCGCTGGTCGACCGGTTCCTCGGGAGCCCGACCCGACCGCATACCCCCGAACCCCGACCGGCGGCCCCGCCCGCCGCACGGCCGACCACATCGACCACATCGACCGCATCGACCACATCGGTCACACCGACCCAGGCGGTCGACGCCGCCCCCGATCCCGACCCGGACGCGACGATCGAACGCTCCCAGCTGGCCGGCGTCATCGGCGGCCCCTCGGTGCTGGCCGTGCTCTGCCCGCAGGGCCACGTCGGCCCCCCGCACCTGGCGAGCTGCAGACGCTGCGGCCTGGAAATCCCGCCGCAGGAGCCCTACCACACCGCCCGGCCGGCCCTCGGCGTGCTCAAACTGTCGACCGGGGACTTGGTCACCTTGGACCGCGGTGTCCTGCTCGGCCGCAGCCCCCGACCGAGCGACACGACCCCGCCGATGCTTCGCCCCCACGTTCTGAAGGTTCCGAGCCCGGAACGTGACATCTCCCGCAACCACGCCGAGATCGTCCTGGAGGGCTGGCACGTCCTGATCCGCGACCTGGACTCCACCAACGGCACGACGATCACCCTGCCCGGTGGGCAACCCACCCGGTTGCGCCCCAACGACCAACAGGTCGTCGAACCCGGCACGATCATCACCCTCGCCGACGAGGTCGACATCGTCTACGAGGTCGAACCGTGACCCAGCCACCCCCACCCCCCACCGGTCGCCGGGCAGCCGCGGACGGACCCAGCGGCATACCGCAGATCCCCGGTCTGGTCTACGTCCAGCCGCTCGGGTCCGGTGGGTATGCCGACGTATACCTCTTCGAGCAACAGTCGCCTCGTATGCCGGTCGCCGTGAAAGTCCTCAAGGCCGCCGGGCTGACCGACGCGGTGCGCGCTCAGTTCGGGCGCGAGGCGGACACGATGGCGGCCCTGGGCGACCACCCCAATATCGTCCAGATCTTCCGGTCCGGGGTGTCCACGGACGGCCGACCGTACCTGGTCATGAAGTACTACCCGCCGCCGAATCTCGCGGTCCGGTCCCGCGCCGAACGTTTCGCCGTCGGCGACGTGCTCCGGATGGGGATCCAGCTGGCCAGCGCGGTCGAAACCGCGCACCGGGCCAATATCACCCACCGCGACATCAAGCCGGGCAATGTCCTCATCAGCCCGTACGGCGCCCCCGGTCTCACCGACTTCGGCATCGCCGGCCGTGGTCGGCTCGCCGGCGCTCCGCTGCCGGGCGACGATGCGGCGCTCGACGAGGCGGCCCTCGACGACGTCGGGGTGTCCGTGCCGTGGGCGGCGCCGGAGGTGCTGTACGGCCGCAGCGACGGCGACCCGCGCTCGGACGTCTACTCGCTCGCGGCAACCCTGTGGCAACTGCTCGTCGGCCGCTCGCCGTTCGAGGTCCCCGGCGGCGACAACACGGCATACGCCCTGATGCCCCGGATCCGCGCCACGCCGGCACCGCCGACGGGGCGCCCCGACGTGCCGACCTCCCTCGAACGCGTCCTCGCGCACGCCCTCGCCAAGGATCCGCTGGCCCGGCCGGCGTCGGCGCTCGAGTTCGCCCGGATGTTGCAGTCCGTCGAACAGGAGCAGCGCCTGCCGCGAACCCAGATCGTCGTCCTGGACGACTACGGCAACACGACGCTGCTGCAGCAGGGCGCCGACGGGCCGGGCGATCCCGGCACGGCGGGCGACACTGACGCCGAACGCACCCGGGTGCGGGTTCCCAAACTGGTGATGGCCCAGCGGCCCGAGGAAACCACCGGCGCTCCGGTTACGGGCGGGGCCACCGGAGCCGCGACCGGACTCGCGACCGGGGCTGCGACCCGGGCGACGCCCGCCACGGCGCCCGCGCCGGACAGCGCCGACGAGACCACCGTGCGGCCCCGCCGGCTGGCCGCGGCCCAGACGCCGATCGGGCATACCGCCCGGACCGCCCCCGGGACGCCGGGTGGCACCGGCGCGGGTCCCGGCGTCCCGACGACGGCACCGTCGACCGACCCCACCGGCGCCTCGACCTCGGCCTCGACCCCGCGGCGGACGGTCCCGTTGTGGGCCCTGGTCGCCGGCACCGTCGGCCTGGTCGTCCTCGGCGCGGTCGTGGCGCTGCTGTGGCGCCAGTTCGGGTCCCAACCCGTGCCGCCGCGCCCGCCGATCGTCGCCTCCGTCCAGGACAGCGACCCGGCCGACGCGGTGTACGAACGCCCGGTCCTCACGGTCGCCGAGAACGGCCCGAACCTCACCTTCACCTGGACGTATGCCGGTCCGCGCCCGGGCGACAGCTTCCGCATCAAGGCGGGTCCGTCCTCCGACGCGGCCGCCCAATCCGCGCCGAAACAACTGACCACCGCCACCTGGCGCACCACGGTCCCCGCCCGGACCTCGGTCTGCGCGAGCGTCGCGGTCGTCCGCAACGGCGTCGAATCGCCCTGGTCGCAACCGGTCTGCGGGGCCCGAGCATGACCACCGGAGGCTCACGATGATTCATACCAAGGTGACCGTCGTCTTCTGCGGCGAGGAGTATGCCGTCAGTTCCGATCGTGAGCTGACCATCGGCCGCAGCGGCGACATCGAGATCGACGACAACCCGTGGCTGCACCGCACCTTCCTCGTCGTGCGCAACGAGGGCGGGTTCTGGTGGCTGGTCAACACCGGCTCGACATTGACCGCGACCGTCGCCGACGAACACGGGCTGTTCCAGGCCTGGCTCAACCCCGGCGCGCGGATCCCGTTGGCGCTGAACAAGCTGCTCGTCTGGTTCACCGCGGGACCGACGACCTACGACTTCGAGATCCACGTCGACACTCCGGCGTTCCGGGCGGTGGTGCCGAGCGAGAGCCTGGCGGCCGGTGGCGCAGGTGCGGGCGGGGGCGTCGGCGCAGGGGAGCCCGCAGACGCCGCGACAGTGGGCCGGGTCGACCTCACCCCGGACCAGCGGCTGCTCGTCGTCGCGCTCTGCGAACCCCTGCTGCGCCGCAATCTGCCGGGTGCCGGCGCCGTCCCCTCCAGCGCGGACGCCGCCGAACGGCTCGGCTGGACGCTGACCCGGTTCAACCGGAAACTCGACAATGTCTGCCAGAAGCTGGCCGACGCCGGCACTCGCGGGCTGCACGGCGGAGTCGGCAAACTCGCGACCAATCGCAAGGCGCGCCTGGTCGAACACGCCCTGTCCACCAAGCTGGTCACCGACCGTGACCTCGCCCTGCTCGACGAGATCGACGGCGACCGGCGAGGGTCCGGTCCGGTCGGCCGGGTCGGTTCGGCCGGAAGTTCTGCGGACCGCGCCGAGCCGGGGCAGGATTGAGCGGACGGCATACCGGCATACGGCCTGGTGGTCGAGCACGGCATACGGCACGTACCAGAGTCACCTAACAGAGTCACCTAGCAGAGCCAGACAGCAGAGCCACAGAACAGAAGCACGAACGGAATCGAGACGCCTCGGGGGCGCGGATGAAGCTGGGGCACGGCGCGCGGGCGCGGCTGGGGGTCGCCGCGCTGCTGGTCGTCGCCCTCGTGGCCGGGCTGCTGGTCTGGCTCGCGACCCGATCGCCCGGCGAGACCGTCCGGCACGCCGAACTCAACGACGGCGGCGTCTGGGTCACCAATGCGCAGAACTCGTATGCCGGTCGGTTCAACAAGCCCGCGGGTCAGCTCGACCTCGGCGTCGACACCGACGTCCAGCACAGTACCGGCCTCGACGTCGTCCAGGACGGGGCCGCCGTCGTGGTCATCCAGACGGCCACGAGCCAGGCCATCCCCATCGACCCGGCCTCGGGGACGCTGCTCGCCGACCAGGCGATCACCCTGGCCCGCCCGACCGCGGCGACCGGCAACCAGCTGTTCCTCCAGCCCACCCTCGACCTGCGCGGTGGCACCGTCGCCGCGGTCGACCCGAAGACCGGTCAGGTGCGCGCGCAACGGGTCGACACCGCCGAGGGGATCACATCGCTGGACGGGCTGGGGCCGAGCAGCAAGCCGCTGGCCACCGTCGGCGCCGACGCCGTGGTCGCCGTCGGGATCGACGGCACGGTGTATGCCGCGTCGCCGGCGACCGGTGATCTGGTCGTCATCCGGGCCCAGGGCCGGGATTTCGCGGCGCCGGAGAGGGGGTCGCTCGGGTTCACCGGGAAGGCGGCCCAGGTAACCGTCGTCGGGTCGACGTGGGTGGCGTTCGACCCGATGACCGCCCGGGTCCACTCGCCCGCCCTGCCGGCGCCGGTCGAGGTGTCCGAGGTGCGCAACCCCGACCCGGGCAAACCGGCATACGCCGCCTTGCAGTTGCCCGGTCCGGATGCCTCCGGCGTCCTGCTCGAAGGACCGGGCGGCACCGCGCAGGTGGCCTTCCGGGACGACCCGGGCGCCGCTCCCGGGGTGGTCGTGCGGTCCAGCAACTACCGTCAAGTCGAGGAGAACCTGCTGGTCGCGCCGCCGGTGCGGCTCGGCAGCTGTGTGTTTGCGGCCTGGGCGGGGCCGGTCAAGACCTATCTCGGGCGCAGTTGCGACGGGCGCGCCGAGGAGCGCGACCGGGCCAAGGCCGACGTCACCGACCTCGGGCCGATGGGGACCGGGACCCGGGCCGACGGGGTGCGGCTGCGGGTCAACCGGGGGTTCGTCGTGGTCAACGACCTGGACACCGGACGGGTATGGGACGCGGAGACCCCGACGGTGAAGATCGACGACTGGACCTCGGTCGTCCCGCCGCCGAAGAGTTCGGACAAGAACCCCGACAAGGACAAGAACCTCATCGAGAACGAGATCGACCGGCAACCCCCGAAGGCCCAGGACGACGACCTGGTCGTACGGGCCGGCGTCACCTCGATGCTGCACGTCCTCGACAACGACTCGGACGCCGCCGGCGAACTGCTCGCGATCGCGCCCGGCGACGTCACCGCACCGGACGCCCCCGACGTGCGGGTGTCGGTGTCCGGGGACGGTCAGACCATCGCGGTGACGGTGCCGAGCCTGCCGCAACAGGGCGGGTTCACCTTCACGTACACCGTCAACAACGGCCGGGCCGGCGCGGCCGGCCGGTCGAGCGCGCGGGTCCGGGTTCGGATCGCCGCGCCGGGGGAGAACGCCGCGCCCAAACGGCGCGCCGGTGTTGCCGCGCTCGCGACCGCCAGGTACCCCGTGGTCCACGGGCGCGCGGTCACCGTCGGCGTCATCGCCGACTGGCGCGACCCGGAGAACGACCCGTTGACGATCCAGGCGGTCAGCCCCGGCGTCGGGGAGGACCCAGCCGGCGGGCTGACGGTCAACGCCCCGGACAAGCCCGGGCCGATGAACGTGGAGTATGCCGTCGAGGACGGACACGGCGGACGCACCGTCGGCTCCGTCGCCGTCGACGTCCTCGGCGACGCCTCGCCGGCCGTCGCCTCGCGCACCCAGCCCGACGTCGTGCGCGCCATCGTCGGCAAACCCGTCGACGTCCGCCCCCTCGGCAACGACGTCCCGGGCGCCGACCCCGGCGAACCCGACGCCCGGCTGACCCTGGCCGCGCCGGTCCGCCCGGTCGGCCAACTCACCGCCGACACCGATCTGGCCACCGGGGTCGTCACCTTCACGCCGACCGCGGTCGGAACGTGGATCCAGAGCTACTCGGCGCAGGTCGGCTCCACCTCCATCCCCGGGCGGATCCGGGTCGACGTCCTGCCCGACCCGGCCGCCGGCGCCCCGCCGGTCGCGGTACCCGACGCCGCGACGATCAACGACCAGACCCCCGTGCTGGCCGACGTCCTCGCCAACGACTACTCGCCGCGCGGCGACGTCGTCGTGGTGCAACGCGTCGCCGGGTCCGCCGGTTGGCTGGACGCCTCGATCGTCCAGGGCCGGTGGGTTCGGCTGCGGGCCCAACAGGGTCTGGTTAACGCCCCGCAACGCACCGCGATCCTCAGCTACACGATCAGCGACGGCTCGGCGACCGCCGTCGGCCAGCTCACCGTCACCCAACGCCCCACGCCGCCGCGCCTGCTGCCGAACCTCGTCGACGACACCGCCGTCGTGCGGGCCGGCGACGCGGTGACCGTACCCGTCCTCGACAACGACGCGATGGCCGGCGGCATACCGCTCAAACTCGATCCGGCCGGGGTGTCCGTCGTGGCGGGGGCAGGACAGGCGTTCGCGTCGGGTTCGGTGTTGCGGTACGTCCCGGCGCCCGGGACCGCCGCCGCGCAGGCGACGCTCGAGTACACGGCATACCCCGAGGGCCTGCCCGACCTCAAGCGGACCGCACGCGTCCAGATCACCGTCACAGCTCCGCCGAACCCGCCGTCGTTCCCGGACAACCCGCCGGTCGCGCGCAGCTTCAGTACCAGCGTCACCGCCGGGGACACCCTGACGATCACCGTCCCCACCTCCGGGGTGGACCCGGACGGCGACCTCGTGTTCGTCTCCGGCATCGAGGGCGAGGGCGGTGCGGCCGCGGAGCTGCGCCTCGGGCGGGTGCTCGGGTTCGGGGCGTCGAGCATCCGGTACGAGGCCTATCCGCGCTCGGCCGGCACCGAACTCATCCGGTATGCCGTGCGTGACCGGTTCGGGTTGTCCTCCACCGGGGTGATCCGGGTGGGGGTCGTCCAACCGGGCGATCCGCAGCCGCCGGTCGCCGTCGAGGACGACATCGTCGCCCGGCCCGGGCGCACGGTGCACGCGGACGTGCTCGCCAACGACCTGGTCGCCCCCGGGGACGTGGTCGAGCTGACCGGGCTGTCCGAGGGCGCCGCGGCCGGCCCGCTGCAGGAGTTCACCCGAACGTCCGGCGATCTGTTCACCGTGGTCGCCCCGCCGGAGGGTCCGGCCAAGGTGCTCAACTATGCGATCACCGACGGGCTGTTCGACCCGTCCCACTCCACGTTGACCGTGCGCGGCGACCGGGAGGCTCAGAACCCGCCGACCGCGGTCGACGACATCGCCAAGCTCGCGGCGGGCCAGACCAGCGCCCTGGTGGACGTCCTGGCCAACGACCGCGATGTCGACGGCGAACCGGACCAGCTCAGTGTGGTGTCGGTGTTCGGGGAGGGGGCGAGTATCGAGGGGCGGCAGGTGCGGGTGCAGGTGCTGGCATACCCGCGGGTCGTGCCGTACGTCATCGCCGACGCCGACGGGCTGACCGCGATGGCCTGGATCTACGTCCCGACCGGCGACGGTGGCCTTCCCTACGTCATCGCCGGCCGGACGATCACGATGGACCAGGACTCGACGAAGGACGTCGCGCTCGCCGATTACGTCACCTCACCGCGCGGTCGGGCCGTCTCCGTGACCACCCAGGACACCGTGTCCACCTCACCGTCCGCCGACCTGCGGGGGGAGGTGAGCGATCCCAAGGCGCTGCGACTGCGGGCGAGCAACGGGTATGCCGGTCCGGCGGCGCTCGTCCTGCAGGTCACCGATGCGACCGGGGCGGGGGACGGCACGGCGTTGACCGCGTATGTGTCGATTCCGGTCCAGATCGGGCCGAAACAGCCGGTACTGCGGTGTCCCGATTTCGAGGTGACCCTGTTCGCCGACGGCCCGGCCCGGACGGTGGACCTGCCGCGGCTGTGTCACGCGTGGTATCCCGACGGGGTGGACCCGGCGGGCGTGGAGTACGACGCCTCCTGGACGACGGCGATTCCCGACGTGGACCTGAGTACGACCGGTCCGGGGGCTTCGAAGATCGTCCTCAAGGCCGCGCCGGCGGCCCGCGGCGGCGCTCGCGGGGAGGTCGGGTTCGGGATCCGGGGGGCCGCCGAACGGTTCACGCTGCGGGTGCGGATCGTGGGCGCCGGGGCGCTGTCCGTGCGTCCGGCGCTGGTCGAGGGACTGGTGGCCGGCCAGTCCCGTTCGATCGACCTCACGCCGTACCTCTCCTCCCCGCTCGCCTCGCCGGTATGCCGGATCGGGGCCGCGGTGCCCCGCAGCGGCAGCGGGGTGACGGCGGCGGGGAACGGCTGCGTCCTGACGGTGACCGCGGCGGCCACTGCGCGCGGCCAGGCGACGCTGGTGGTCGAGGTGTCCGACGCGCCGGGACGCACCGCGCCGGGGATCGTCACGGTGACGATCACCTCGGTGCCGGACCCGCCGGTGGCCGTCTCCGCGGTGGCCGACCGCGCCTCCGGCGGCCAGGCCCGGGTGAACTGGAACCCACCGGCATACGGTGGGGGGTTGCCGATCCTCGGGTACGAGGTGACCGGCGGCGAAGGGGCACCCACGCTGTGTGCCGCCTCCCCGTGCACGGTGACCCGGCTGACGAACGGCAAGAAGTACTCGTTCCGGGTCCGGGCCCGCAATGCCGTCGGCTGGTCGGGATACGGCGGACCGTCCGCACCGGTCGAACCGGACACCCTCCCGGCCGCGCCGGTGATCGGGACGGTCACCCCCGGCGACCGCACCCTGGCGATGGTGTGGACCCAGCCGGCCAACGGCAGCAGCGCCGTCGTCCAGTGGCGCGTCCAGGCCCTCAACGTGGGCGCCACCGGCGGCAGCACCGTCGTCCTGACCGCGACCCCGGCGAAGACCCTGGCCGGCCTGATCAACGACGACCCGTACTCGCTGCGGGTCCAGGCCCGCAACGGACTGGGCTGGGGACCCTGGAGCCAACCGATCCGCGGGCAGTCGGTGGGTACGCCGGCCACCCCGGCCGCCCCCGTGCTCACCCCCCGCAGTCCCGTGCCGAGTGCCGACACCGGACAGGTCACCATCGGCTGGTCGGCGACCGACCCGAACGGCCCGCCGATCACCAAGTACACGATCTGGAGGTCGGCCGGTGGGGCGTGGACGGCGCTGACCACGGTGTCCGGCGGCGCCCAGCGGATCGCCTCCGACTCCGGCCTGCCCTACGACGGCACGTGTTACCTGTATGCCGTGTCCGCCACCAACGGCGGCGGCAAGGAGTCGGCCCGCTCGGCTGGCACGAAATACTGCGCGGACGGCATACCGGAAGTCCCGACGCAGTTCTCCGCGGCCACCCCGGCGCCGGACACCCGCGTCGTCTACTCCGTGACCTTGGGCAATCCGCGCTCCAGCGGTTTCACCCAGGTCCAGTGGCGCACCGACACCGGGTTGTCGGGGAGTTGGCCGTGCAGCGGCGGTACCTGCCAACGAAGCCTTGACCAGAGCACCCAACGGGCCTCGCGGGTCCAATTCGCGGCGTGCAACACGGCGGGGAACTGCTCGCCGTACTCCGGCTGGAGCCCCTCGTACCAGACGTATGGCCCGACCCAACCGATCACCGGAGCGCGGGCCTCGGCGGGGGACCACGACATCACCTTCGCGTGGAACGCCCCGGCGTTCAACGGTCGCCCGATCACGGCCATCCGGATCAGCGGGGACGTCAACGCGACCCTCGGCCCGGACGCGACGTCGTATGCCATCGGTGGCCTGGGCTACTCCACGACGCGCACTATCACCGTCACGGTCGTGGCCGCCGACTCGGGGGCGAGCGGCGGCGTGACGATCAGCGCCAGGACCAACGACGCCCCGCCGCCGGTCGTCCAGGTGTTCCACGGCTCGGCCTGCCAACCGGGGCAATGCCTCGTCCCGCCGGCGATGAACAACTGTGTTGGCAACGACTGCTATTTCGTCGGCTACTCGCTGACCAACTTCCCGGGTTCGGCGACGTGCAGCTTCAACTCCTCGGAGGGCAACGGGTCGTGGAGCCGCGCCGAGACCCGGACCAACGGGTCGTACCAGTCGAGCAAGTTCTTCGGCACGTCGGGCGGCTGGGTGCGGGTCACCTGCACCGGCGGCGGCGTCTCCGCGAGCGGGGAGATGAATCCGTGGTGATCTTCGCCCGCGAGAACCGGCCCGACCGGCACGCCGGGCCTGACCGGCATACCG
>JBDIAR010000105.1:0-12618 GCA_039812545.1 Dermatophilaceae bacterium | reverse complement strand
GGGATCGCCGGGGGCGCGTTGCCGCTGATGCTCGGCCACGTCCTGTTGACGAGCACCCTCGACCTGACCGCCTGGCTGGGTGTGACGCTGTTCGTCCTGCGCGCGCTGCGGCCGGACCCGCGCTGGTGGTTCGCGGCCGGGGCATTGGCCGGAGCCGCCACCTGGAACCGGCTGCTGGTGCCGATCCTGGTCGCCGGCATCGCCGTGGGGCTGGCGGTCTTCGGGCCGCGCCAGGCGTTGCGCGATCGACGGCCCTGGCTGGCGGCCTTGCTCTGCGGAGCCATCGCAGCCCCGATGATCGGGTACCAAATCACGCACGGTTGGCCGCAATTGGCGATGCTGCACGGCCTGTCCGAGCGCTTCGGCGCCGGCAACCGGGCCTTCCTGCCGGTCGCGCTGGTCGCGATGATCGGCTTCGTCCTCTTTCCGGTGGTGCTCTTGGGGATCGGGGAATCCGCCCGACTGCCCAGGGCGCGCTGGATCCTCGTGCCGTTCACCCTCGTCGTGGTCTTCACCGTGGTCTTCGCACCGCAGGTCCACTATCCCGCCGGCGCCATGGCCACCCTGTATGCCGTGGGGTGCCTACCGCTGAGCCGCTGGGTCGAGCGGCGTCGCACCGGGTCGACCGCCCGGCGGCGGATGGTGCCGATCCTGATCGGGGTGAACACGGCCATGGCCGCGCCGGTCGCCCTGCCGATCATCCCCGTCCACCTGCTCGGCTCCACCCCGGTCCCGGAACTGAGCATCCTGGTCCGTGACCAACTGGGCTGGCCCACCTACGTGGCGCAGATCGCCACGGTCTGGCGGACGATTGACACAAGGACCGACGGTTCACCGAATCCCGTTGTCGTCACACGGTATTACGCGGAGGCGGGCGCGGTCGCCCGGTTCGGTCCGGCCCTGGGTCTGCCGTCGGCATACAGCGGCCACAACGCGCTCGGGGAGGGCGACATGCCGCCGGCCTCCGCGGTGACGATGGTCTTCGTCGGCTATCTGCCGTACGGGGTGCAGGAACAGTTCGCGTCCTGTCGGATCGCGGGGCAATTGGACAACGAGCTGGGGGTCTGGACCGAGCAGGAGGAGGAGCCGATTCAGGTATGCCGGGGACGCCGATCGCCGTGGGCAGAGGTCTGGCAGAACCTGCGCCACGAGGACTGAGTCGCGACGCAGGCGCCCGACCGACGCCGGCCCCATCCGGCCCCATGACGAATGTCATGGGCAGACCCTGACGAATGGGCGAGGGGTGCGGCGCGGTCGGTGGCCAGGATCGAGTCATGACCACAGCGCACCTCATCACCACGACCGGGGCCGGAACCGCCCCCGCCCGGCCGGCGGCCATCGAGCTGGCCGGATTGCGGAAGGACTTCGGAGCCGTCCGGGCCGTCGACGGAATCGACCTGACGATCGGTCAGGGCGAAATCGTGGCTTTCCTGGGTCCAAACGGCGCCGGCAAGACCTCGACGCTGGACATCGTCCTCGGCCTGTCCGAACCCACCTCCGGCACCGCCCGTGTCTTCGGCCTGGCGCCCGAGGACGCGATCGCCCACGGACTGGTCTCGGCGGTCATGCAGACCGGCGGTCTGCTGAAGGACCTCACGGTTCGCGAGACCATCGAGTTCACCGCCCGGCTCTTCCCCGTGCACAACGATCCGGCGGAGGTCATGCGGCGCGCCGGCATCGACCACCTCGCCGACCGCCGGGTCGGCAAGTGCTCCGGCGGCGAACAGCAGCGACTCCGGTTCGCGATGGCCCTGGTGTCCGACCCCGAACTCATCCTCCTCGACGAACCCACCACCGGGATGGACGTCACGGCCCGCCGCGCGTTCTGGCAGACCATCCGAACGGACGCGGCGGCCGGGCGGACCGTCGTGTTCGCCACGCACTACCTCGAAGAGGCCGACGCGTATGCCGACCGAGTCGTTCTCGTGGCCAAAGGCCGGATCGTCGCCGACGGTACGCCCGCCCAGATCCGCGCGCTCGGCGCCGGGCGCACCGTGCGCGCCGCCTGGCCGGGAGCCACTGCGGACGACCTCGCCCTCGTCCCCGGCATCGAGTCCGCCGATCTTCGCGGGGACACCGTCGTGCTGCAGTGCTCGGACAGCGACGCGGTCGCCCGGCATCTGCTCACCCGCACCCCGGCATACGACCTGGAGATCATCGCCCGCGGACTGGAGGACGCCTTCCTGGCCCTGACCAGCGAACCCGCGAGCAACCCGCACACCACGACCCACGGAGCCTGACATGACCACCGCGACGATCGACCTGACCACTCACCCCAGGGCCCGCGGCGGCGGCCTGAGCCCCTGGCTGGTGTGGTTCGAAACCCGGCGCATCCTGCGCAACCGCCGCACGATGATCTTCACGCTGATCTTCCCGGTCGGCATGTTCCTGCTCTTCGCCATGCAACTGACCGGCAAGGTCGGTGGGCCCGGGGGTCGTCGCCAATGTTGGGGCCTACATCATGGTGAGCATGGCGCTGTACGGCGCCATCATGGCGGCGACCAGCACCGGCGCCTCGGTCTCCATCGAACGATCCACCGGCTGGAGCCGCCAACTCCGGCTCACCCCGCTGCAACCCCCGGCCTATGTGGTCGCCAAGATCGCCGCCGCCATCGCGGTGGGCACCGTCGCGGTCGCCGTCACGTATGCCACCGGGGCGGTCACCGGCCGGGCCCACATGTCCGGCAGCGCCTGGCTGGAGTCGTTCCTCATCATCGCGGCCGGGTCCCTGGTCTTCGCCGCGTTCGGGTTGTTCATGGGGTACCTGCTGCCCAGTGAGAACGCGATGCAGTTCCTCGGCCCGATCCTGGCGATCTTCTCGATGTTCGGCGGCGTCTTCTCCGCGCCGATCGACCCGGACTCCTGATTCGGCCGGATCGCCCAGCTGACCCCCGTGTACGGACTCAACCAACTGGCCCACCTGCCCCTCACGGTGACGACCACGGGCGCTCAGGACCCGATCCAGTTGGCGTGGATCGTCAACCTGGTGGTGTGGGCGACGGTCTTCGTCGTCGGAGCCGTCTGGCGGTTCCGGCGCGACACCGCCCGGGTCTGAACGGGTGAGTGTCCGACCGGCGAACTCCAGCCTCCCGGGCCCTCGCGCCTGGGAGGCTGGAGCCATGTCCAGCGATCACCCGCGCGCCGAGCGGCCCGGGTCCGACGAACCCGGGTTGACGGTCGGGCGGGTCATCGGAACGGTCCTGGCCGGGGTGTGGCTCATCTACCTCGTCCAACCGATCTCGCAGGCCTGGGCGTAACGCAGCGAACCGCACCGGGTCGTCGGGCTCGCCGCCCTGGTCACGTTCGCCGGGATCTACCTGTGGCACTTCCTCGACCGTCGAGATGTGCGTGCCGACACGATGGCCCTCACCAATGAGGAGCGCGACCGACTGCACCGTCGACCGCTGCACCTGGCGCGGTATGCCGGTTTGGTCCTCTGCTCCGCCATCGCGCCCTGGGCGCTGGGCCAGACCGGATCGGCGACCTGGGTATTCCTCGCGGTTGCCGGCCTCTTCACCTTCTCCATCCGCGTGGCCGGAGGCATCGGCGCGGCGCTGACCATCGCCCTCTTCGTCGTCCCGAGGGTGGCCTCCGGCTGGCAGCGCGACGATGCCACGGCCATGTCGACCGCGCTGGCGATGGTCGCCGTCGGAGCCGGCGTGCTGGCCGGCCGGCGACAGCGCCAGGTGGTGCAGATGCGTGAGGAGAACACCCGCCTGCAACTGGAGGAGGAACGCGGCCGGTTGTCCCGCGACCTGCACGACATCCTCGGTCATTCGCTCACCGTCATCACCGTCAAAGCGGACCTGGCGAACCGGGTCTTCGAGGCCGACCCGACCCGCGCCAAACAGGAACTCGTGGAGATCGAACGACTCGCCCGGGACGCCCTCGTCGACGTCCGGCATACCATCGCGGGAATGCGCACCCTCAGCCTGGCGAGCGAGTTGTCCCGGGCCCGGAATGCGTTGCGGGCCGCGCAGATCGACGCAGACCTTCCGCAGGCGACCGATGAGGTCGACGAACGGTTCCGGGAACTCTTCGCGTGGGCGATCCGCGAATCCGTCACCAATGTCGTGCGGCACAGCCGAGCGGATCGATGCTGGATCGAGCTGACCCCGACCTCGGTGCGGATCAGCGACGACGGAGTGGGGTGTGCATCGCTGAACCCGGGTGCGGGCAACGGTCTGCGCGGGCTTCGAGAGCGGGCGACCGCCGCCGGTGCGCGACTGGTCACCACGTCGGTGCACCCCCACGGCTTCGCCGTCGCCGTGTATGCCGCTGCGGCGTCGGATGCGGCGTCGGACGCGGCACCGGACTCTGCGCCGGACTCGGCGTCGCACCCGGTGGTGGACTTGTGATCCGGCTGCTGCTCGCCGACGATCAGGCCCTGGTGCGCGGCGCATTGGCTGCGCTGCTCGGGCTGGAGAAGGACCTCGTCGTGGTCGCCGAGGTGGGCCGCGGTGACGAACTCGTGGCCGCCGCTGAACGGCACACCCCTGACGTCGCCCTCGTCGACGTCGAGATGCCCGGGTTGGACGGGATCGAGGCGACGAAAGCCCTGCGGGTCGCCTGCCCGCGGGTCCGGGTGCTCATCGTGACGACCTTCGCCCGGCCCGGTTTCCTGGCTCGGGCGTTGCGGGCCGGCGCGAGTGGCTTCGTCGTCAAGGACACACCGGCCACCGAGTTGGCCGACGCGGTGCGTCGGGTCCACGCCGGGTTGCGGGTCATCGACCCCGAGCTGGCCGCCGAGAGCATGACGGTGGGGGAGTCGCCGCTGACCGAGCGCGAGGCCGAGGTGTTGCGAGCCGCGCGCAGCGGTGGGTCGGTCGCCGAGATCGCCCGGGCGGTGTACCTGTCCGAGGGAACGGTGCGCAATCACCTGTCGTCGGCCATCGGCAAGACCGATGCCCGCAACCGCGCCGATGCGGTCCGGATCGCCGACGCCAACGGCTGGCTCTGACGTCCCCGCAGCCCGGTGACGGGTCGGGCTCAGCAGTCGAGCTCCGCCTCCGTCAGATCCGGCGGTGTCATCGATCGGGCCAGTTCCTCGGTGAGCACGATGGTCGGGTCCCACGGCACACGCGGTTCCATCGCCAGGATGACGCCATCGGGGTCGAGGCCCGGATCGACGGGCGCTGTGAGCGGCCCGTTCTCCTCGGGCAGTCCCGGCAGAGGACCCGGAGGGAGTGGCGGGATGGGGAGGGGGATGGGGACCGGTTGGCCACCCGCGGCGCGCGCGGTCAAGGACGCCCAGGTCTGCGGCCCGACCAGGCCGTCGACCTGAAGGCCGTGGGCCTGTTGCCACCGCCGGACCGCCTGTTCCGTGGCGTCGCCGTAGTCACCGTCCGGGAAGGCGCCGACCGCCCGCTGGATCATCCTGATGCGTTCTCGGATGTCGTCGCGAGACCGTTGGGCCGAGCCCGCCTTGCCGCTGTAGTACGGCTTCCCCGATGTCGAGACCCCGTACATCGAGTCGGGCCCTCCGGGGACCGGGAAGGGCCCGCTCGGCCTGGCACCTGCGCCGATCACCTCGTGCCCGCCGGCGCCGGCCCGGTACGCCTCCCAGGTGTTCCTGACGAACTGGCGCGGCCCGGTGTCCGGCGCCCCGTTGGCCAATCCGTTGCGCCCCGCCAGGTAGTCGAGCACCTGCCTCGCCGCTCCGCGGGCGAGCGTGGGGCAGTTCACGGCGATCCCGTGCACGTGCCGGCCACCGCCCTTGCGGTCCCAGTTCGGGGGCCGGTACCACGCGGCCCAGCCCACCCGGCGCATCGCCAGCACGAGATGGTCGACGGCCGTCTCGGACCAGGCAGACGGGAGGCCGAGGTCGATCGCGCCGCCACCGGAATGCGTGCCCTTGGACGCCTGGACCCGCGTCGAGAAGCTGCCCTGGACCGGGCCGATCTGGGGTGTGGGATACGGGCCGTCGCCGCTCGTGAGCCGGCCGACCTCCTCCATCATGTCGGCGCTACGGCCGTCGAGCGTGACCCCGCGCCATGACCTGTTGCCCATGATTCCGAGGATCCCCGGCACGCTGCTGTGATACAAGTCACTCTCGGCCGACGGCGACCGGCCGGTCCTCCCAGCACCACTGGCTCCACGAACCCGGGAAGACCCGCACGTCGAGGCCCGCCTCGGCCAGCGCGAGAGCGGCTTGCGCAGCCGTGATCCCCGACCCACACGAGGTCGCGTCGCCCGAGGCGATCCCCAGCGAATCGGCATATGCCCGGATGTCGGCCGCCGGTTTGAACCGCCCGTCGGACTCGAGGAATTCGGCCATCGGCGCGTTCCGGGCGCCGGGGATGTGCCCGGCCACGGGGTCGATGGGTTCGACCTCGCCGCGGAAGCGTTCGGGTGCCCGGACATCCCACAGTCGCCCGGCGGCGGCCAGATCGGCCGCCTCGTCGATGGTCACCGTGTCCTCGTGGGCAGGGGTCAGGACGACGTCTCCGTATGCCGGTGCCGCCGGGTCGCTCGACACCTGACCGCACGCGGAGCGCCAGGCGGCCAGACCCCCGTCGAGCACCAGGACGCGATCGAAGCCGAAATGTCTCAGCAACCACCAGGCCCGGGCCGCCGCCTGCGAGGTCGCACCGTCGTAGACCACCACCTGGCAGTCCTGGGTGACCCCGGCCCGGCGCAGCGCCTCCTGCAGCACCGCCGGTTCGGGCAGCGGGTGCCGGCCTCCGGCCCCCGCGGGGCCGGAAAGTTCCCCCTCGATGCGGAGGTGACGGGCCCCGGGAAGGTGCGCGGCGGCATACTCGCTCGCGCTGTCGGGGCCGCCCAAGGTGAACTGCACGTCGACGACGACGTGATCGGCATACGAGGCCCGCAGTTGTTCGGCGCTGATCAAATGGGTCACGGTGCGACAATAGCCCGCGATGAATCTGCCGCCGCCACTGACCCTCGGGCGTCACACGATCGACGTCCCGGTCGTGCTGGCGCCGATGGCGGGGATCACCAATCGGGCGTTCCGTCGGCTCTGCCGGGAGTTCGGGTCGGGTTCGGTGAGCGACGGGGCAGACTGCCTCTACGTCAGCGAGATGGTGACGGCCCGGGCGTTGCTGGAACGCCGCCCCGAAACCATGCGGCTCGTCGAACACGACCCGGGCGAGCGGCCGCGGGCGGTGCAGTTGTACAGCGTCGACCCGGTGACGGCGGCGGCGGCCACCCGGCTCTTGGTCGAGGACGATATCGCGGACCACGTCGACCTGAACTTCGGCTGCCCGGTCCCCAAGGTCACCCGCAAGGGCGGTGGCGCGGCGCTGCCGTGGAAGCGGGACCTGTTCGCCGGGATCGTGACGGCCGTGGTGCGAGAGGCGGATCGAGCCGAGGTGCCGGTCACCGTCAAGATGCGGATGGGGATCGACACCGATCACCTGACCTATCTTGAGGCGGGCCGGATCGCCGAACGGGCCGGGGTGACGGCGGTCGCGCTGCACGCCCGGACCGCGTCCCAGTACTACGGCGGTCAGGCCGACTGGTCGGCGATCGCCGCGCTCAAGGAGACGCTATCCGTGCCGGTTCTCGGCAACGGCGACATCTGGTCCGCCGAGGACGCCCTGGCGATGGTCGCCCGGACCGGCTGCGACGGAGTCGTCGTCGGCCGCGGTTGCCTCGGGCGGCCGTGGCTGTTCGCCGACCTGGCGGCGGCGTTCCGCGGCTCGGGGGAACGGGTGCGGCCGGGACTGGGCGAGGTGGCCACGACCATGCGACGGCACGCCGGGTACCTTGCCGAGTTCTACGGCGACGAAGGGCGCGGCTGCCGGGATTTCCGCAAGCACATCGCGTGGTATCTCAAGGGATTCCGGGCCGGTCAGCAGCTGCGCGACGCCCTCGCCCTGGTCGATTCCCTGACGCGGCTGGACGAACTCCTGGCCCGGCTGGACCCGAGTGTGCCGTGGCCGGGGGAGCCGGCGGAGGGCCCGCGCGGGCGGACGGGTACGGCGCGGCGGGTCGCCCTCCCCGACGGCTGGCTGGACACCCCGGACCTCAGTGAGGCGCAACGCGCCCTCGTCGCTCAGGCCGAGGTGGACGCGTCCGGCGGCTGACCGGCACCCCACCTCGACCGGGCCGCGCGGCCGGCTCAGGGATTGTCGATCCAGTAGCGCCGCTTGCCGCCCCGGATGTCCTCCAGGACGCCGCCGGAACGCTCGATGGTCCGGGCGGACGGTTCGTTGTCGTCGTCGCAGGTGATCAGGACGCGGGTGATCCCGAGATCACCCGCCCGGTGCAGGGCCAGCGTGACGGCTCCGGTGGCGACCCCCTGGCGGCGGGCCGTCGGCCGTACGGAGTACCCGATGTGGCCGCCCTCTTCCAGCAGCCAGTCGTTGAGTTCGTGCCGCAACGAGAGCGACCCGAGGAAGACCCCGTCCCGCACGATCCACAGTTTGCTGTCCGGGACGAAGCCCAGCGGTTCGACGACCGCTCGATCCTCGCGGGCGCGCATCTCGGCGACGAAGGTCGCGAAGAACTCCGGGTCCGCCAGGGCCGCGGGTCGGAACACCGTCCCCTTGATCTCGGCGTCCGGGAGGTGATCCGGCGCCAGACCGGAACCGTGCTGGTACTCCCCGGCGCGTGCGAACTCGTCGGCGGCCGCCAGCCACGAATCGTGGTAAGCGGTGTCGGGTGGTACCAACGTGAGCATCGTCAAACCTTCCTGAGCCATCGACGGCCCGATTCTGTCACCGAAGCGGTGTGACAGCATTCGAGTTATGGGCTATCAGGAGCGGGACCGTCAGCGGTGGGTCGCGGAGGATCCCACCGCCAAGTCCGCCCGCCGCGACGAGTTCGCCCGGGACCGCGCCCGGGTCCTGCACTCCGCCGGCCTGCGCCGACTGGCCGCCAAGACCCAGGTCGTCGGCCCCGGCACCGACGACTTCGTCCGCAACCGGCTGACCCATTCATTGGAGGTCGCCCAGATCGGGCGGGAGTTCGGCGAGGCGCTGGGTTGCCACCCGGACGTCGTTGACACCGCGTGCCTCGCCCACGACCTCGGCCATCCGCCGTTCGGGCACAACGGCGAGGCCGTCCTCGACGAGATCGCCGCCGGGATCGGCGGCTTCGAGGGCAACGCCCAAACGCTGCGGATCCTCACCCGGCTGGAGGCCAAGCGGTTCCACCCGGACGGCCGACCGGCCGGCCTCAACCTGACCCGCGCCAGCCTCGACGCCGCCACCAAATACCCGTGGACCCGCGCCGCCGGCCCGTACCCGACCGCCAAGTTCGGTGCGTATGCCGACGACCTGCCGGTTTTCGTGTGGTTGCGCGACGGCGCACCGCCGAACGTCCGGTGTCTGGAAGCCGAGGTCATGGACTGGTCGGACGACGTGGCATACAGCGTGCACGACGTCGAGGACGGGATCGCCTCCGGGCGCATCGACCCGCGGGTGCTGCGCGACGAACTCGCCACCGTGGCGGTGCTGGACGTCGCCGGGCTGCGCTACGCCACCGACCTGGACGCCGACACCCTCGCCGACGCCTTCGACCGGCTCCTCGACTCCGGCCTGCTCCCGGAGCGGTTCGACGACTCCCGGCGCGGGGCGGCCGAACTGAAGGACATGACCAGTTCGCTGATCGGTCGCTTCCTGAGCGCCGCCGAGGAGGCGACCCGAGCGGCATACGGTCCGGGTCCGGTGAACCGGTATGCCGCTCGACTCGTGGTCCCGACGGCGGTTCGCGCGGAGTGCGCGGTGCTCAAGGCCGTCGCCAACTACTTCGTCATGCAGGCCGAGGACCGGATCGCAGCACGCGAACGGCAACGCGAGATCATCGACGGGCTGGTCGCGGCATACCTCGACGCGCCGCAGGCCCGGCTCGACCCCGACCTGCTGCCCGATTGGCTGGACGCGCCGAACGACGACGCACGGCTACGCGTCGTCGTGGACCAGGTCGCCTCGCTCACCGACGGCCGCGCGGTGTCGCTGTTCCGGCGGTGGGCCGGATAGCTCCGGTCGGAGGTGACACGTGGCGGGAGGTGACACGATGGGGGCACCTGACGCCCACGAGCACCGAGAAGCCCACGAGCACCGAGAAGGAGGATCGTGCCCGGCCGGATCCGCGCCGACGACGTCGCCCTGGTCAAGGAGCGCGCGTCGCTGGAGGACGTCGTTCGCGATCACGTGACGCTGCGGCCGGGTGGGTACGGGGCGCTGAAGGGGCTGTGCCCGTTCCACGACGAGAAATCCCCGTCGTTCAACGTGCGGCCGGCCCTCGGGGCGTGGCACTGCTTCGGCTGCGGTGAGGGCGGCGACGTCATCTCGTTCGTGCAGAAGATCGACCACCTGCCGTTCGGGGAGGCCGTCGAATGGCTGGCCGGGCGGTTCGGGGTCGAGTTGCACTACGAGGAGGGCGGGTCCCGCGACGGCGAGGGGCTGGGCCTGGGTCGGCGGGGCCGGCTCGTCGAGGCGCACCGGGTGGCCGAGGAGTACTACGCGCACGCTCTATTGGATGCCGGTATGCCGGGGGCTCGGGTCGCGCGCGACTTCATGCGGGCGCGGGGTTTCGACGGTGCGGTGGCGCGGCGTTTCGGGGTGGGTTTCGCGCCGCGCGGCGGGGATGATCTGCTGCGCCATCTGCGCGGCAAGGGTTTCACCGACGACGAGGTCGTCACCGCCGGGCTGGTGGGGCGCGGTAACCGGGGGTTGTACGACCGGTTCCGGGGTCGGCTGGTGTGGCCGATCCGGGACGTCACCGGCGACACGATCGGTTTCGGGGCGCGACGGATCTTCGACGACGACCGGATCGAGGCGAAGTACCTCAACACCACCGAGACCCCGATCTACAAGAAGTCGACGGTGCTCTACGGCCTGGACCTGGCGAAGAAGGCGATAGCCCGCGAGCGGGTGGCCGTCGTCGTCGAGGGGTACACCGATGTGATGGCCTGCCAGTTGGCCGGGGTGGAGGGCGCCGTAGCCACCTGCGGGACCGCGTTCGGGCCGGATCACATCAAGATCCTGCGCCGGATGATGCGCGACGAGGCAGACCTGGCACCGGCCCGGGTCGTCTTCACCTTCGACGGCGACGCGGCCGGCCAGAAGGCCGCCGAGCGCGCGTTCAAGGAGGACCAGCGCTGGGCCTCGCAGTCTTTCGTCGCGGTCGCCCCGGAGGGTCAGGACCCGTGCGAGTTGCGGCAGAACTCCGGGGATGCCGCCGTGCGCGGGTTGATCGCCGATGCTGTGCCGCTGTTCGAGTTCGTCATCCGGACCGCGATCGCCAGGTTCGACCTCGGCACCGCGGAGGGGCGGGTCGCCGCGCTGCGGGCGGTGGCACCGACGATCGCGGAGATCCGCGACCCGGCGCTGCGTCCGGAGTATGTGCGGACCGTCGCCGGTTGGCTGGGCATCGACGTCGAACAGGCCCGCTCGCAAGTGGCCTTCGCCAGTCGCCGACCGAAACCGGCGGACGCCAGATCGACGGGCGCACGGCATACCGGCTCTGGCTCGGGCTCGGACGACGACCCCGGTCGTGAGGTCGTCGATGGTGTCGTCGACGGGGTCGGCGACGAACCACGCGACGACGAGTTGTCCGGTCGGCTGCCGGCGCCGGACCTGCGCAACCCGCTGGTCCTGGCCGAACGCCAACTCCTGCAATGCCTCATCCAGTTCCCCTCGCTGGCCGGCGAGCGGGTGATCCCGGCGCTGGTGCGCGAGAGCTTCCTCGCGCCCGTTCATCAGGAGATCGCCGAAGCCGTCGCCCACGTGCTGCCGGACAGCCGGGGATTGTCGGCCCGGGCGTGGGTCGATGCGGTGTCGGCGCGGGTGCCGCTCGCCGTCGCGCCAGTCGTCGGTGAACTCGCCGTTGCGCCGATTCCGACGCGGATGGACCCGACGAGCGGTATGCCGACTGCGCGGTTCGTCGACGAACTCGCCGTCCGGGTACGCCGCGCGGGGCTCGACCGGCGGATCGCGGATGCCATGAGCCGGTTGCGGCAGTTGGAGACCGGCGCGGACGCGGGTTCGGTCTCGGCCGAACACCGGGAGGTCGCCGCCGAGCTGACCCGGCTGCAACGGCTGACCGTCGCACTGAAGGACGAGGTGTCGTGATGGGGCTCTTCCGGCGCGGCGAACCGAACCGGGGCGACGCGATCGCCGCTGCGGCTGTTCCGCTCCGGCGCGGCGAGCGGATCCTAGCGGTGGCTCCCGACGCGGACCGGGGCACGGTCGTGGCGACCACGTTCGACGTGGCCTACGTCGGTCTCGACGGTGACCTGCTCTGGCGGCGCGCCTGGCTCCTCGTCGACACCGGGTCGTGGAGCTCGACCGAGGCCTCGCTCGAGGTGACCTGGATGGGGGACGAGCCGACGGAGCGGTGGGAGGTGGCGGGAAACGACCGGTTCCTGACGGTTTTCCGCGAACGCGTGCAGGCCAGCGTCGTCCTCGGCACCGACGTCGAGGTCGCGGGGCGTCGGGTGGCCCGAGTCGTGCTGCGCAAGGATCTCGCGACCGGCGAGTTGCTCGATCAGGTCAAGTGGCGCCGGGGTCGGGCCCCCGGGGGCGCCCATACCGAGGAAGCCGCCACCGCGGTGGCCAGAGCCCGACTCCGACTGCGCGACGACGTCGGCCTGACCTGACACCCGCGCTCTCCTCCCCGGTGTCTCGGGTTGCCTCGGGGTATGCCGGA
>JBDIAR010000104.1:0-12684 GCA_039812545.1 Dermatophilaceae bacterium | reverse complement strand
CAGCTGGCCGACCCGCCGATGACCAAGGACGCGGTGGCCGGCCGGATCCGGCGGCTGCTCTCGATGGCCGACAAGCGCGCTGGGGACCTGGGGATCGCCGGGACCGACGCCAACCTCACCTCGGACATGCTCGAGTCCTGACCTCGACCGCACGACCCGACGGCACCACCGAACCGGCATACCGGAACTCTTGACGTGACCCATGTCACGCCCACCGCCGCGGCATCGCGATGAAGACCGTATGCCGGTGTCGGGTGCGTTTCTTCGCCCACCTCGCGAGGTGCCCTCGTCGTGCTTGAACCACTAGGGTTGGGGTGGCACTTCGGCCGCGCTCGCGGCCCCTCCCACTCCCGGAAGGACAGCTCAGTGACGGTAAAGGTTGGCATCAACGGATTCGGCCGGATCGGCCGCAACTTCTTCCGCGCCGTGGTCGACTCTGGCGCGGACATCGAGATCGTGGCGGTCAACGACCTCACCGACAACAAGACCCTTGCTCACCTGCTCAAGTACGACTCGATCCTCGGCCGCTTCCCGGGTGAGGTGACCTACGACGACGAGTCGATCACCGCCGGGGGCAAGAAGTTCGCCGCGTGGGCCGAGCGCGACCCGGCGAAGCTGGACTGGAAGGGCGTCGGAGCGGACATCGTCGTGGAGTCCACCGGCTTCTTCACCGACGCCAACAAGGCGCGCGCCCACATCGACGGCGGGGCGAAGAAGGTCATCATCTCGGCGCCGGCGTCCAACGAGGACATCACCATCGTCATGGGCGTCAACGACGACAAGTACGACGGCTCGCAGACCATCATCTCCAACGCGTCCTGCACGACGAACTGCCTGGCCCCGATGGCCAAGGCGCTCAACGACGGCCTCGGTATCGTCAAGGGCCTGATGACCACGATCCACGCGTACACCCAGGACCAGAACCTGCAGGACGCGCCGCACAAGGACCTGCGCCGGGCCCGCGCCGCCGCCCTCAACATCGTCCCGACGAGCACGGGCGCCGCCAAGGCCGTCGCCCTCGTCCTGCCCGAACTCAAGGGCAAGCTCGACGGTTACGCGCTGCGCGTGCCGGTGCCCACGGGCTCGGCGACCGACCTGACCTTCGAGGCGGCCCGTGAGACCACCGTCGACGAGGTCAACGCCATCGTCAAGGCCGCCGCCGACAGCGAGTCCATGAAGGGCAAGCTCGTCTACACCGCGGACCCGATCGTGTCCAAGGACATCGAGACCGACCCGGCCTCCTGCATCTTCGACTCCGGCCTGACCAAGGTCATCGGCAACCAGGTCAAGGTCGTCGGCTGGTACGACAACGAGTGGGGCTACAGCAACCGCCTCGCGGACCTCTGCCTGCTCGTCGGCTCCAAGCTCTGACGTCGACCTCGACGCCTCGAGAAAGGGCCATCGCGTGAAAACCATTGCCGATCTGGGCGACCTGCGCGGCAAGCGCGTCCTCGTCCGATCCGACCTCAATGTTCCGCTGGACGGCGAGACGATCACCGACGACGGCCGTATTCGCGCGTCGGTCCCGACCATCAAGATGCTCTCCGAGATGGGCGCACGCGTGGTCGTCTGCGCCCATCTCGGGCGGCCCAAGGGCGCACCGGAGGCGAAGTACTCGCTGCGTCCAGTCGTCGGCCGGCTGAGCGAACTCCTGGACAAGCCGGTCACCTTCGCCGAGGACACCGTCGGCCCGTCGGCTCAGGCCGCCGTCGCCGCCATGCGGGACGGGGACGTCGTCCTGCTGGAGAACCTCCGGTTCAACGCCGGTGAGACCGCCAAGACCGACGAGGGGCGGGCCGAGTTCACCGCGGCCCTGACCGCGTTGGCCGATGTCTTCGTCTCCGACGGGTTCGGGGTGGTCCACCGGGCCCAGGCCTCCGTCTACGACGTCGCCAAGGTCCTGCCGTCGGCCGTCGGCGGGCTCGTCGAGGCCGAGGTCAATGTCCTCAAGCGGTTGACCAAGGACCCTGAGCGTCCGTATGCCGTCGTGCTCGGCGGCGCGAAGGTCGCCGACAAGCTCGCCGTCATCGACAACCTGATGAACACCGCCGATCGGCTGCTCATCGGCGGCGGCATGGTCTTCACCTTCCTCGCGGCCCAGGGCCACGAGGTGGGCAAGAGCCTGCTGGACCCGGACTCGATCGGCATTTGCACGGAGTACCTCCAGCGCGCGCAGGCCAGCGGCGTGGAGATCGTCCTGCCGGTCGACATCGTCGTCGCGGATGCCTTCTCGGCCGACGCCAAGACCGCCGTCGTGGTCGCGGACGCCATCCCGGCCGACATGATGGGTCTGGACATCGGTCCCGCCTCGGCCAAGCTGTATGCCGACAAGATCGTCGACTGCAAGACGGTGTTCTGGAACGGTCCGATGGGCGCCTTCGAGATGGCTCCGTTCGCGGCCGGCACCAAGGCCGTCGCCCAGGCGCTGGTCGAGGCTACCGAGGGCGGTGCGCTCACCGTCGTCGGCGGCGGCGACTCGGCCGCGGCGGTGCGTCAGCTCGGCTTCGCCGACGACCAGTTCGGCCACATCTCCACCGGCGGCGGCGCCAGCCTCGAATACCTCGAGGGTAAGGAACTGCCCGGTCTGACCGTTCTCGAGGAGGCCTGATCATGGCGAAGGTGACCCGTACCCCGCTTATGGCGGGCAACTGGAAGATGAACCTGGACCACCTGCAGGCCACCCATCTGGTGCAGAAGCTGGACTGGACGCTGCGCGACGCGGGCCACGACTACAGCGCGGTCGAGGTCGTCGTCCTGCCGCCGTTCACCGACCTGCGCACCGTGCAGACCCTCGTCGAGGGCGACAAGCTCAAGATCGGCTACGGCGCCCAGGACCTCTCCGTGCACGACAGCGGCGCCTACACCGGTGAGGTGTCCGGGGCCTTCCTCGCCAAACTCGGCTGCAGCTACGTCGTGGTCGGGCACAGCGAGCGCCGGGAGTACCACCACGAGAGCGACGAACTCTTGAACGCCAAGGTGAAGGCGGCATACAAGCACGGGATCACCCCGATCCTGTGCTGCGGCGAGGGCCTGGACATCCGCAAGGCGGGCGGTCAGGTCCAGCACGTCGTGGACCAGCTCACCAAGGACCTCGACGGGCTGCCCGTCGAGCAGGCCAAGAGCATCGTCATCGCCTACGAACCCATCTGGGCGATCGGCACCGGCGAGGTCGCGACCCCCGCCGATGCCCAGGAGGTATGCCGGGCGATCCGTGAGTTGCTCGTCAAGCTCTACGACAAGGACACGGCCGCCGGGGTCCGGATCCTGTACGGCGGCTCGGTCAAGTCCAGCAATGTCGCGGCGATCATGGCCGAAGAGGACGTCGACGGCGCGCTCGTCGGCGGTGCCTCCCTGGACGCCGAGGAGTTCGCGGCGATCTGCCGGTACCAGAAGCACCTGACGCCGAACGTCTGACCCACCGCGGGTATGCCGAGGGGCCCGGGTCCACCAAGACCCGGGCCCCTCGGCATACCCCGACTGTGTCCCGGGTGCGGTCCGATCATGCAGTCACTGGGGTGCGCGGGTTATCCTGTGTTCGCTCGCCGCCGCCGCGCCGGGCATCTGAACCGCTCGAACGGAGTCCCGCCGCCGTGGATGCCATCCGCATCGTGCTCCAGGTCTTTCTCGTCATGACGAGCCTGCTGCTGATCGTCTTCGTGCTTCTTCACAAGGGCAAGGGCGGTGGCCTATCGGACATGTTCGGCGGCGGGATGACCAGTTCGCTCGGGGGTTCGACCATCGCGGAGCGCAACCTGGACCGTTACACCATCGCGCTCGGAGTCGTCTGGTTCGGCGCCATCCTCGGCCTGGGCCTCATCGCCCGGTTCGGGGGCTGACCTCATGGCGATGGCGAGCGGCAATGCGATCCGCGGCAGCCGGGTCGGCGCCGGGCCGATGGGGGAGGCCGAGCGCGGCGAGTCCGCCCCGCGGGTCTTCATCTCCTACTACTGCTGCAACGGCCACGAGACCCGACCCTCGTTCGCCGAGGAACCGGGGATGAGCGTCCCGGAACTGTGGGACTGCCCGCGGTGCGGGCTGCCCGCCGGACAGGACCAGGAGAATCCGCCGGCTCCACCCAAGGTCGAGCCGTACAAGACACACCTGGCATACGTGAAGGAGCGGCGCAGCGACGCCGACGGTCAGCAGATCCTGACCGAGGCGCTGGAGTCGTTGCGTGACCGGGGTCTGATCCGCTGATCCACCGCCCGGGCGGTTGCCCGGGCGTCCACCCGCCCGGGGACCCCGGTCCGCCCGCAGGCCTATTGCTTGGGGGCGGAGCCGACGACCTTGTCGCTCGACCAGTCACCGCTCGCGGGGAAGGCGATGGCCAATGCATTGGCCAGCCGCCGGGCGCGTTGGGTGTACCCGTAGGTCGAGAAGTGGATCCCGTCGAAGATGTACCACTTGTCCTGCACCTCGGCGGCCCAGTCGTAGACCCGCATATTGGGGTAGCGCTCGGTGGCCCGCACCAGGGCGGCGTCCATCTCCTGCATCCCGTCGTTGCGGTATGGGCCGCGGTCCAGCAGCGTCTTCACCGTGAGCCATAGGACGGGTTGGTTTGACGGGATCTTCTTCATCAGCAGGTCGATCCGCTCGTCGCGGGTCAGGACCCCGCCGGCGTTGATATTGGCCGATTCGTTGGTGCCCATCGCGATCACCCAGCAGCCGTCGTACGTGGCGTTGACGTACTTGTCGACGACCGTCTGGGCGTTGGGGGCGCCGTGGGCGACCTCGATGATCGAGCGCGCGCCGGCGATTTCCGAGATGAACTTGTCAACCCCGACCCGCTTGTACTGGGCCTCGATCCGGTCGGCCGCGTTGGGTACGTAGTCCGGGCGGATGAAGCCCAACGACGTCGACTCGCCGATGTGCACCACGGTCTTACAGGAGGTCTTCAACCCGGACTGCCCCGGTATGTCGGTGGTCGCCGAGCCGCTCGGCGTGCCGGTTGACGTGGGACCCGAGGACCCCGTGCTCGAGGACGGCGGGCTGTCCGGGTTCGTCGGGTTCTTCGCGTCCGGTGGCACCAGCGCACTCTCGTCACCGGGGTTGACTCCGGTGGGCGCGGACACCGCCAGGCTGCCGCCGTCCGGACGGACCCGGTCGGTCACCCACGTACCGGCATACGCCAGACCGAACGTCAGTCCCAAGGTGAGCAGCGAGGTCATCACGATCGCACTCGTCCGCGCGAAGGTCGGGACGCTCCCGATCCGACGGAACGCCTCCTTGAAACCTAGCCGCCGGATCGGATCCTCCAGGATCCGCCAGGACAGCGTCGAGACCACCAAGGTGATCAGGATGGCCAGCCCGGAGCGCACCCACGGGACGGTCCGGAAGACCGACGCCGGCATCAACGCGATGACGGGCAGGTGCCACAGATAGACCCCGTATGACCGTTCGCCGAGCCAGGTGAACGGACGGGTGCCGAGGACTCTGCCGAACAGCGTGCCGGGCTGGACCGCCCCGACGATCGCGGCCAGGGTGCTCAGCGTCAGCAGCAGCAGGCCGCCGCGGTAGAGCGAGGCGGAGTACTCGTCCGTGGTCATGACCAGCCAGCCGATGCCGATCAGGCCGGCGACGCCGATGATGTCGAACACCCGGGGGGCCGACCGGCCCTCGGGGATCTCTCGTGGTCGCCACAGCATCGCCAGCGCCGCGCCGAGCAGCAGTCCACCCGCTCGGGTGTCGGTGCCCTCGTACGCCCTGGTGTTGTCCAGGCCGGGGGTATGCAGGATCGAGAGCAGGAGGAAGGATCCGGCTGCCAGCGCGGTGGTGACCGCCGCGACACGGCGCAGTTGGCCCCGGCATACCCGAAGGAGCAGGAGCAGCAGCAGCGGCCAGATGAGGTAGAACTGCTCCTCCACGGCCAGCGACCACAGGTGGGACAGCGGCGATGGGGCGTCGAAGCGCTGGAAGTAGGAGACGCCACGGGCGATCGTCGCCCAGTTGGCGACGTAGAACAGCGCGCTGAGTGCCTCGATCTCGCGGGCCGGCATCGCGGCGCGGTCCATCACGAAGGTGAGCGCGAGGACCACGGCGAGCACGACGAGCACCGCGGGTAGCAGTCGCCGGGCGCGGCGCAGCCAGAAGGTCTTCAGCTCCAGGCCACCGGTGCGGCGGAAGGACCGCAGCAAGATCGTGGTGATCAGGTACCCGCTGAGGGTGAAGAAGACGGCGACTCCGAGCAGGCCGCCCCCCATTCCGGGTGCTGCGACGTGGTACCCGATGACGAGGGCCACGGCGATGGCACGCAGTCCGTCGAGGGCGGGGAGATAGCGACCTTGGACCGGACGTGGCACGGCCCGACCTCCAAACTCTTACGCGGCGAATGTCATACGTCAGTGTCGCAGTAACGACCGTGGTGAATCGGGAGGCGCTCCGGCGTGCGTCGGCACCGGTCCTTCGTCGAGCTCGGACCGGTGTCGGCCTACTTCACCGACGCGTCAGCGGCGCCCAAGGTTGCCTCGACGGCCTTCTTCGTCGGCCGCGTTCTGGCGACTTTGGCCCGGGTCAGTCGGCCGGTCTGCAGCAGCTCCTCCTCGCGCGGCGTGGCCTTCCCGGCGAGTTTCTTCGCGGTCGCCGTGCGGACGACGTCGCCGGAGTCGTCATCGGACGGTTTCGCGTTTGACGGTTTCGCGGTTGACGGTGGCGCGGCGGGCAGTTCGGTGACCATGCCGCCCGGCCTGCCCACCGCCTGCTGTCGGGCGATCTTGCGGGCCAGGGACTTGGCCTTGGCGATCGAGGGTGTCTCGCCCTGCTTGATCGCCTGTCCGGGGGTCTTGCGAGCGGGGGACAGCGCCGGCAGCCCCTTGAGCAGCGCGTGCTCGTAGGGCTCGTCCCGGTCGAGGCGGCGCAACTCGTCGGCCAGGCACTCGGCATCGGTGCGGCGCGCCAACGCCAGTCGACGGTCGGGATGACCACCTTCGCTGAGTGTCGCCACCGCGCCGCCCGGGCGGACCAGGTCGATGGGCCCGCTCGCCCGCTCCAGCCGGACACTGAGGATGCCCGAGCCCGGGGAGGTACGGACCCGACTGGCGGGTGCCTTGAGCCGCAGTTGCAGCCAGGCGGCCAGCAGATCCGTGGACGGGGAGTCGCTGGACCCGGCCACCGTGATTCCGGTGACCGACTCGAACGGCGGCTGGTCCAGAGCCGAGGCGAGCACGCTGCGCCACCGGGTCAATCGGGTCCACGCCAGGTCGGTGTCGCCCGGCTCGTAGGTCGCGGCCCGCTGGCGCAGCGCCGCCGTGGGGTTCGGGCCGGCCGCGCTGTCGGTGATCCGGCGGCCGGCCATCGCGCCGATCGGGTCCTCGTGCACGTCCTTGGGGGCGGGTCCGGGCCACCACGCGAGCACCGGTGAGTCGGCCAGCAACAGCGGGGTGGCCACACTCTCGGCGTGTCCGGCCAGCGCGCCGTACAGGCGCAGGATGACGATCTCACTGGCCCCCGCGTCACCGCCGAGCCGGATCTGGGCATCCAGGCGGTTCTTCCCGCGCCGATCGCCGCGCACGATCGTCACGATCCGGCACGGATGCTGCCGGGACGCGTCGCCGGCCACCTTCAGGGCCGCGTCCACCGTGCCGTCCTCGACGGGAATCAGCAGGGTGAGCACGCGACCCAGCGCCATCGCGCCGCTCTGGTTGCGGACGTCCACGAGGGTCCGGCTGATCCCGACCGAGGTCGTGTCCGGCAGGTCGATGATCACGGGATCCTCCATTCGCGGCCGTCGCGCGCGAGCATGTCGTGGGCCGAGCGTGGTCCCCACGCGCCGGGGGCGTACTGCTCGGGCCGGCCCCGCCGCGCCCAATGCGTCAGCAGCGGATCCAGGATCCGCCAGGCGAGTTCCACTTCCTCGTGCCGCGGGAACAGCGGCGGGTCGCCGAGGAGGACGTCGAGGATCAGTCGTTCGTATGCCTCGGGTGAGGTCTCCGTGAACGCCGTGCCGTAGCCGAAGTCCATGGTCACGTCACGCACCTCCATCTGGGCGCCCGGCACCTTGGACCCGAACCGTACGGTGACTCCCTCGTCCGGTTGGATGCGCACGACGACGGCGTTGCGGCCCAGTTCCTCGGTGGCCGTGTTCGTGAACGGCAGATGGGGAGCCCGCTTGAAGACGATGGCGATCTCGGTGGCTCGCTTGCCCAGCCGCTTGCCGGTGCGCAGGTAGAACGGCACCCCGGCCCACCTGCGGGTCTCCACGTGCAGGCGGACCGCCGCGAAGGTCTCCGTCCGGGAGTCCTTGGGGACCCCCTTCTCCTGGAGGTATCCGACGACCTGTTCGGTGCCCTGCCAGCCCGCGGCATACTGGCCGCGCGCAGCGCCCTCGTCGAGATTGCCGGGCAGTCGCACGGCGGAGAGCACCTTCTCCTTCTCGGCGCGCAGGTCGTCCGCGCGGAACGAGACGGGTTCCTCCATGGCGGTCAGCGCGAGCAGTTGGAGCAGGTGGTTCTGGATGACGTCGCGGGCCGCGCCGATGCCGTCGTAATAGCCCGCGCGGCCGCCGATGCCGATGTCCTCGGCCATCGTGATCTGCACGTGGTCGACATAGTTGGCGTTCCACAGCGGTTCGAAGAAGGTGTTGGCGAAGCGCAACGCCAGCAGGTTCTGCACCGTCTCCTTGCCGAGGTAGTGGTCGATCCGGAAGATCGAGTCGGGCTTGAAGACGGATTCGACGATCCGGTTGAGTTCCTGCGCGCTCTTGAGGTCGTGACCGAAGGGCTTTTCGATGACGACCCGGCTCCAGCCCGGACCCGAGCCCGACCCGGCCAGACCCACCCGATCGAGCTGCTCGCAAACCTGAGCGAAAAAGCTCGGCGGCACGGACAGGTAGAACGCGTGGTTGCCGCCGGTGCCTCGGGACTCGTCCAGGCTGCGGACCGTCGCGGCGAGCAACTCGAAGGCCTTGGGGTCGTCGAAGGTGCCGGGTACGAACCGCAGCCCCTCGGCCAACGCCGACCAGACCGCCTCCCGGAACGGTGTCCGGGCGCGGGCCCGCACGGCATCGTGGACCAGTGCCCCGAAGTCCTGATCGGCCCAATCTCGCCGGGCGAACCCGACCAGGGAGAAGCCGGGCGGCAGGAGCCCGCGGTTGGCGAGGTCGTAGATCGCCGGCATCAGCTTCTTGGTGGCCAGGTCCCCGGTCACCCCGAAGAGCACCATCGAACATGGTCCGGCGATCCGGGGGAGGCGCTTGTCCTCCGGATCGCGCAGCGGATTCTGGGTGGCGGTGATCCGGGCCGGACTCACGCGCCCGCGGCTTTCGCCAGTTCCGCGCTGACCCCGTCCAGCAGTTCGCTCCAGGAGGCGATGAACTTCTCGACACCCTCGCGTTCCAGCTTGGCCACGACCTCGGGGTAGGAGATCCCGAGCGCCTCAAGGTCGTCGAGGACGCGTGCGGAAGCGGCATAGCTGCCGGAGATCGTGTCGCCCTCGATCCGGCCGTGATCGGCGACCGCCTCCAGGGTCTTCTCCGGCATCGTGTTGACCGTGTCGGGGGCCACGAGTTCGGTGACGTACATCGTGTCGGGGTACGCCGGGTCCTTGACGCCCGTCGAGGCCCACAGCGGCCGCTGGGTGCGCGCACCGTCATCGGCCAGCGACTGCCAGCGCGGCGTCGCGAAGACCTCTTCGTATGCCTGGTATGCCAGTCGCGCGTTGGCCAGACCCGCCTTGCCGCGCAGCGCCGTGGCCGCCTCGGTGCCGATCGCCGCCAGGCGACCGTCGACCTCGGTGTCCACCCGGGAGACGAAGAACGAGGCGACCGAGTGGATCCGGGCCAGGTCGTGCCCGGCGGCGTGGGCGCGCTCCAGGCCTTCGAGGAAGGCGTTCATCACGGCCCGGTAGCGGTCGATGGCGAAGATGAGCGTGACATTGACGCTGATCCCGGCGGCCAGGGTCTCGGTGATCGCCGGCAGGCCCTCGATGGTGGCCGGGATCTTGATGAGGACATTCTCCCGGGCGACCTCGGCATACAGCGCCTTGGCCTGTTCGACGGTGCCGTGGGTGTCGTGCGCGAGCCGGGGGTCGACCTCGATGGAGACCCGGCCGTCCGTGCCGTTCGTGCGCTCGTAGATCGGCAGGAACAGTTCGCAGGCGCTGCGCACGTCGTCGGTGGTGATGTCGAAGACGGCGTCCTCGGCCGACTTACCGGCCCGGGCCAAGTCGGCCACCTGAGCGGCATACGCCTCACCCTTGGCCAGCGCGGCCTGGAAGATCGACGGGTTCGTCGTCACCCCGACCACGGAGCGCTCGGCGACGAGCCGGGCCAGTTTCCCCGAGGTCAGCGCGGAGCGGGACAGGTCGTCCAGCCAGACGGAGACGCCCGCGGCGCTCAGCGCGGCCAGATTGGGGTTCTGATCGGACACGTCACTCGCCCTTTCCGGAGGCGCCGCGCGCGGCGTCGGCAATGGATGCCCGGGCCGCCTTGACGACGGCGGGCACGGTGAACCCGAACTCCTCGAACAGCCGGCTCGCGGACGCCGAGGCCCCGAAATGTTCGAGTGACACGGTGCGGCCGGCGTCGCCGACGATCTCGCGCCAGCCCTGCGCCACGCCCGCCTCGACCGAGACCCGGGCTCGCACGGCCGGTGGCAGCACCCGATTGCGGTAGGCCGGACTCTGCCGGTCGAACCACTCCCGGCACGGCATCGACACCACCCGGGTCGCGGTCCCGCGGGCTTCGAGGTCGGCCGCGGCCCGGACCGCGAGATCGACCTCGGAGCCGGTCGCGATGAGGATGACGTCGGGCGCGCCGGTTCCGGACTCGCGGACCAGGACGTAACCGCCCTTGGCGACGTCGCCGGCCCAGCCCTTGCCGCGGCGCGGAGCCACCGGGACGGCCTGACGGGTCAGCGCCAGCGCCGCCGGGCGGGCATTGCGCAGGATCGTCAGCCACGCCTGGGCGGTTTCGTTGGCATCCGCCGGACGCACGACGTCCAGGCCCGGCATGGCCCGCAGCGAGGCGAGGTGTTCGACCGGCTGGTGGGTGGGACCGTCTTCGCCGAGGCCGATGGAGTCGTGGGTCCAGACATAGGTGACGGGCAGTTGCTGGATCGCGGCGAGCCGGACGGCGCCGCGCATGTAGTCGGAGAACACCAGGAAGGTCCCGCCGTAGGGGCGCAGCAGGCCCTCCAGGGCGATGCCGTTGAGGATCATCCCCATCCCGTGCTCGCGGATGCCGAAGTGCAGGGTCCGGCCGTACTCGTCGCCGCTCCAGGCCCGGGTCTGTTTGGTCACCGGGATGAAACTGGGCTGGCCGGCCATCGTCGTGTTGTTGGACTCGGCCAGGTCGGCGGAGCCGCCCCACAGTTCGGGCATGACGTCGGCGAGGGCGCTGAGGACCTTGCCGGAGGCGGCGCGGGTGGCCACCCCCTTCGGATCGGCCGGGAAGGTCGGGATCGCCTCGGCCAGTCCGTCGGGCAGGCGGTGTGCGGCGAGGCGTTCGTAGAGCCGGGCGTTGTCCGGGTTCGCCTTCGCCCAGGCTCGGTATGCCTTGGTCCACTCGGCGTGCGCCTTCTTCCCGCGGGCCTTGACCTCCCGGGCCCGGCGCAACACGGCCGGTTCGACGTGGAAGGTCTTGCCGGCCGGGAAGCCGAGCAATTCGCGGGCACCCTCGACCTCGTCGACGCCGAGCGCCGACCCGTGTGAGGCGCCGGTGTCCTGCTTGGTCGGGGCGGGCCAGGCGATGACGGTGCGCAGCAGCACGAGGGTCGGACGCTTGGTGTCCTTCTCGGCGCGGCGGATCGCCGCCAAGAGCGCGTCGACGTCTTCGACGTAGTCGCCGTGGAAGCCCGACGAACGCCAGTCGACGACCTCCACGCCCCAGCCGTACGCGGCATACCGGGCGGCGACGTCTTCGCTGAACGAGATGTCGGTGTCGTCCTCGATGGAGATCTGGTTCTGGTCGTAGATGCAGATCAGGTTGCCGAGTTCCTGGTGGCCGGCCAGCGAACAGGCTTCCGCGGTGACGCCCTCCATCAGGTCGCCGTCGCTGGCCAGGACGTAGATCCGGTGGTCGAACGGGCTCGTCCCGGTCTTGGCCTTGGGGTCGAGCAGCCCGCGCTGACGACGCTGGGCCATCGCCATGCCGACCGCCGAGGCCAGACCCGACCCGAGTGGTCCGGTGGTGATCTCGACGCCGGGGGTGTGGTGGACCTCAGGGTGCGCGGGGGTCAGCGAGCCCCAGGTCCGCAACGCCTTGAGGTCGTCGAGGTCGAGGCCGTAGCCGCTGAGGAACAGCTGGTTGTACAGCGTGAGGCTGGAATGGCCGCAGGACAGCACGAACCGGTCGCGCCCCTCCCAGGCGGGATCGGCCGGGTCGTGCCGCATCACGTTCTGGAAGAGCAGGTATGCCACGGGAGCCAGCGACATCGCCGTGCCGGGATGTCCGCTGCCGACCTTCTGGACCGCGTCGGCGGCCAGCAGCCGCGTGGTGTCGACGGCGCGGATGTCCAGGTCGGTCCAGCCCGCGCCGCGCGCGATCGGCCGCTTGAGGTGGGCATCGCGGCCGGCCAGCAGATCCTTGGCGGCCCTTCCCCTCCCGGAGGCCCTCGAGCCGGCGGTCGAGCTGGTCCTGGCGGGCGACGTCGTGGCCACTGGGCGACTCCTTGGTTTCGGGGTGGTTCGGGGTTCGGGGGGGTCGGGGTGTCCCACCGAAAGGCTATCCGTCAGCGGTCTGATGTGGCGCTG
>JBDIAR010000103.1:0-12804 GCA_039812545.1 Dermatophilaceae bacterium | reverse complement strand
CATTCGGACCGGCATTCGGACCAGGATCCCGACCAGCACAAGTCCGGAGTCGCCCGCGGGCGGCGCGGCCGCACCGAGGAGACCGGAGCCCCGTCATGAGCATCGACGTCCTCAACGAGACGGATCTGACGGTCGACGCCCGCGATCTGGTGGCGTGCTGCCGGCACGCGATGGAGCGGCTGCGGGTCCATCCGCGGGCCGAACTGTGCATTCGCTGCGTCGACGAGGGCGCGATGGAGGTCCTGCACGTGCAGTGGATGGACCTGCCGGGACCCACCGACGTGATGAGTTTCCCGATGGACGAGTTGCGACCCGGCCGCGAAGGCGCGCCACCGGCCGACGGGACGCTCGGCGACATCGTGCTGTGCCCCGCGGTGGCGGCCCGCCAGGCGCAGGAGGCCGGGCACGGACTCCAGGACGAACTGCGGATGCTCACCGTCCACGGACTGCTGCATCTGCTCGGCTTCGACCACGCCGATCCGGCGCAGGAGCGCGAGATGTTCTCGTTGCAGGAGTCCGTGCTCGAGTCGTATGCCGCGTCGCGCCAGTCGAGACCCTGACCGACGGCTGCCGGATCGACTGACGACATGAACGCATGGCTGATCGTCCTGGCCGTCCTCGGCCTGGTTGCCTCCTTCCTGCTGGCCGCCGGGGAGTCGGCGGTCTTTCGGATGTCGCGGGTCCGCGCCGAGGAACTCGCCGACGAGGAACGCACCGGTTCGCGATCCCTGACGAAAGTCGTCGCGGACGCACCGGCATACCTGGCGGTCCTCAACTTCATGCGGGTGGTCTCCGAGTCCACCACGGCGGTGGTCACGGCGATCGTCGTGGACCACTACGTCACCGACACCTGGCGGGCCGTCGCGATCGCGATCGCCGTCATGGCCGTCCTCTCCTTCGGCATCACGGGGGTATCCCCGCGGACTCTGGGGCGCCAGCATTACGACGCGGTGGCGCTGCTGACGGCGCCGATGGCGGTCTTCTTCCGGCGGGTCCTCGGCCCGGTGGCGCACAGTCTCATCGCGCTGAGCAACGCGGTGACGCCGGGGCGGGGGTACCGCGAGGGCCCGTTCCAGAACGAGGCGGAATTGCGCGACCTGGTGGACATCGCGGGGGAGTCCTCGCTCATCGAGGCCGAAGAGCGCGAGATGATCCACTCGGTGTTCGAGTTGGGCGACACCGTGGCGCGGGAGGTGATGGTGCCGCGCATCGACATGGTCACCGTCGAGGGCCGCAAGAGTCTGCGAGCGGGACTGTCGCTGTGTGTGCGTTCCGGGTTCTCGCGGATCCCGGTGGTCGGCGAGGACTCCGACGACGTCCTCGGTCTGCTGTACCTCAAGGACGTCGTGCGGATGGCACTGGCCGATCCAGAGGCCGTCGACCAGCCGGTGACCGAGGCGATGCGACCCATGCACTTCGTCCCCGAGTCCAAGCCGGTCGACGATCTGTTGCGCGAGATGCAGCGCGACCAGAACCACTTCGCCATCGTCGTCGACGAATACGGCGGCACCGCAGGGCTGGTCACGATCGAGGACATCCTGGAGGAGATCGTCGGCGAGATCGACGACGAATACGACAAGGAGACTCCGAGCGCCGAGCCGTTGCCCGGCGGCGACTGGCTGGTACCCGCCGCGATGGACATCGACGACCTGGCGGATCTATTGGACGTCGAGATCGACGAGGAGGAGGTCGACACCGTCGGAGGGTTGTTGACCAAGGCGATCGGGCGTGTCCCGATCACGGGATCGCACGGCCAGGTCGCCGGCCTGGTCCTGACCGCCGAGAAGATGTCCGGACGACGGCATCGGGTGGCCACCGTCCGGGTGCACATCGTCACGCCGGCCGAGTCCGCGGACACCCAGCCGACCGCCCGCGGGACGGGACCCGAGGATCCGAACCCGACGAAGCGTGAGGAGTGAGACCGTATGCCGGAGCAGCCCGAGGCGTCGACGACCGGTGTTGGTGAGTCGACGGAGCGCCCCTTCCGGTCCGGTTTCGTCGCGCTGGTCGGCCGGCCCAACGCCGGCAAGTCCACGTTGACCAATGCCCTGGTCGGTCAGAAGGTCGCCATCACCTCGGCCAAGCCGCAGACCACCCGGCACGCGATCCGCGGCATCTCGACCACCGAGGACTCCCAGCTCGTCCTCGTCGACACTCCCGGCCTGCATCGTCCGCGCACCCTGCTCGGGGAGCGTCTCAACGACCTGGTCCGCGAAACCCTGCTGGACGTGGACGTCGTCGGGTTCTGCGTCCCGTGCGATCAGCGGGTCGGCCCCGGGGACACCTTCATCGCCCGCGAACTGGTCGACCTGCAACGGGCCCGCCGTACGCCCGTGGTGGCGGTCGCCACCAAGTCGGACCTGGTCTCCAAACAGCGCCTGGCCGAGCAGCTGATCGCCCTGGACGGGCTGGGGGAGTGGACCGCCATCGTGCCGTGCTCGGCCACGACGGGCAGTCAGGTGTCGGACCTGCGAACGGTCTTCGGCGACCTCCTGCCGGTCGGCCCGATGCTCTACCCGGCGACGACGCATTCCGACGAGTCCACCGAGGTGATGATCGCCGAGCTCGTCCGCGAGGCCGCCCTTGAGGGGGTCCGCGACGAACTCCCACATTCGTTGGCGGTCGTCGTGGAGGAGATGGTCCCCCGCGAGGGGCGGCCGGAGGGCTCGCCGATGACCGACGTGCGCGTCAAGGTCTTCGTCGAACGCGACTCCCAGAAGGCCATCGTCATCGGCAAGGGCGGTGCCCGGTTGCGGGAGGTCGGCACGACCGCGCGACGCGGCATCGAGGCTCTCCTGGGTCACCGGGTCCATCTGGACCTGCACGTGAAGATCGCCAAGGACTGGCAGCGCGACCCGAAACAGTTGCGCCGCCTCGGTTTCTGAGGGTCGCCGTCCCCTCGCGATGCGGTGCGGGTCGGCCCTGTGAGACCCCGTCGCGTCTCACGATGTGACGACACGATTGGGCGGGGGTTGGACCGGGACCCGGCGCACGGCATACCCTGTCCCCGTGCGGACTGCGAGCCTCCTCCTTCGCTGCCGCGGCGGGGCCCGATAACGGCCACCCCTCGCCGCGGAGATCGTTCGTGTCCGGCCGGCTCCCACAGGGACCCCCTCGAACACCTCGAACAGACGAAGGCGAGAGCACGATGATCAACCCCCAGCAGACCTCCGGTATGCCGTTTGGCAAGTACGTCCCGTTGGCCAAGCAGATCGAGACCGACCTGCCGGACCGCACCTGGCCGACCAAGACCATCACCCACGCCCCCCGGTGGTGCGCGGTCGACCTGCGCGACGGCAACCAGGCGCTGATCGACCCGATGGACCCCGAACGCAAGATGCGGCTCTTCAAGCTGCTCGTGAAGATGGGTTTCAAGGAGATCGAGGTCGGCTTCCCCTCGGCGAGCCAGACCGATTTCGACTTCTGCCGCCAGCTCATCGAAGGCGGCCACATCCCCGACGACGTCACGATCCAGGTGCTCACGCAGTGCCGCGACCACCTGATCGAGCGCACCTACGACGCGATCCGCGGCGCCAGGAGCGCCATCGTCCACTTCTACAACTCCACCTCGACCCTGCAGCGCCGGGTCGTGTTCGGGCTGGATCAGGACGGGATCGTCGACATCGCCGTGCAGGGTGCGCGGCTGATCAAGAAGCTCGAGGAGACCATCCCGGACACTGAACTGTTCTACGAGTACTCGCCGGAGTCGTACACCGGTACCGAACTCGACTTCGCCGTCCGCATCTGCAATGCGGTGACCGAGGTCATCGACCCCACGCCCGATCGCAAGCTGATCCTCAATCTGCCGGCGACCGTGGAAATGGGAACCCCCAACACGTATGCCGAT
This sequence comes from Dermatophilaceae bacterium, assembly GCA_039812545.1. Lineage (GTDB taxonomy): Bacteria > Actinomycetota > Actinomycetes > Actinomycetales > Dermatophilaceae > JBDIAR01. The sequence goes on along the minus strand of JBDIAR010000103.1, from coordinate 8,957 downwards.
TCGATCGAGTACATGATCCGTCACCTGGATCGTCGCGACTCGATCGTCGTCAGTCTGCATCCCCATAACGACCGTGGAACCGGTGTCGCAGCAGCGGAATTGGCCTTCCTCGCTGGTGCCGATCGGATCGAGGGCTGTCTGTGGGGTAACGGCGAGCGCACGGGCAATGTATGCCTGGTGACGTTGGGGATGAACCTGTTCACCCAAGGCGTCGACCCGGAACTGGACTTCTCCAATATCGACGAGATCCGGCGCACGGCCGAATACTGCACGCAACTACCGGTCCACGAACGTCACCCTTACGGCGGCGACCTGGTCTTCACCGCATTCTCCGGCTCGCATCAGGACGCCATCAAGAAGGGTTTCGAGGCGATGTCCAACGACGCGAAGCTACGCGGCGTCGAGGTGGACGACCTGGTCTGGGCGGTGCCCTACCTGCCGGTCGACCCGCACGACCTCGGCCGGTCGTACGAAGCCGTCGTCCGGGTCAACAGCCAGTCCGGCAAGGGCGGGGTGGCATACATCCTGAAGTCCGAGCGGCACCTGGATCTGCCGCGCCGGCTGCAGATCGAGTTCTCGCACGTGGTCCAGCACGGCGCGGAGGCCCAAGGCGGCGAGGTGACACCGGATCAGTTGTGGGCGATGTTCGAGGACGAGTACCTCCCGACCCCGGAGAACCGTTGGGGCCGGTTCTATCTGCGGTCGGTCTCGTCCAACGCGACCGTCGGCGACGACAGCGAACTCGTCGCGGTGCTCAACGACTCGGGCACCGATGTCACGGTGGCCGGTCGCGGGAACGGCCCGATCGCGGCGTTCGTCAGTGGGCTGGCCGACCTGGGTGTGGACGTGCGGGTGCTGGATTACGCCGAGCACGCACTGTCCTCCGGTGGCGATGCGCGGGCGGCCGCCTATGTCGAGTGCGCCGTCGGCGACCGGGTGCTCTGGGGTGTGGGGCTGTCATCCAGCATCGTCAACGCCTCGCTCAAGGCCGTGATCTCGGCGGTCAACCGCGCCTGGCGGGACGCCCAGGATCGTTGAGGAAGCACGGACCGGGTCACCAACCCGGACGAGGCCCGGACGAAGGACCGTGGCGGCGTAGCCGAAGCAGTGGGCGTCCTCGCCCCGCGACGTGCCGAGGGAGCTGAAGAGCGGAAGGTCGCGTTCACCGGTATCGGGGTCGCGATCGATGACGGCGCAGCGCTTGACTCGATCGACGACGGACAGCACCGCCTCGCCGACGGCGAAGGTCCGCCTCACCCAATCGTTTTGGCGGCTTCCGGGAATGGCGGTGTCATCGATCACCAGATTGGCCCGGAATCGTCGAGGGTCCAGTTGCGTCACGCCCAATTGCTCTGCCGCGTCGTGGAGTTCGCCGGCGAGGAGGAAGGTGACCGGTTCGGCATACACGAATCGACCTTGGGTTGCTCGGGCGAGGATGAGAGCGCGGCCGAGGAAATCGGAGACGACGTCCGAGCACGGACCGGGGAATAGCTCGGCTGGGATCCGGCGGTTCCAATACTCGACGTCAGCGGCCGTGCCGTCGCCCAGTTCTTGAGCGACGGAACCATGCGGCGTGGTCAGGGTGAGGGACGGTCCGAGTCGGCTGGCGCTCAGGGTGAGGAGCCGGGGGTGTGCCACTGTGCGGAGCGTCGACAGGTCGGTCGCGTCGACGAAGGCGAGTTGTCGGTCCCCGATCAGGCCGTCGGCGTCGATGTCGACGTTGGTCGGATGGGTGTGCCGGCATCCTTTAACGCTGGCATATCCGATGGAGCTGAGGAACATGGGTGTGTCATCCGTGATGCGGGTGATACGCGAACCAGCCGAAACCGCCACTCTCGCCCGTCTGCGGCGGGGGAAGCTCCCAGAGCACATCCGATCGCGCCGCCGCGGAGCGCAATTCGGCGAGATCGATGGGCGTGAAGGTCTCCGGTATGCCGCGTTCGGGCCAGGCCACGACGAGCTCGAGTGTTGTCCCAAGGGGCAGCGGATAGACCCATCCGCTCGCGCTCAGCTGGATCCCCCCGGACGATCCACTCCCTCCGACAAGGCGAGGTCGTTCCGGGTCACCCGGGGCGAATGGATCCTCACCCACGGGACCGTGTTCGGGTCGGGAGCCGATCTTCGTCACGCCGTCGAGTAGCCAGCCGGTGCGAGGCCCGGCCGGGCCGAGTCCGTACGGTTCGATGGCGGGCTCGCTGCCCGGGCGCAGCCAACCGTTGAGCTGGTACTCGAATCCTGTTGCGAACACGGCAAATCCAGAGACGATGAGGACCGTGTCCGTCGTGCGCGCCACCTCCAGAACCCAAGGCAGTGGTCCCGGCAGCGCGTTCTGGGGCGGTTGGAAGGGGAAGGCCAGATACTGGGGCGGGGGAGGGCCGGCGGGCGCCTCCGGTTCGAGTTCCTCAAAGAACGGCATACGAGAGACCCCTTCACCAACTGGACTCATGACGCCAAGCTATCGGTCACGGGGGCAACCCGCGAGCGGGACGGTCGGCTCACCACACCAGCGGTCGTCCCAGCTTCAACGCGTATGCGTGCAGCAGCGTGGCGCTATCCGCTCGCGTGAGCGCATCAGCGCCCTTGAAGGGTTTCTGGGGGCTGATGATTCCTCGGGCGGCGCCCAGCAGATGTGCAGGCGATAGGGACTGCATGTCGCGTCGGGGACTCGGCAGGACGAGGGGTCGAAGGCTGGAGAGCCGGCTAGTCGGTACAGCCAGGCGGTTGCCTCGCCCCGAGTCACCTTCTCGTACCGGCCGAATCCCTGCGTCCCGTCGGGAAGTGTGCCGACGATGGCGATCCCGTGGGCTGCGTCCCAGGTGATGTCGTATGCGATGCCGTCTGGTTGCAGGTTCCAATGGACGTCCGAGAACGGCGACCGTTCGAAGCGGAACGGTTGGCTCCCCGCGAAGCGATAGACGTACCGTGCGAGTCGGCGCGATTCACCGCGGTATCGGGAGAGAACAGACCCGAGAGCGAACTCAACGACAGTCCTGCGCGGGAGAACCAGGCGACGTCGGCTGCGTAGGTCGCCTTTGGCTTGACGTCGGCGTAGGACGTCGACGCACGCAGGTCGAGGGCGAGATTCCAGTAGATGACCGAGCCGTTCCCGACCGAGTCCTGTTGCCAAATGGCCACGTGGTCATCCAACCGTTGCCCTCCGTAGACCAGGAGATATGTGGCGTCGAGTCGTCCACTCCAGGCGCCGTCCGCACCCACGACGACCGGCTCGAACGCGGTCCATTGATTGTCGCCCGACCGTCCGTAGACAACGGCTCCGGGGACTCCCGTTCCGCTGACAACGGCGTTGGCCGTCGTCACGAGCGTGCCGGGCAGAGGGGCCGTGACGGCGGCGGGAGGGGGTGGTGTGACGTCCACAACGACGCTGAGAGTCTCGGTGACCAGACGCCGTCCCCACGGGTCGACGCACGCCACGTAGAGCGTGTGGCGCCCGTCTGTGACGTCGAGCAGAAATACATTGGCCGACCAGATCGGTTGTCCGGTATCCGACCACGAGGCCGTGGGGTATCCGATCGGAGTCGCCGTGTCGTCCCGATGAACCCGGCACGTGTTCAGATCGACCTGGTCGAAGGTACCGCTGACCAGGAAGGCTCGGCCGACGGTCGAGCCGGCGGCGGGGTCAGTGATCGCGATCGAGCCGAGCGGGGGCGGGTCGGGCAGGCTTCGATACCAGATGTATGTCTCCTGGCCGGGTTGGCGAGGTCACCTATGCGGGCGGTGACCTGCAGGAGGGACGGCTTCGGTGTCGGAGCGGCCAACTGAAGTGACCAACTGCCGGTGGCATCGACTGGAACGTCGACCCAGGGGGCTGACCAGTCGCCGTTCAGGACGACCTGCACATGGAGTTGGCTGTCGATCGGTGCGGTTCCGGCGATCACGTCGATGGACTCTCCCTCGACGGCTGTCGGGGAGGTGAAGGCGAGGATGACCTCTTCCGCGTTGGCACGACCGGCCACCCCCGGCACGAGAGCGACAGCAGTGACAACAGCGAGGAGAACTCGCATGAGCCGTGAGCGCGCGGTCATCTGACCGTCTCCTATTCCATCGTCGGACACCCGATGGCGGCATATTCCTCGCAAAGCCGGCTATCGACAAGGGTCGTGGTGCCCGACCGGTCGATGAGCGGTGTCGGCGGCCGGTGTGGGGGAGACTGGGGTGATGAAGGTGCTTGTCCCTGACGTCGTGGAGTGGAATCTGGCGCTCGACGGTGTGGACGTCGTGGCGTTCGCGCCACGTAGCGGCATACCGGAGGAGCACCTGGACGCCGAGGTGTTGGTGCTCTGGGGTGTGCCGCGCTGGGTGATTCGCGATGCCGCTGCTCGGATGCCTCGCCTGCGCCTCGTCCAGGGGTTGATGGCCGGAACTGATGTGGTCGAAGCCGCCGGTTTCGGCCCTGAGGTGATCCTCAGCTCCGGGCGAGGTCTGCATGACGGCCCGGTCGCCGAGCACGCTCTGGCGCTGATCCTTGCTGCGGCTCGGCGGCTCGACCGTGCGATGCGTGCCCAGCAGGACCACCGATGGGCCAAGGAACTGGGCGGCCTGCAACCCCTGGACCCGGCCGGCGGCTTCCGGACCCTTCGTGGCGCGCGGGTCACCATCTGGGGCTTCGGGAGCATCGGGACGACAGCGGCGCCGCTGCTCGCGTCGTTGGGCGCCCAAGTGACCGGCATCGCCCGGTCGGCGGGGGAGCGGGCCGGCTTCCCCGTGGTCGCCGACACCGACGTGGATCGCGTTCTCCGGCATACGGATCTGCTCGTCATGATCCTGCCCGGCGGACCGCAGACGAGGCACACTCTCGACGCGAGACGACTGGCGCTGCTGCCCGCGCACGGCTGGGTCGTCAACGTCGGCCGGGGGACGGCCGTCGACGAGCAGGCGCTCGTGGCGGCACTGACGGCCGGTCGGCTCGGCGGCGCTGCTCTGGACGTCACCGAAGTCGAACCGTTGCCCCCGGACTCGCCGCTGTGGGACGCGCCGAACACGATCATCACTCCGCACGCCGCGGGCGGACGGCCTTACGGTTACGAGGAACTCGTCCGTGCCAATGTCGAAGCGCTCATCGCCGGTGCTCCGCTGCACAATGTCGTGGCGGACTGACCGCGTCGCGCGACGGTACGTGAGGCCGCGTCGGGGAGAATGTGCGGGTGCCGCTGTACCGTGACGAGGCGATCGTGCTCCGCACCCACAAGCTGGGCGAGGCCGATCGCATCGTCACCATGCTCACCCGCGAGCGCGGCCAGATCCGCGCCGTGGCCAAGGGTGTGCGCCGGACGAAGTCCCGGATCGGGGCTCGGCTGGAGCCCGGGATGCACGTGGACGTCATGTGTTACGAGGGTCGCAACCTCGACACCGTCACCCAGGTGGAGACCGTGGCTGCGCACGGCGGACTCCTCGGCCGCGACTATGGTGCTTACACCACGGCCGCGGCGATGCTTGAGCTGGCCGAACGACTGACGGCCGAACACGAGCCCGCGACCCAGCAATTCCTCGTTCTGGCCGGGGGACTGCGGGCGCTCACCCAGGCGGACCACGAAGCCACGTTGGTGCTCGATGCGTACCTGTTGCGGGCGATCGCGATCGCCGGCTGGGCGCCCAGCTTCTTCGACTGCGCCAAGTGTGGCGGACCGGGGCCGCATCGCTGGTTCCACGTCGCCTCGGGTGGTGCCTTGTGTGACGTATGCCGTGCGCCGGGTTCGCTGGCCCCGGCCGGCTCGACCCTGGCGCACCTCTCGGCCCTGCTGACCGGGGACTGGGTCGTGGCCGACGCCACCGATCTGCGGACCGCACGGGACGCCAGCGGAATCGTGGCCGCGTTCGTCCAGTGGCACCTCGAACGCGGGGTGCGATCCCTTCGTCACGTGGAGCGACTATGAGTCCCGTTCCTCCCTTCCCGCATCCGTCGGGCGCCAAACCGCCTGCCATCCCTCGCGAATTGGTACCCAACCACGTGGCGATCGTGATGGACGGCAACGGCCGGTGGGCCAACGCCCGCGGCCTGCCACGCACCCGCGGCCATGAGATGGGGGAGGCGGCCCTGCTGGATGTGGTGGCCGGTGCCGTCGAGATCGGCGTCAAACACATTTCGGCATACGCCTTTTCGACGGAGAACTGGTCACGGTCGCCCGACGAGGTGCGCTTCCTCATGGGCTTCAACCGCGACGTCATCCGTCGCCGGCGCGACCAGATGCACGAGTGGGGGGTTCGAGTCCGCTGGGCCGGGCGGCGACCGCGATTGTGGCGCAGCGTGATTCACGAGCTGGAAGTCGCGCAGGAGCTCACGAAGAACAACGACGTGTGCACCTTGACGATGTGCGTCAACTACGGCGGGCGCGCGGAGATCGCGGACGCGGTTCGTGGGATCGCCGAGGACATCCGCCGCGGTCGCATCTCCGGCAGGGGAGTCGACGAGGACACGATCCGGCGCTATCTGTACGACCCCGGTATGCCGGACGTCGACCTCTTCATCCGCTCGTCGGGGGAACAGCGAACCAGCAATTTCCTGTTGTGGCAGAGCGCGTATGCCGAGATGGTCTTCCTGGACACGCTGTGGCCGGACTTCGACCGGCGGCACTTGTGGGAGGCCATCGACATCTACGCGCGCCGCGATCGTCGCTACGGTGGGGCGGTCGACACCCCGACCTCGGCGAAGGAGAAGCCATGACAGGACCGACGGCGCAGGTTGCGGACAGCCACGACCTCATCCGGGTTCACGGGGCGCGAGTCAACAATCTCAAAGGGATCGACGTCGAGTTGCCGAAACGGCGGCTGACCGTGTTCACGGGGGTGTCCGGGTCGGGGAAGAGTTCGCTCGTCTTCGGCACCATCGCCGCAGAGTCGCAGCGGATGATCAACGAGACGTACAGCGCGTTCGTTCAAGGGTTCATGCCGACTCTGGCGCGACCCGACGTCGACCGCCTGGACGGCTTGACGACGGCCATCATCGTCGACCAGGAACGGATGGGCGCCAATCTTCGCTCGACCGTCGGCACCGCCACCGATGCCAACGCGATGCTCCGAATCCTGTTCAGCCGCTTGGGAACCCCCCACATCGGCCCACCGAGTGCGTATGCCTTCAACGTCCCGTCTGTGAGCGGCAGCGGGGCGTTCACGGTCGACCGAGGGGAGGGTAAGACCCGCGCCGAGAAGGCCACCTACAGCCGTACGGGTGGCATGTGTCCACGCTGCGAGGGTGTGGGCTCGGTGTCGGACATGGATCTGACGGCGCTGTACGACGATTCGAAGTCCATCCGCGAGGGTGCCCTGACGATCCCCGGGTACAGCGTGGACGGCTGGTACGGGCGCATTTTCGCCGGCTGTGGCTTCTTCGACCCCGACAAGCCGATCCGGGACTTCACGAAGAAGGAACTGCACGCGCTGCTCTACAAGGAGCCGACGAGGATCAAGGTCGACAACATCAACCTGACCTACGAGGGCTTGATCCCGAGGATCCAGAAGTCGTTCCTGGCGAAGGATCGCGACGCGATGCAGCCGCATATCCGAGCATTCGTGGACAAGGCGGTGACGTTCACGCGGTGCCCGGAATGCGAGGGGACGCGGCTGAGCGAAGGCGCTCGTGCCTCGAAGATTGGGGCCGTCAGCATTGCGGACGCCTGCGCGATGCAGATCACCGATCTGGCGCAGTGGGTCGCCGCGTTGGACCAGCCATCGGTGGCACCGCTGCTCGCCGGACTGCGGCATCTGCTCGATTCGTTCGTCGAAATCGGCTTGGGATACCTGGCGCTGGACCGCCCGGCCGGCACATTGTCCGGGGGAGAAGCCCAGCGCACGAAGATGATCCGGCACCTCGGGTCCTCGCTGACCGACGTCACGTATGTCTTCGACGAGCCGTCGATCGGATTGCACCCGCACGACATCCAACGGATGAACGACCTGCTGATCCGGTTGCGGGACAAAGGAAATACGGTTCTCGTGGTGGAACACAAGCCGGAGGTGATCGCCATCGCGGACCATGTCGTGGACTTGGGACCCGGAGCCGGTTCGGGCGGCGGCACGATCTGCTTCGAGGGGGATGCGTCGGGTCTGCGCAAGAGTAGGACCATCACCGGGCGTCACCTCGACGATCGGGCGCGCCTGAAGGATCAGGTCCGTTCGGCCACCGGCGTGATCCCGATTCGTGGTGCGTCGACGAACAACCTGCGGGATGTGGACGTGGACATCCCGCTCGGGGTCCTGGTCGCTGTCACCGGCGTCGCGGGATCAGGCAAGAGTTCCCTCATCCACGGTTCCCTGGCCAAGCGAGACGGCGTGGTGACGATCGATCAGGGCGCGATCCGCGGCTCGCGGCGCAGCAACCCGGCCACGTACACCGGCCTGCTGGATCCGATCCGGAAAGCCTTCGCCAAGGCGAACGGGGTCAAGCCGGCGTTGTTCAGTGCCAACTCGGAGGGCGCGTGCCCCACCTGTAACGGCGCGGGAGTGATCTACACCGAGTTGGGTTTCATGGACACGGTCTCGACCACGTGCGAAGACTGTGACGGAAAGCGTTACGACGCATCGGTTCTGGAGTACAAGCTGGGGGATCGCGACATCAGCGAGGTGCTCGCCATGTCGGTCGCCGACGCGGAGGAGTTCTTCAAGGAAGGACCCGCGCGCACCCCGGCGGCACACGGCATACTGACGCGGTTGGCCGATGTGGGCCTGGGGTATCTCACGTTGGGGCAGCCGTTGACGACCCTGTCGGGTGGGGAGCGCCAGCGGCTCAAGCTCGCGACGTACATGGGGGAGAAGGGCGGGGTCTACATCCTCGATGAGCCGACCACGGGTCTGCACCTCGCCGATGTGGAGCAACTACTCGGTTTGCTCGACCGCCTCGTCGACGCGGGCAAGTCCGTGATCGTCATCGAGCACCACCAAGCGGTTATGGCACATGCTGATTGGATCATCGACCTCGGTCCGGGCGCCGGCCACGACGGGGGCCT
>JBDIAR010000102.1:0-12808 GCA_039812545.1 Dermatophilaceae bacterium | reverse complement strand
CCCTGCATACTCTCCCCCTGCATTGCGTCCCCCTCATTGTTTGGCTTCCGGTCGTTCCGCTTCCGGTCGTTCCGCTCCGGCTCGTCGGCCGGGCGCTGCGGCGCCCGTCCGGTGCTTTGACGCCCAAGAGCCGTCCGGTGCTTTGACGCCCAAAGGCTACCGAGCGCTCCACCATGATGAACCATACGCAGCGATCGCACCGAACGCTCGTCCACGCACAAAGACGGAATAACTCCCTCAAATCGGACTTTTCGGCTCAGCCAGCGCCGATCGATGCCTGTCGCAAGAGTACAGTTGCCTCCGGTTGTGATAGAACGTTACCGACCCACCCGACTCTGCCCCTAAGGACGGTCACCCGATGCAGCGCTTCCTGCAACTCTCCGAGGTGTCGGAGATCCTCAACATCTCGGCTGCTCAGGCCTACGCGCTCGTGCGCTCCGGCGATCTGCCGGCCATCAAGATCGGCGGCCGCGGCCAGTGGCGGGTCGAAAAGGACGAACTGGAGAGCTACATCCAGCGGATGTATGCCGAGACCAAGACGTTCGTGGCCGCCCACCCGTTCGGCGCCGCAGGGGTCGACGAGGAGTAGGCCGCCGCCCGAGCGACCGGCCGGGGATCCGGTCCGGCGATGACGGCCCGGTCAGGCATGATGGCGGCGCACCACCCCGATCCCGGTGAACGGGATCACCCAGCGGTCCAGGACCTGGGCCTGCCGGCGCGGCACGTCGGCCGGGTGGGCGGCCAGGTCGATGTGGTCCGCGCCGACGCCGTCCATGGTGCCGGTCAGGATCGCGCCCGTCAGGTCGACGACGTCCACGGTGGCCCGATCGCGACTGACCGCGCGCAGCGCCATGCCGATCCCGAAACGTCGAGCGACGGCGCCCGGCTCCTCCACCCGGCGGGCCAAACCCCGCACGGCCAGGATCGCGGGGAAGGCGACGATCGTCGGGCGGCCGAGGTCGGTCACCAGGACCCAGCCGGCCCCGACGTCGCCGATCGGTCCCTCCACGCTGCGGCCGGAGGCCAGCCGCAGTTCGACGGTTCGGCCGAGATTGCCCAGGAGCAGGTCGTGCAGACCGACCAGCGAACGTTCCCGCCTGGTCCGATCGGCCACCTCGGATTCGAGTTCACGCAGTTCTTGCGCGCGCAACTGCCCCTCAAGGTCCTCGAACAGGTCCTCCCACCGCATCCGCAGTCCCCTCGTCGCGCGTGTGCACCGGATGCTCGCGCACGGCCGGCCCTGGCTGGCATGTTACTCGACTTGCCCACCATGCCCGTATGCCGTTTAATGTTGTCAAACGAACTCTATCGAGATCAAACGACCTTCGAGAGGATGCGTGATGGCCGGATCAACCCCCGCTCGTGACGAACGCGCGGCTCCGTTGACACGCATCGTCGCCGGGGGGACGGTCGGGCTGCTGGTCGCGGTGACCGCCGGCTGGTGGACGGTCCGCCTGGCCACCGAGCTGCCCCGGGCGCTGACGTCGTCCGGCCCCGCGGATCCGGCGGATGCGGTGCTCCGGATCCTCGCGGTGGCCGCGCTGGCGGTGGGGACGTGGCTGGCGGGGACCACCGCGCTGGCGTATCTCGTGGAGTTGCCCGCCCTCGCCGGCAGCCGCCTGTCGCGGACCGTGTCCAACTGGACGCCTCGCCTGGCCCGGCGGATCGTCGGCGCCACCCTCGGCGGAGCCCTGCTCGGTATCGGCGGCACTACCTCGGCGCTGGCCGACCCCACGCCACCACCGACTCCCACGGTGGCCACGACGGTCCAGTCACCGGGTGCCGGGTCTCCGATCGGGGCGCCGGATCCCTCGTTCGTCCCACTGGATGCACCCTCCTCGCCGACCTCCTCGCCCACCACCGCCGTGCGCACCGACGCCCCGTCCGCCACGTCGGCCCCCGCGCCCACGCCGACCGCGTCGCCGACCTCGGGACCGACGACGTCACCGGCCGCGCCGCGAGCCGGCTCGGGACCGTCCGTCCCGGACCCGGGCGTGCTGGGCCATCGCCCGTCCCGGGGCGGAGCGGATCTGCCGGGGACCGTCACCGTGCATCGCGGCGACACCTTGTGGGGCATCGCCGCCGCCCACCTCGGACCGCACGCGAGCGAGGCCGAGATCGCGCGCGAGTGGCCGCGGTGGTATGCGGCGAACCGTGCGGTCATCGGCGACGACCCCGACCTCATCCTGGCCGGGCAGGTCCTCGTGGTCCCGCCGCCCGTCGACCACCCGCAGGAGCGGCGATGAGTTACGCCGCTGCGGCGCCGGGCTCGGCGCCCCGTCGCTGGGTGCTCCGACCCGCTCCGGAGAACCTGCCGGCGCCGCTGAGCGACGACGAGGTGACGGCTCTGGCCGACGCCCAGGCGACCCGTCCCATCGCGCCACCGGACTACATCCAAGGGTCCCTGGCCGTCGACTTCGCCGACCTGGACGATGACGAACCGTCGCCGCAGATCGGACCGCTCCCGGACGCCCAGGCCGCCGCGAACACCATCGCGACCGCCGTCGTGGAGGCGTTGGCGGGGGTACGTCCCGTCACCCAGCTCATCCGGCATACCCGCACCGAGGTGTACGACTGGCTGGCCCGGCGGGCGTTCGTGGGTGGCCGACGCCGGGAGGGGCAGCCAGTGCGGCGTCCCATCGTCCGGGTCGCCCGGGTGACCCAACCCGGCGACCGAGTCGTCGAGGCGAGCGCCGTGATCGTGGATCAGGGCCGGGCTCGGGCGATGGCGTTCCGCCTCGAAGGTCAAGCCGATCGGTGGATCCTGGTCGCCGTGGCCCTCGGCTGACCACCAGTTCGGCAACGCAGCCCACCGGGCACGCGGCCCACCGGAAACGCAGGCCCACCGGGCACCGCGGCCTCGTCACATCCGCGCCGTCAACGCCCCCGCCGCCGGGCCTTCTTGCCCCGCCGCTTGGCCACGCCCGAGTTCGGCCCAGATCCGGCGCCGCCGGTCGACGCACCCGCGTCCATCTCGACGACCGAACCGTCCTCGCCGGGCGCCGAGTAGTGCAATTGTCGCGTCGGCTGACCGCCATCGAGTCCCTTGGCCCGGAACGTGGCCGGTGCCGCCGACCCTTGGGGCGCCGCTGACGCCGGCGTCTCACCCTCGCCCGATCCGCCGCCGGCACCTGCTCCGTCCGTCGCCGCATCGGCACCGTCCGGGACGGCGTTCAGGCCCGCCATCAGTTCCGAAACGCTCGTGATCCCCAGTTGCGGAGCGGGTTCGGGCTTTTGGACCTCGACGTTGAACAGGAAGGCGACCGACTCCTCCTTGATGGCGTCCATCATCGCCTGGAAGAGCTGGTACCCCTCGCGCTGGTACTCCACGAGCGGGTCGCGCTGGGCCATCGCCCGCAGCCCGATCCCCTCCTGGAGGTAGTCCATCTCGTAGAGGTGCTCGCGCCACTTGCGGTCCAGGACGGACAACACGATGCGCCGTTCCAGGTCGCGCATAAAATCCTCGCCGAGGTCGGCCTCACGCCGGTCGTATGCCTCGTGCGCGTCGGTTTGGACGACGGTGCGCAGCAGGTCCGCGCTGATCCCGCTGCGCCCCCCGGCCATGGCCTCCACGTCCTGCGGGGTCACGGTGATCGGGTAGAGCCGCCGCAGCGCGGTCCACAAGGTGTCCAGATCCCAGTCCTCGGCGAACCCCTCGCCCGTCGCTGCGTCGACATACCCGTTGATGACGTCGTTGACGAACTCGCGCAACTGCAGGTGCAGATCCTCCCCCTCCAGAACCCGGCGACGTTCGTCGTAGATGACGGTGCGCTGACGGTTCATGACGTCGTCGTACTTGAGGACGTTCTTGCGGATCTCGTAGTTGCGGGCCTCGACCTGGGACTGGGCGCTGGCGATCGAGCGGGTCACCATCTTGGACTCGATCGGGACGTCGTCCTCCATGCCGGCGGACTGCATGAACCGATCGACCATGGCGGCGTTGAACATCCGCATCAGGTCGTCCTGCAGCGAGAGGTAGAACCGGGACTCCCCCGGGTCACCCTGACGGCCCGACCGGCCGCGCAGCTGGTTGTCGATGCGTCGCGACTCGTGACGTTCGGTGCCGAGCACGTAGAGCCCGCCGAGCGCGGTCACCTCGTCGTGTTCGTCGGCGACCGCGGCCTCGGCGTCGCGCAGAGCCTCGTCCCAGGCCGCCTCGTACTCCTGCGGGCTCTCCTCCGGATCCAGACCGCGACGGGCCAACTCCTGCATGGCCCGGAACTCGCTGTTCCCCCCGAGCATGATGTCGGTGCCGCGACCGGCCATATTCGTGGCGACCGTCACCGCGCCCTTGCGGCCCGCCTCGGCGACGATAGCGGCTTCCCGGGCGTGCTGCTTTGCGTTGAGCACCTCATGGTCGATGCCCCGCCGCCGCAATTGCTGGCTGAGGTATTCGGACTTCTCGACGCTGACCGTGCCGACGAGTACCGGCTGGCCCGCGGTGTTCCGCTCGACGATGTCCTCGACCACGGCGTCGAACTTCGCGACCTCGGTCCGGTACACCAGGTCCGGTTGGTCGATCCGGATCATCGGCCGGTTGGTCGGGATGGTCACGACACCGAGCTTGTAGATGCTGTTGAGTTCGGCCGCCTCGGTCTGGGCGGTACCCGTCATTCCGGAGAGCTTGGCGTACATCCGGAAGTAGTTCTGCAAGGTGATCGTGGCCAGCGTCTGGTTCTCGTTCTTGATCTCCACACCCTCTTTGGCCTCGATGGCCTGGTGCATCCCCTCGTTGTACCGGCGCCCGGGCAGCATACGGCCGGTGTGTTCGTCGACGATGAGAACCTCGCCGTTCAAGATCACGTAGTCGCGGTCGCGCTTGAACAACTCCTTGGCGCGGATCGCGTTGTTGAGGTACCCGATGAGCGGGGTATTGGCCGACTCGTAGAGGTTGTCGATGCCGAGCAGGTCCTCGACCTTTTCGATGCCCTGCTCCAGCACGCCGACGGTCTTCTTCTTCTCGTCGACCTCGTAGTCCCCGGTCGATTCGATGCCGCGCATCCGATCGGCCGGCGTGCCCCGTTCCAGGCGCTGGGCGATCTTGGCGAACTCGACGTACCACTTGGTCGCCTGGTCGGCCGGGCCGGAGATGATCAGCGGCGTGCGGGCCTCGTCGATGAGGATCGAGTCGACCTCGTCGACGATCGCGAAGTTGTGGCCGCGCTGGACGAGTTCGTCCGTGGTCCACGCCATGTTGTCGCGCAGATAGTCGAAGCCGAACTCGTTGTTCGTGCCGTACGTGATGTCCTTGCCGTACTCGACCCGACGCTGGTCCGGGTTCATCGGCGTCAGGATGCACCCGGTTTCCAGGCCGAGCGCGCGGTGCACCCGGCCCATCTGTTCGGACTGCAACTCGGCCAGGTAGTCGTTGACCGTGATGACGTGGACACCCTCGCCGGTCAAGGCGTTCAGGTATGCCGGGAGCGTGGCGACCAGCGTCTTGCCCTCACCGGTGCGCATCTCGGCGACCATGCCCTGGTGCAGCGCCGCCCCGCCCATGATCTGGACGTCGAAGTGGCGCTTGCCGAGGGTCCGCTTGCTGGCCTCCCGGACGGCGGCGAAGGCCTCGATAAGCAGATTGTCCAGGGGCTCCCCGGCATCGAGGCGCTCGCGGAATTGCGCCGTCTCCTGGGTCAGCTCCTCGTCGGTCAGCTGCTCGTAGTGCTCCTCCAGGGCTCCCACCTGGCGGGCGATGACCTCGAGCTTCTTGAGCGTGCGGCCCTCACCGGCACGCATGATCCTCTCGACGATCTTCGGCACGCGGTTCTCCTGGCATACATCGGGCTGGTCAGGGGTCTGGTTCAGGTTAGTCGCTCGGGACGACCCGCATGAACCGACCTGCGTGAACCGACCTGGAAAGGCGAGCGCGCGGATCAGCGCAGATCGCGCAGGGTGAGCTCGCGGTCGTGGCCGAGTTCGGCCCGTTGGGCGAGGTACAGCTCGGCGCAGGCCAGGGCGTCGGCCAACGCGTCGTGGGCCCGGAAGGCCGGCAGCCCGAACCGATCACGGGCGTTCCACAGCCGCAGGCTGCCCTCAGGCGGATCACGGTCCAGCGCGACGGGTGCGACGATCCGCAACTGGAGGAGCATCGTGTCGACCCGCACGACGGGCAGCCGGTGGCCGTAGAGCCGTTTGCAGGCCATCGACAGGAATTTCATCTCGATGAGCGCGTGGTGGGCGAGCAGGGCCCGGCCGGCGAGCGCGGGCAAGACCTGTCCCAGCGCCTCGTCGAGCGGTATGCCGTCGGCGACGACGTCGTCGGTGAGGCCGTGGATCGTGGCGCTCTGGCCCACGGCGCCGTTCGTGCGCACGACGATCCGCCGGGCGCCGCCGAGCCGGACGACGCCCCCGTCGACGGGGACGAACCCGATGCTGATGATGTCGTCCGAAGCCGGGTCGAAGCCGGTCGTCTCCAGGTCTACCGCGAGCAGCGGCAGCTCCTCCACCGGCGTCGACCAGGGCGGTAGCGGCACGCTGAGGTAGTCGTGCAACGGACCGTCGGCGACCCGCTCCAACGCCCACCGGCGCTGGCGGTCCGGGCTCGCCGACCACAACCTCACGGCATACCCCTCATCGCATGAACGAGACGTTGTACCGGTGCGACAGGGCGCGCTGGGCGCGCGCGACGATGCCGAACGCCTCGCGCAGATGCCGGAGTTCGAACTGGCTCAGCTCTCGAGGAGCGACGAAGTCGTCGGGATCGCGCCCGTCCCTGACCCGGCGCGCCTGGTGCGCCAACCGGGTGTAGGAGATGAACTCGAAGGCGTCCTTGAGATCGGCGCCCCGGGTCCGGTCCAGCTCGCCGTGCGCGACGGCGGCGTCGATCCGGCCGATCGTGGTCACCTCCGCGGAGCCGATCGCCAGGGCCAGCACGCGGGCGAGTTCGACGACGGCCCGGACCCCGCCGGCCTTGATGTCGAAGCGATGCTTGTGCTCACCCTCCTTGGCGACGACCAGGCCGCGGAAGAACCCGATCGGCGGCTCGTTGGACACCGCGTGCCGGGCCAGGTGGGCCAGGAACAACCGGGACTGCGGGGCATTGGCCAGCGTCCAGCCCTGCAGCCCGGTGAATAGATCGGCGTCGCCGTGAATCGGGCGCATGTCGAAGAAGATGCTGGCCTGCAGGACGGCGTCCGGGACCGGCTGGGCGAACCACCCCTCGAAATCGCGCCGCCAGGCCCGTACCGGTTTGCGCCACCGGTCGTTACTCGCCATGACATCCCCGGGACAGCGGGGATAGCCGCACCGTTCGAGCGCGTCGGTGACCCACCGGGCCAGTTCGGTGAAGTATGCCGCGTGGTCCGTCGGGTCGTAGGCGTCGTCGAGCAGGATGGCGTTGTCCTGGTCGGCGGACAGGCCCTGTTCGAGGCGGGCCCGCGAGCCGAGCACCACCCAGCAGTAGGGCACCGGCGGTGGCCCGAGCTGCTCCTGGGCGAACCCGAGCAGCCGTCGGTCGATCGCATCGCCGATGGCCGTGACGATCCGGCCGATGTCCTGCGCGGAGGCGTCCTGGCGAACCATGGTTTCCACGACGTGGGGCAGCCGACGCGCCACGTCGGCGACCCCGTCGACGCTGCGCTGCCGGCCGACGTCGTGGGTGAGGAAGAGCGGGTTCGACTGCTCCAGCCGGACCAGGTCCGTCGTCGTGATGACCCCGACGACGCCGCTCTCGCCGTCGGTTTGGGGATCTGGCGAGGGATCGGTTCGCAGGATCGGCATGTGGTGGATGTCGCGACCGACCATCTCCAGCATGACCTCGAAGGCCAACGCGTCGGTGTGCGCCACCACCGGGTCCGCGGTCATGATCGCGGTCACCGGCCGGCCCGGGTCGGCCCCGTCGGCCAGCAGGCCGCGCAGATCGCGGTCCGTGACGATCCCGACGAGCCGGCCGTCCCGGGTGACCAGCGCCGAGGACGAGCGGTCGCGGGTCATCCGCCGGGCCGCCTCCCGCACCGAATCGGCCACGTCGACGATCGTCGGCTGGCGTCGCACCATGTCGCGCACCTGGGTCTTCAAGACCGCCGCGCCAGTGTCACTGGACTGCAGGACCGCCACCGCGCCGCGCATCCGAGAGGCCCGCTGGGCGTCGAAGAAGATCGCGAAATCCGGATAGTCCTGCGAGATGCGGTGGAAGTCGGGGGCGGCCATCACCAGGGTCAGCGTGTCCTCGATGGCGCGCACGTCGAACCGCGACGGGTTGCCCCGGACCAGTGTCGTGGACCCCAGGCAGGTCCCCGCCCCGCCCCGATCGACGAGCCGTCCCTTGTCGTTGTGGATGTCCACGGCCCCCGAGCGCAGGACATACAAGGCGGAGTTGTCCCGACCGACCGCCATGATCGAGCTGCCGCGCCGGAAGTACTGGACGGTGAGGTCGCGGGCCACCTCGGCGAGGGTCTGCGCGGGGAGTTCGTCGAACGGGGGGACCTCCGCCAAGAAGGCGGTGATCTCCCGCAGTTCGGTGGCGTCACGCACGATGGGTTCCTCTCCGGTGGCGGCGTGCGGCCGACGCGAAGAGCGTGGCCCGCGCAGTGACGGGCCACGCCCTTCGATCGCGGATGGCTAGTGCTCGAGCGCCTGTTTGTGGGCGCCGGCGCCGCTGAGCGCCCGCACCTCCATCTCGGCCCACTTGGCCTCGTCCACCTCGTCCTTGCTGAGCTTGGACCCGAGCCAGCCGAGGAAGAAGGACAACGGGATGGAAATGATGCCGGGATTCTCCAGCGGGAACCAGTGGAAGTCGACCGCGGTGTTCTGGATCATCGACAGCGAGCTGCCGGTGGCCTTGTCGATCTTGCCCGACACGACGGGGCTGAAGATGATGAGCCCGAGCGCGGAGATCAACCCCCCGTAAATGCTCCAACACGCTCCGCGGGTGGTGAACCCCTTCCAGAACAGCGAGTAGAGGATCGTCGGGAGGTTGGCACTGGCGGCCACCGCGAACGCGAGGGCCACGAGGAACGCGATGTTCTGCCCGTATGCCAGGATCCCGCCGAGGATGGCGACGATGCCACCGCCGACAGCGGCATACCGGGCCATTTTCACCTCGTCCTCCTGGGTGGCATTGCCGCGCTTGAAGACCTCCTTGTACAGGTCGTGCGCGAACGTGGCGCTTGCCGTGATCGTCAAGCCGGCGACGACGGCCAGGATCGTGGCGAACGCGATACCGGAGATGATGCCGAGCAGCGCCGATCCGCCGAGGTGGTATGCCAGCAGCGGCGCGGCCGCGTTGGCCTTGCCCGGAGCCGCGTTGATCTCGTCGGGACCGACGAGAGCCGCCGCGCCGAAGCCGATGACCAGGGTCATCAGGTAGAACCCGCCGATGAGCCAGATGGCCCATTCGACCGACTTGCGGGCTTGTTTGGCCGTGGGCACGGTGTAGAACCGCATGAGGACGTGCGGGAGCCCGGCGGTGCCGAGCACGAGAGCCATCGACAGCGAGAAGAAGTCGATCTTGGCCGTGTCGGTCGTGCCGTACTTCAGACCCGGGTTGAGCAGCTTCTCGCCCACCTTGCCGGACTTGTCGATGGCGCCTTGGAAGACCTGGGACAGGTTGAGGCCGAACTTGGTGAGGACCCAGACCGTCATGACGAGCGTGGCCGTGATGAGCAGGATCGCCTTGATGATCTGCACCCACGTCGTCCCCTTCATCCCGCCGATGAGGACGTAACCGATCATGACGGCACCCACGATGGCGATGACGAAGTTCTGCGCCGTTTGCGAACTCACGCCGAGGAGAAGGGAAACCAGACCGCCCGCGCCCGCCATCTGCGCGATGAGGTAGAAGAAGGACACCGCCAACGTGGACGTCGCGGCCGCGATGCGCACGGGACGCTGGCGCAGCCGGTAGGACAGCACATCGGCCATCGTGAACCGGCCGGTGTTGCGCATGAGTTCGGCGACCAGGAGCAGCGCGACGAGCCAGGCGACCAGGAAGCCGATGGAGTAGAGGAAGCCGTCGTAGCCCTGCAGCGCGATGGCGCCGGCGATCCCGAGGAAGGACGCCGCGGACAGATAGTCACCGGTGATGGCGATGCCGTTCTGGCGCCCCGAGAACGCGGCGCCGCCGGTGTAGTACTGCGCGGCGGTCTTGCGCCCCGAGGCCACTTTGATGACGACGCCGAGGGTGAAGATGACGAAGATGGCGAAGATGGCGATGTTGAGGGTCGGGTTGCCGGTCGTCGTGGTGTCCGCCGTGACGAAGGTGTTCATCATCATCGTCGTCACCGCCCGTCCGCGGCCGGCGCAGACTGGGGGTCGCCCTCAAGTTGACGCCGGATGGCGTCGGCGCGCGGGTCGAACTCACGGTCGGCCCACCGGACATACAGAATCGTCAAGGCGAATGTCGTGACGAACTGGAGCAGACCGAGGACGAGGCCGACGTTGATATTGCCGACGATCTTTTGCGACATGAAGCTCGACGCAAAGAGCGTGAGCAGGACATACGCGAAGTACCAGACGAGGAAGAACACCGTCGCCGGGAACACGAAACCGCGGAACTTGCGGCGCAGCTCCACGAACTCGGGCGATTGCTGCACTTCGACGTAGGGATTGGACGTCACCACGCCCGCCCCCTGAGGGCTGTCTTCGATCACCGTGGTTCCTCTCGGTTCGGGGATGGAGCCGGTGGTCACAACCGCTTCGCCCCGATCCCGCGGCGCCAGTGACCTAGATCACTGTGCACCTGGACGGCGGCTGTGCGAACCCCCGCGGCGGTCCCGGAGGCGGTCGGTGGCCTCCGGGCGCGCCGTGTGGCGTGGGTCACCCCGGCAAACGGTCGCTTCACGCGACGGAAGGCAGCTCCGGTCGGCGAGGAATGCCGCCGTCCGGCGACGAAACCCCGCTCAGCGGGTCGGTAGATCGACCCGGCTCAGGCCGAGCCAGCCGGCGAGCCGCTCAAGTTCGACGACCAGCGCGGGGCGGGCGGCGCTCGGCGCACCGGGCTCGAGGTGGATCGCCGGCACCCGCAACACGCCCGCGGCCCGATCGGCCTTGAGGTCGGCCCGCGCCACCAACGTGTCACCGAACAGGAAGGGCAGCACGTAGTACCCGTGGACCCGCCGGTGGGCCGGCACGTAGATCTCGATCCGATAGTGGAACCCGAACAGTTCCGCCGGCGCGGCCGGTGCCAGACGAGGGAGTCGAACGGGCTGACCAGGGCGCTGGCCTCGATGGTGCGGGGCCGTCGCGCCGCGACGTGCAGGTATGCCGGCCGCCGCCACCCCGCCACTTCGACCGCTTCCAGGGTGCCGTCGGCGAGGAGTTCGGCCAGAGCGGGGGCGAAGGCGGCCGGCCTGAGGCGAAAATAGTCGCGCAGCGAGTCGGCGGTGGCGATCCCCAGGGCCCGGGCCGCGATCCGGGTGAGTTCGACGTATGCCGTCCGATCGTCGGTCTCCCCGCTCGCCTCGCCGGTCGTCTCGCCGGTCGGCTCCCCGCTCGCCTCGCCGGTCGCCTGGCCCGTCGCCTCGCGTGGCAGGTCGAGGCCGAGCCGCGGCACCCGGGTCGCCCCGAAGGTCTGCGCCAGGCTGGCATACCGGCGTTCGAAGGTGCCGGTCCGCCCGGCGGTGGAGATCTCGCCGGCCCAGAACAGGTGCTCGACGGCGTGTTTGGTGCGGGATCGGTCCCACCACGAGCCACGCGACGGCTGGCCGTCCGCCGGGATCTCGCCCAGCGCTCGGGCCAGGTCGCGGGCGGTCGCCGGCCCGTCCCGTTCGATCTGCGCCCGGACCCGGGCGACGAACTCCGGGTGTTCGGCGGCCACCCGCTGCATGCCGCCCCAGGACTCCTCGTGGGCGCGGCGCATCCGAAAGGCCAGCAACGGCCACGTCTCGACCGGGATCAGGCTCGCCTCGTGCGCCCAGTACTCCACGAGTCGCCCGGGTGCGCGATCGCGCAGCCCGTCGAGTTCGGCGCGGTCGTAGTCCCCGAGCCGGGTGAAGAACGGCAGGTAGTGGGCTCGGGTGAGGACATTGACGCTGTCGACCTGCACGACGCCGAGTCGGCGCGCGGTCGCCAGCAGCTGCGCCCTGGTCACCGGGTCCCCGCGCTCGCGCCGACGGACGGCCGCGGTGTCGACGCCCTGGGCGGCGAGCGCGATCCGGCGGGCCTGGGCGGCGGTCAGCCGGGCCGGGCGGGTAGGGGTCACGGGAGCCGGTCAGTCGTGCGGGGTGATGATGTTCTGGCGGATGGCATACATCGTCGCCTCCATCCGGGAGTGCATCTGGAGCTTCTCCAAGATGTTGCGGACGTGGTTCTTCACGGTGTTCTCGGAGATGAACAGTTCCTTGGCGATGTCGCGGTTGCCCAGCCCGCGGGCGACGAGCTTGAGGACGGCGAGTTCGCGACCGGTGAGTTTGGGGAAGTCCGGCTCGGGCGTCGGCGGGGGGTCAGCCGGCCGGCTCAGCGCGGCGAATTCGGCGAGCAGTTTGGCCGCCATCGACGGGGAGATGAGCGAGTGTCCGTT
Source organism: Dermatophilaceae bacterium (assembly GCA_039812545.1). Classification (GTDB taxonomy): domain Bacteria; phylum Actinomycetota; class Actinomycetes; order Actinomycetales; family Dermatophilaceae; genus JBDIAR01. The sequence goes on along the minus strand of JBDIAR010000102.1, from coordinate 351 downwards.
GTGGACGGCTCGTATGCCGGCCGCGACCTCGTCGCCGGGGGCACCTTTGAGGATGTACCCGTTGGCGCCGGATCGGACGGCCTCGAAGAGATCGCCCTCGTCGTCGGAGCTGGTCAGGATGAGGATCTTGGTCTCCGGCACGGCCGCCCGGATCGCCTTGCAGGCCTCGATGCCGCCCATGCCCGGCATCCGCAGGTCGAGCAGCACCACGTCGGGACGGGTGGCCAGGGTCAGTCCCAGCGCCTCCGCCCCGTCACCGGCCTCGCCGATGACGTCGATGTCGGGACGGAAACCGACGAGCAGCCGCAGCCCCGTGCGGTATTCGACATGGTCGTCGACGACGATGATGCG
>JBDIAR010000101.1:0-12886 GCA_039812545.1 Dermatophilaceae bacterium | reverse complement strand
CCGGAAGGCGCCACGCAGGGGTACGTCCCCACCTGGGACGACCCGGCCTCGGTCGACTCGACATCCGACGACTCGACCTCGGACGACTCGACATCCGACGCCGCCCGCCACGCACCGGCGACCGATGCCGTGCCGACCGATGACGGGACGGCGGCTCGCACCGACGTGATCGTGGCGCCAGACCACCACCCGCAGTCTCAGCCACCGACGGGCGAACCGACGACCGAACGGACGGCCGCACCGCTGGCCGAACGGAACGCCGAACAACGCTGAATCAGCTGGCCGCTCCATCTCATCTCGCCGCTCCGTCGAGTTGGGCGATCGACTGGTCCAGGACGGCCCGGATCTGCGCGCTGTCGGGCAGTTCGACCCATTCGGTCTCGCCGGTGCGCGCGTAGTAGAACGCGGCCCGAACCCGCGCTCCGGTCAGCTCGCGGTAGGCGTGGGCATACACCCCGAGTTGCAGGGCGCGCCGGGCGACCTCGGTCGGCCCCGGCCGCAGACCGGTCTTCCAGTCCACGACCACGACTCCTGCCGGGGCGCCACCGTCCCCGAGAACCGCGTCAGCCACCTCGGTCCCGTCTACCACGTCGGTCCCGTCGGCCGCCTCGGCGTCGATGTCGGGGAACACCGCGTCGATCCGGGCCCGTACCGATACCCCGCCGATGACGGTTTCGATGGCGGATTCGACCTCCAGCGGCACCCGGTCGGCCCACTCGCCGGCGAGGAACAGGGCCTTCATCGCCGCCAAGTCGGCATCGACGCCGTCGTCCTGGTCGGCGCTGCCGGGCAGGTCGTCGACGTCGACGATCGCCGCGGAGCGGAAGTGTTCCTCCACCCACGCGTGGAACGCGGTGCCGCGCCGGGCGGCGGGAGCCGGTGGAGCGGGCATGGGACGGCGCACCCGAGCGGCAAATCCCGCCGGATCACCCGCCAGGTCCACCAGGCCCGACGCGGACAGGTGTGTGACCGGCGGGGCCGGGTCGGGCAGCTGTGCGCGCCGACGCTCGGCGAGCAGGCGTCGGGCCAGGTCGAGCCACGCGCCGGTCGCTGCCTCCTCGGGCGCGGCGAGGGCGGCCCGCACCTGGTCGGCCGCCCGGGTCGCGGCCTGGGCGCGCAGACTCTGCCGGTCCAGCGTCGGCCAGCGCGCGGTCAGCGCGCTGGACATCCGCGGGTTAGGTGTCTCCGGCGCGGGTAGCTCGGCCCAGCGCAGGACATCGAGCGACCACGCCCCCGCACCGGGACCGAACGCCCGGCGAATCTCCTCCAGGAATCTCGAATGCACCCGGGGCTTGGACCCGTCCCCCCAGATCGCCGCGGTGAGCAGCACCTCATGCCGGGCCCGGGTCGTCGCCACGTAGGCGAGTCGGCGTTCCTCGGCCAGCTCGTGCGCCCCGACCCGCTTGCCGAACGCCGCAACCTCGTCCCGCAACGCCGGCCAGTCCTCGGCTCCGGCGATCTCGAAGACGGGCAGCCCCGACGCGTCGCGCCGCAGCGGATACGGCACCCCCGCCAGTCCCTGCGTCCACCCCTTCGCGCTGGGTTCACGGTATGCCGGTTCGCCCCCGTCACCGATCGTGCCCGTGCAACCCGCCGGGAGAGTGCCTTCGACGAGACCGGGGACCGCCACGACATCCCATTCCAGCCCCTTGGCGGCGTGAATCGTCATGACCTGGACCGCGCCGGTATTGGGTTCGGTCTCCGGGGCCTCCAGCCCGCGTTCCCGCTCGCGAGCGGCGTCCAGCCAGGACAGGAAGGCACCCAGTCCCGGGCGATCGGCCGCCGCGGTGAAGTCGTCGACGACCTCGGCGAACGCGTCCAAGTGGGCTCGGGCCACCCCGGGGTCCACCCCCGGCCGGGCGGTGAGCTCCACATCAAGCCCCAGCGCCCGCTCGGCGGTGGCGACGACCTCGGGCAGGGCCGCGGTGCCAAGACGGCGGACCTGGCCCACGACCGCGGCCAGGTGCTCGACTCGGGTGCGCCCGGCGGCGCTGAGCCGCAGCCCGCCGGGAGCCGTCCAATCCGGCGGCGGCAGCTGATCGAGCGCGTCCCCGAGCGCCACCTCCCCCGCCTGGTCGGCGTCGGTGCGGCCGAGGTGGTGCGACCACGCGGACAACACCTCGATATCGGCCACGCCCAACCGGCATACGGCGCCGGTGAGCAGACGCATCAGCTGATCTCCGCGAGACGGGTCGTGCACCACCGTCAACAGCGCGACCAGTTCGACGATCTCGGGGGCGAGCAGCAACCCGCCGAGGCCGACGATTTCCACGGGCAGGCCGTGCTCGCGCAGGATTCTGGCGATCACCTCGAACTGCGAACGCCGCCGGCACAACACCGCGGCCGTCGGCCGCTCGCCCCCGCTCGAATCGTCCGTACCCGACCCATCCCCGCCGGACGTGGAGAACCAGCGGGCCCGCAACACCGAGGCGATCAGGTCCGCCTCCTCCTCCAGGGTCGCCACCCGCGCGATCGACACGACGCCGTCCCCGGCTCCCGGGCGCGCCACCAACTCGCACCCGGGCAGGGCCTCGGACTGGTTCGCGCGAAGCGGCGCGGCGAGCACATTGGCGACGTCGAGGATCCGGCGGTCATTGCGCCAACTGGTGCGCAGGCTGCGCGCCGCGTCCTGCCCCGCCGCCCCGAAGGCGGACGGCATACGCACCAGGGTGCCGCTGCTGGCACCGCGCCAGCCGTAGATCGACTGGTTCGGGTCGCCGACCGCCGTGACCGACAGTTCGGCGTCGAGTCCGGCTCCGGTGGGCCCGAAGAGCGCGGCCAGCAGGGCGAGCTGGGCATCCGAACTGTCCTGGAACTCATCGAGCAGAACAGCGCGGTACCGGCGCCGTTCCCGAGCGCCCACGTCCGGGTGCTCCAGGGCGATCCGGGCAGCCAGGGCCATGACGTCGGCGAAATCCATCGCCTCCGCCGCCAACTTGCGGTCCCGGTATGCCGTGACCAGGGGCAGCAGCGCCCGCCGGGCCCGCAACGCCGTCTCGATGTCGCCGGCCGGATGCTTCGTCAACCGACCGGGTGCTCGCGGTCGGCGCACCTCGGCGAGGAAACCGTCGATCCAGTGCGCCAAGTCGTCGGGGCTGAGCAGGTGTTCACTCAACTCCGCGGCCAGCGCCACCACGGCCTCGGTCATCGTGCTCGCGGCATACGACACGTCCGCCAGATCCCCGTCGTAGGCCTCGACGACCGCGTCGGCGTACTGCCAGCAGGCGGCCTCGGTGAGCAGCCGGGCATCGGGTTCGCGGCCGACCCGCAGCGCGTGTTCGCGGACCAACTCCCCGGCATACGCGTGGTACGTCTGCACGCTCGGGTATGCCGGCAGGTCGTCCTCCGGTGTCCACAGGCCGCAGGCGCGTAGCGCGGTCAGGCGGGTCGTGATTCGCTCGGACAACTCCCCGGCGGCCTTGCGGGTGAAGGTCAGTCCGAGGACCTCGTCGGCGGCGACCAGACCGTTGGCGACGATCCAGACGACCCGGCCGGTCATCGTCTCGGTCTTACCCGAGCCGGCCCCTGCGACGACGAGGAGCGCACCCGGCGGTGCCTCGATGACGGCGACCTGTTCGTCGGTCGGCTCCGGGCGCCCCAGCGCCTCGGCAATGGCGCGGGCGCCGATCACAGCCGGCCGCGCGGTCATGGAGCGTCTCCTTCTGGTCGCAGCGGGCAGCAAGCCTGCACGGGGCAGGTGCGGCAGTGGGCACCGACACTCGCGGTGAACTCGGCGGCCCGCATACCCGCCGCTGTCCGGGTCACCAGGGCCTCCACGGCGGCCTCGGTCTCGGGGTCCATGGCGTCCTGGACGACGGGATCGTTCGACTTCGTCGGCGCCGCCTTGCCGAGGCGCACCAGCGCGGCGCCGCCGGCCACCGCATCCGGACCGACCTGGGCCAAGCCGCCGCGGCGGACCGCCAGTTGGTAGGTGGCCAGTTGGGGGTGATCGGCGACCTTCGTGGGCACCGTGGCGCCGGTCTTGTAGTCCACGATCCGAATCCGGCCGTCGGCGTGCCGCTCGACGCGGTCGATCGAACCCCGAACCCGGGCCGCTCCGATCACGACATCGACCGGTTCCTCGGCACCGGCCCGCTCCCAGCCCGCGGCCTTCGACCTGCGCCAGTACTCGACCAGACGGGTGCCCATCTCGTATGCCTGCGAGCGCAGGCGCTCGCCCTGCCACCCCGGCGGAGCCTGCAGGTCCGTCCAGCGCCGGTCGATCTCGGCGTGCACCGCCGCGACCTCCGCGTCGTCCGGCAGCGCCGCGGCGACGTCGTGGACGAGTTGCCCGACCGCGACGGCGGAACCGGTCATCCGGTCGGCCCCACGTCCCTGAAGGAACCAGCGCAGCCCGCACTGGCCAAACGCCTCCACCTTCGACGGTGACAGCGCCTGAACGACACCCTCGGGCCGACGCGGCGCCATCGTGCTCGTCGGGCGGACATCCCACCAGTCCGCCGGGTGTGCTCCGGGGACTCCTGACTTGGCCAACAAGGCCAAGGCCGCGGCTGCCTCGCCGGCCTCGCCGGAGCCGGGCCTCGCCCCCGCAGAACCGGCCTGCACGGACAGCGCGCCCGGATCGGTGACGACCTGCCGCAATCGGGCGACCAGACCGGGCAGCGTCATCGGATGCTCCACTCCGGCATACGGACGCGGACCGGCCTCTTCCGGGCGGGGATCGACGAGGTCGACGAACGGCGAGGGCTGGTCGTCGTCGTTGCGGACCGCGGTCACGACCAACCGCTGGACCGCCCGCGTGACGGCCACGTAGAAGAACCGCAGTTCGTCCCGGCGAACCTGCGCCACGTCCTCGCGCGGGGTGCGCTCCAACCCCCGCACCGCATCCACGAGCCGCCCGGCACCGAGCAGCGAGTCGCGGACCCTTAGGTCCGGCCACACGCCCTGCTGGACTCCGGCCACGATCACCAACGCCCACTGCCGGCCGGCGGCCTGTTGCGGGGTGGTCAGGACCACCCGTGCGCCGCCCAAGGCGGTGGGCACCAGCGAGTCGGCCGCGACCTCTTCGCTGCGGACCTGGTCGATGAAGGCCTGCAGCCCGGCGTGCGGAAGCCGGTCGGCGAAACCGGCCGCGGCCGCCAGGATCGCCACGAGCGCGTCCAGGTCGTGGTCGGCACGCCGTCCCCGGGCACCGCCGGCCAGCGCCGCGCGACGCCAGGGCGACGCCCAACCGGTCGCCTCCCAAATGGCCCAGAGCACGTCCTCCGCACTCGCCGGAGCAGGGCGCCCGATCGCCGCCGACGAGGCAGACCCCGCCCGCAGTCGGGTCACCCCCGCCGCGAGCGCCCGGCGAAGCCGATGCAGCGGATCGTCGGATCCTGCTGCCGGCGCCTCGCCGGGTTCGGTCACCCCATCCCACACAGCGGCGACCAGCAACTCCTCGCCGGCCCGGGCGGGGTCGATCTGGGCCGAGGTCGGCGGCGGTCCGCCGGCCGCGGCCCGCAACCTGCGTCGCAGCCGCCGCAGCTGCGCGCCGTCCGCGCCGCCCAGCGGGGACAGCAGCAACTCGGCGACCACCGTCGCGTCGAACCACGCCGGTGGGCTACTCGGGTCCGCGGCCAGCGCTGCGGCGGCCTCGGCGAGCGTCAGCAGCGCCGCCACGACCGGTTCGTCGCGCAGCGGGATGGCGCCGTCCGCGCTGTCCACCGGGACGCCGGCCCCCTCCAGGGCGCGACGCAAGGTCGCGGCCCGACTCCGGCCGCGCACGACGACAGCCATGTCGGCCCAGTTCATCGCCTCGGTCACCGCGGCCTCGCGCAGAACCTGGGCGATCAGCGCGCCCTCGTGCGCGGCCGAGCGCGCGATCAAGACCTCCGCGCGTCCGGGCGGACCGGCGGGGGCCACGAGCCGGCGGTGTGCCGAGCCGGCCGGCGCGATCCGGTCGGCCACGCGGGCGGCCACGTCCCGCAAGACCTCGCCCGCGCGGTGGTCGGTGTGCAAGACGACGGTCTGCCCGCCCCCGCCTCCCAGGCCGGTCCAGCCCTGCGTCAGGAAGCCCGGATCCGAACCCCGGAAACCGAGCACAGTCTCGTCCGGATCACCCACGAGCACCACGGCGACCCCGGCTCCGGCGAGCACCTCGAGCAACTCCGCGGCCGCCGGTGTCAGCTCCTGCGCGTCGTCGACCACCACGAGTCCGACGCCCTTGACCAGCCGGGCCAGCGCCGCCGGATCTGAGGTCAGCACCCCCACCGCCGAACGAACCACCGCCGCCGGATCGAACCCGCCCGGCCGGGCGAATCCGCTCACCGCGAGGTACTCGTCCAGCACCGAACCGGCCGCGCCCCACTCCGGACGACCGTGCCGCGCCCCGAGCCGGCCCAGGTCCTCACCGGTCAGCCCGGCCTCGACCGCGCGCATCAGCAGGTCACGTAGTTCGGCGCGGAAGCCCCGGGTCCGCAGCGCCGGCACCACGGCCGGCGGCCACGACGGCGCGGCGCCGACGCCGGCGGCGTGCCCGGCGAGTAACTCGGCGAGGATCGCGTCCTGCTCGGGACCCGTGATCAGCCGGGGCCGGGGCTCGCGGGCGAGAACGGCCTCGGTGTGCAACACGGCATACGCCAGCGATTGAACGGTGCGCGCCACCGGCTCGCGGGTGGTCCGGCCGAGCCGCGCGACGAGTCGCTCGCGCAGCCGGGCCGCCGCCCGCCGAGACGCGGCGAGCGCGACGACCCGATGCGCTTCGACCCGACCGCGGTCAACCCACTGCGCGACGAGTTCGACGACGACCGTCGTCTTGCCCGTACCGGGCCCGCCGAGCACGCGCAGCACCGGGCCGAGGTGCTCGACCGCGGCCCGCTGGGCGGCATCGAGCACCACCGACTCGCGGGAGAACTCCGACTGGATGGCCACGAGGGGATTCCATCACGGGGCACCGACATCGGCCCGGGCATCCGGCCCGCGCGCGATCCGGCGCAGCGGATCGTCCGGCGCCAGCAGCGGGCCGGGCGCCGCCGCGACCATGTCCACGACGACGGGACGCCGGTTGCGCAACGGGGTGCCCTCCGCGAGATAGTGCGTCAGCGCCTCCTCGTCATGACACCGCGGCGCCCGTCCATCGGCCCGCACCACCCGCCACCAGCACGTACTCGACCCGTATGCCGACATCACCGCGCCGACCTGACGAGGCCCGCCCGGCCAGCCCAGTTCCGCCGCGATCGCGGCGACCCGCCCGTATGCCAGTGCCCGGCCGGGAGGAATGCGATCGGTGAGTTCTAGGACCACTCCGGCGTAGTCGGGGAGCACAGGCATACCCGATGATCGCCGCGCAGCCACCGGGAGCCGGCGCATCACTCGACCGCCGGCCGGCCCTCGCCGACGAGCCCGTCGATCGACTCGCGGATCAGATCGGCGTGGCCGGTGTGGCGGGCGTACTCCTCCACCATGTCGATGAGGATCCGGCGCAGGCTGAGCGCATCAGATCCGCCGGAGTCGGCGGCCAATTGATCGAGCCCGCTGTCGTCGAGCGTCTGCCGCGTGGCGAGCTCCGAGCGATCGACCGCCTGCCGCCACAGCGTGTGCAAGTCCTCGGGCGTGTCGTGATGAGCCGACTCGAAATCCCAGTTCTCGTTGTGCGCCAGGGGTGCCCAGACATCCGGGTACGGGTGCCCCAGAAGCTGATGGGTGAAGTAGTGGTCCTCCACCAAGGCCATGTGCTTGACCAGACCCGCCAACGTCAAGCTGGAGGGCGCGAGTGTGCGACTCATCGCGGCCCGGTCGACGCCGAAGCATTTCCATTCGAACGTGACCCGATTTCTGTGCAACGCAGCAACCAGCGCCTCAGGTTCGCTGGGTGCGGCCGGGAACGGCCGGGACGGTAGGGCAGGCAGGGACGGCGCCGCAGGGTTGCTCACCGCTCCACCGTAGGGCAACCCCATGACGACGTGACTGACGCAGCGGCAGGGCGGGAGTTCCCGGGAAGGTTACCGGTGAGTAAGATCGGTCGACAAGGGCCCGCAACGGGTTCGGCGAGAGGAGCGCGTCGGCGATGGACACCGATCTCAACGGCCGGGGCCAACGGCTCCCCCGATCGGAACGCCGCCTGCAACTCCTCGAGGCGGCCCAGGCGGCCTTCGTCGAACAGGGTTACCACGCGGCCGCGATGGACGACATCGCCATCCGCGCCGGCGTCAGCAAACCCGTTCTCTACCAACACTTCCCGGGCAAGCAGGAACTCTACCTCGCCCTCTTGGACTACCATAGCGCCGAACTCGAGGCGCTCGTCAAGGACGCCATCGAGTCATCGACCGAGAACAAGGCGCGGGTGTATGCCACCGTCGCCGCCTACTACGACTTCGTCGAGCGCGAGGGCGCGCCGTTCCGGTTGCTGTTCGAGTCGGACCTGGCCAACGAACCGGTCGTCGGCGACCGACTGGAATCGATGTTCGACCGGATCGCCGAGGACGTCGCCGAGGCCATCGCCGGTGACACGACGCTGTCCAGCGAGGAGGCCAAGCTGGTCGGGATGGCGCTGACCGGGTTGGCCCAGGTGTCCGCGCGGCACTGGATCAGTCGGGACGTCGTGCTGACCAAGGCCGAGGCCGTCGCCGTCATGGGCCGGCTGGCCTGGCGCGGCATCGCCGGTTTCCCCAGCACCCATCACGTCGCCGAGTAGCCTCGGGCGCGTCCCAGAGCCGGCGCGGACGCGAACTCCGACACCCGCACCCCGGGTTAGGGTGGAGGCCGCTGGAAAGGACATCAGTCATGGAGATCAGGATCGGCATCCGCGACGTGGCTCGCGAGGTCGCCATCGAAACCGACGCATCGACCGAGCAAGTCGAGGAGGCCGTCAACCAGGCCCTGACGGCCGGCACCGCCCTCACCCTGGACGACACCAAGGGCGGTCGACTCATCGTGCCCGCCGCCTCGATCGGGTATGTCCACGCGGCAGCCTCCGAGAAGAGCCGGGTGGGGTTCGGGATCGGCTGATCGTCGATCCCGACGCCGTCGGGCGAGTCCGACGACGGCGGAACCGCGATTTCGGCAACCCAGTTGTTGCCAATTCGTCATCTTGAATTGGCGGCACCAATCCACGGGAGCACGGGCGGACGAGCTTACGGTGGTGACGTCCCGGCGTGACCGGGTTCCCAGACACTCTGCTGTCACCTGCCTACGCAGGCGATGAGGCAAGCAGGGGACACGAGAGGAGAACGCCCCACCATGTTGCAGACCTTGATCGGCGCCCTGATCGCTGGCGCCATCGTCGGCCCGTTGGCCCGTCTGGCCCTCCCGGGCCGGCAGAACATCAGCGCCGTCATGACCGTCGTGCTCGGCGCCATCGGCTCGCTCGCCGGCGGCTGGATCTTCAAGGCCCTCACCGGCCGTTCCGACACCCCCGGCATCGACTGGATCGCCCTGTTCATCGGCATCATCGTCGCGGCGATCCTGATCGTCGTCTACGGCTCGATGACCGGCAAGCGCCAGGTCTGAGCCCCGGGTCGACCGACCCACCGACAGTCACCCGCGAAGGGGGCACCGGCATACCACCGGTGCCCCCTTCCGGCGTACTCCTCAGGACTGTAGGCCGAGCCGCTCCATCCGGCGGGTGTGATTGTGGGTGATCCGATCCAGCATCCGTCCGATGGCCGCGAGGTCGGCGCCGTACCCGCCGTGGCCGCCGAGCAGCACGTCGCCGAGGTCCTCGCGCAGGGACGTCACCTGCTGCGCCTGGGACATCGCCTCCCCCACCAGCCGGCGCCCCCACAGCGCCAACCGTCCGGCTCGACGCGGGTCGGCGTCGATGCCGCTGCGGACCGTGGCGACGATGAACTCGCGGCGCTCCGGGATCTTGGTCAACACGCCCACGACGAAATCGCGGGTCCACGGATCGATGAACTCGGCGAGTTCCCGGTAGAAGTCCTGCGCGATCCCGTCCCCCACATATGCCTTGACCAGCCCTTCGAGGAAGTCCGCGGGCCGGGTCCGCTGGTGGAAGTCGTCGATGGCCGGCGCAAACGGCGCCATCGCCTCGTCCGGATCGACGCCGATGTCGATCAGCCGCTGCTCCAGGGCCTGATACTTCGCGAATTCCGAGGCGGCGAACGCGGCGACGTCGGCCTTCAGACCGTGTGTCGGAGCCATGTGTCCGTCGTCGGCCATCTGGAAGAAGGCGCTGAGCTCGGCGTATGCCAGTGCCCCCAGGATGTCGACGACCGCCGTCCGATAGTGCGGATCGTCGAACGGATCCGGCCGCTCGGATTCGGCCTGCGGCGTTTGCTCCATGACCGCACACGTTAGCCGGGTACACTCACGCTCGTACACCGCGCCTACGGTGTGCGACCTGACACGGTGCCCGGTCGGCCCGAAACCTTTCGCCGCCGCCTCTTCAGCCTCGTTGGCGGCCTCCCGCAGACCTCCGATCGGCCCGTGCCAGCCCTGCGCTGGCATACCCGCCGATTCACGGAAGGCCTGATCCCCGCATGACCGAAGCACCCTCGGTGTCCACCTCTCCTGAGACCCTCTCGTTCGCCGACTTCCCCATCCATCCCGACATCGTCGAGGCGCTCGCCGACCGCGGGATCACGCACCCCTTCCCCATCCAGGCGATGACGCTGCCCGTCGCGCTGGCCCGACACGACATCATCGGTCAGGCCAAGACGGGCACCGGCAAGACGCTGGGCTTCGGGATCCCGCTGCTCCAGCACGTGATCACTCCGAAGGACGACGCGTTCGAGGCGCTCCCGTATGCCGGCAAACCGCAGGGTCTCGTCGTGGTGCCGACGCGTGAGCTGGCGGTCCAGGTGGCCGGCGACCTCGAGGCGGCCGGCGCCCGCCGGGGCGCCCGGGTACTGACGGTGTACGGCGGGCGCGCGTACGAGCCGCAGATCGAGGCCCTGCGCCGCGGCGTCGACGTGGTCGTCGGCACGCCCGGTCGGCTGATCGACCTGGCCAAGCAGGGACACCTCGACCTCGGCCACGTGCGGACCGCGGTCCTGGACGAGGCGGACGAGATGCTCGACCTCGGCTTCCTCCCCGACGTCGAGACGATCATGGCGCGCACGCCCGCCAACCGGCATACCATGCTCTTCTCGGCCACGATGCCCGGCGCGATCGTCGCCCTCGCCCGGCGCTACATGGCCCAGCCGACGCACATCCGCGCGATGGGCGAGGAGCACGAGAACCAGCACACCGTCACCGCCACCGCCCAGTACGTCTACCGGGCGCACGCGATGGACAAGGTGGAGTTGCTGACCCGCATCCTGCAGGCTCGCGACCGCGGCCTGTCACTGATCTTCTCGCGAACCAAGCGGACCGCCGCCAAGGTCGCCGACGAACTCACCGAGCGCGGCTTCGCCGCCGCCGCCATCCACGGCGATCTCGGCCAGGGCGCCCGCGAGCAGGCGCTGCGGGCCTTCCGCAACGGCAAGGTGGACATCCTGGTCGCCACCGACGTGGCCGCCCGCGGCATCGACGTCGACAATGTCACCCACGTCGTGAACTTCCAATGCCCCGAGGACGAGAAGACCTATGTCCACCGGATCGGCCGGACCGGTCGGGCCGGCCACACCGGTACCGCCGTCACCCTGGTCGACTGGGACGACCTGCCGAAGTGGAGCCTGATCAACCGGCTGCTCGACCTGGGCATCCCCCACCCGCAGGAGACGTATTCCTCCTCCGAGCACCTGTACACCGATCTGGACATCCCCACCGACGCCAAGGGCCGGCTGCGCAAGGACCAGCAGACCCGCGCCGGACTGGGCGCCGAGGAAATCGAGGACCTGGGCGAGACCGGCAAGCGGTCCGGCAAGGGTGGGCGGCACGACGGTTCGGGCGGCCGGGGCCGGGACGGCCAGCGCGGCGGTCACGGCGGTGGTGGTCACGGCGGTGGTGGTCACGGCGGTGGCGGTCACGGCGGGCGCGGGCATGGCGGCGGCGATCGGACCGAGGCGGCAACTCGGTCCCGTCAGCCGCGTAACCGCCGACGCACCCGCGACGGCAAGCCCACCGGAGAATCGGCCGCCGACTGACCCGGCCGCCTGACCCACCGGCTGACCCGGCATACCCGACTTTCGGCATACCGGAGACCCAACGCACGAAAACGCCGCGGGCGACGTGGCAGCCGCGATGTCGAGAATCGACGAGAGTTCGCACACGTCGGGCGTATCAGTCACGCTGGATGAGCGAGAGGCGCGCGTTGTCCTGCGTCGCTGCAGTTGGAGTCGCCAGTCGGCGACGGATGCCATTCAGGCGATCTTGAAGGTTTCGTCGCCGAAGTGGACCTCGAGAGTGAGGGTGCCGCCGAGGGCTTCGACGTAGCGGCGGAGGGTGTCGACCTGAGCCTTGTCGATGTGGCCGCGCTCAATCGTGGACACCCGGTTCTGGCTGACGGCGAGTTGCTGGGCGAGTTCGACCTGAGTGAGGTCGAACTGCTCCCGCAGTTCACGCAGTCGCCACGCACGGGTCTCGGCCAGCATCCGGTCCTTGTGTGCCTGAACCTTCTCGGGGCGCGGCTGGCGGCGGAGCTTGATCTCGTTCAGTGTCGTCATGGATCTCTCATCTTTCTGAGGTTCATAAGGTGGTCGTCGAACCGTTCGTCGGCAATCCGAATGTTCTTGATGTACCACCGCTGCCAATTGCCGGCCTTGTCGCCCGCCACGAGGAAGATTGCTCTTCGTTTGGGATCGAAGGCGAAAAGCATCCGAACTTCAGATCGACCGCGCGAGCCCGGACGCAGCTCCTTCATGTTCTTGTGTCGTGAATCGGTCAACGTGTCCACCAACGGCCGTCCGAGCGTCGGGCCGTCGTCTTGCAGCACGTCCAGCGCGGCGATCACCAAGTCATAGCGCGGCGATCACCAAGTCATAGTCGTCGTGTCCAGCGCATAGAGCCACTCCTCGATGAGCGTGACGTCGACTTCCCACACGCC
>JBDIAR010000100.1:0-13031 GCA_039812545.1 Dermatophilaceae bacterium | reverse complement strand
AGGAGTGTCATGAGCGCCATCGCCTCACCGAAGAACGGGATGGTCCTGCCGGACGACGACGGCACGGTCACCTTGGTCTACCACCGCGATTTCTACGGGTCGCCCGATGACATCTGGTCCTGGCTGACCGAGTACGACAAGCTCGCGCAGTGGATCGGGCAGATCGAGGGAGTGGCCGGGCCGGGCGCGACGGTTACCTTCCGGTCGACGACCGACCGGGTGGGCGAGGGGGTCGAGCCGCGCGCGGAGATGATCCACATCGACGTATGTCGGCCGCCGAACCGGTTGGCGTTGGACTGGGTTATTCCGGGGATTCCGTTGGCGCGCATCGAGGTCGACGTGGTCGCGGTCAACCGGGGGACGATTCTGCGGTTGCAGCACGAGATGGTGGACGAGACCCGGGCGGTGAAGATCGGGGCGGGGTGGCACTATCTGCTGGACCGGCTGGATGCGGCGCACGAGGCGCGGGCGTTGCCGACGTGGGACGGGTACGTGGAGGCGTTGGCTCCGGTGTACGGGCGGCTGACCGGGCGCTGACCCGGTCGGTGGACGATCGCCCGCGATCAGCCGGCCGGGTCGGCTGTTCGGTCAGGTCGCGCGTGCGGCCAGGACGAGGTGGATGGTCTGCGTCGAGCCGTTGCGCGAGATGGTCAAGGTGGCCTGGTCGCCGACCGTGAGCGCCCGGACATGGGCGATCAGGGATAGGGCACTGTCGACCCGCGCGCCGTTGATCGCCAGGATGGCGTCCCCGACCTGGACGCCGGCGCCGGCTGCGGGCGAGTTCGCGCTGACGGTGCTGACCCCCGCGGCGGAGCGGCGGGCCCCCGACGCGGTGACCGTGGTGTCGCGGGTGCCGACCCCGAGGTAGGGGTGTTGGGCCTTGCCGGTGGCGATCAGTTGGTCGGCGATGGAGACCGCCTCGCCCGCCGGGATGGCGAACCCGATGCCGATATTGCCGCTGGAGCCGCTGCTCGAACCCAGTTGGGCGATCGAGGAGTTGATGCCGACCAACTGGCCCTTGGCGTTGACCAGCGCCCCGCCGGAGTTGCCGGGGTTGATCGCCGCCGAGGTCTGGATGGCGTTGGTGACGACGGTGTCGGCGGCGGCGCTGGTGCCGGACCCGCCGGACCCACCGGACCCGAACGGCGATCCCTGCTGGAACGGGTTCTGGCTGCCGCTGTCGACGCTCTGGGTGGTCACGGGCCGGTCGAGGGCGCTGACGATCCCGGTGGTGACCGTCCCGGCCAGTCCGAGGGGGTTGCCGACGGCCATGACGGGGTCGCCGACCTTGAGGGCGTTGGAGTCGCCGCGGGCGATGGGGGTCAGGTCGCCGGGCGGGTTCGTCAGCTTGACGACCGCGAGGTCGGTGGACGGGTCGGTGCCGACGACCGTGGCGTCGTAGCTGCGGCCGTCGGCCAGCGTGACCGTGATGGCCGCACCGGCTCCGGCGCCGTTCACGACGTGGTTATTGGTGAGTACGTGGCCCTTGGTGTCGTAGATCACGCCCGAACCCTGCCCGCTGGCCTGGTTGGAGGTGACCGTGATGGACACGACCGCCGGCGCCACCGCCGCGGCCACCGTCGACCAACCGGTGCTGGCGACCTGCTGCGCGGCGGCGGCCAGATCCTGGCTACTCGGGGTGACCACGGCGGCCGGCTGGACGGAGCCGGCGGCGGTGCTGGTCGCCACGTCCGAACCGCTCGCCGAGGTCGAGGAATCGGACATCCGCAGCGCCGCCGCCGTCCCCCCGGACGCCAGGACCGCGGCGATGGCGGCGACCGCCACGAGGTCGCGCAGCCGCCGGGGCGGTGCCGAGGTGACGGTTTGGGCGGGTGTGGGGTTCGGCGCGGGTGCGAAGCTCGGCGGTGCGGCGGTCGGCTCGGGAACGGGCTCGTGGGGGATCGGAAGTGTCATGGCGTCTCTCCTCGGCTAGGTCGGCTGACGTCAGCAAACCCCGAACTCATGGGTGGTGCCTGGGTGGCAGATAGGAGCCGCCTGTGGGTAGATCCACGGCGAATGTCGCGCCGCCGCCGGGGGTGTCCAGGACCCGAATCCGACCGCGGTGGGCGGCGACGATCGCGGCGACGATGGCCAGCCCGAGGCCGCTGCCCCCGGTGTCGCGGTGCCGCGACCCGTCCGCCCGGAAGAAGCGTTCGAAGATCGCCTCCCGTTTCGAGGGGTCGATGCCCGGCCCGTGATCGCGTACTTCCAGCGCCGCCACTCCGCCGACCTCCTTGCCGATGGCCACCTCGATCGGGGTGCCCGGTGGCGTATGCCGGCAGGCGTTGGCGAGCAGATTGGCCAGGACCTGGCGGATCCGCCGGTCGTCGGCCCGCAACTCGATGGGGCGCACCCGTCCGGTGATCCCCACCAGCGTGATGGTCCGATCCGGGGCCATCGCCCGCGCGTCGGCGACCGCATCGGCGGCCAGCACGGCCAGGTCGGTCGTCTGCAGGGTCAGCGGCTGGTCCTGATCCATCCGGGCGAGCATGAGCAGGTCCTCGACCAGGCCGCCCATCCGCCGCGCCTCGTGTTCGATCCGGCGCATCGAGGCCGCCACGTCGGTCTTCTCGGGCAGCGCCCCCTGCCGGTACAGCTCGGCATACCCCCGGATTGCCACGAGCGGCGTCCGCAGTTCGTGGGAGGCGTCGGCGACGAACCGGCGCATCCGCTCCTCCGACGACTCGGCCCGGTCGAGGGACTGCTCGATCTGGCCGAGCATCGAGTTCAGCGACCGGGACAGCGAGGCGACCTCGTCGTCGGTGGTGGGTTCGGGGATGCGCCGGCTGCGGTCGCCGGCGGCGATCGCCGCGGCCGTGGCCTCGATGTCGGTGACCGGGCGCAACGCACGGCGCACGGCATACCAGCCGAGTCCACCACTGAGCAGGACGGCGATCAGGCCGACGGAGGCCGTCAGCCAGAGCACATTGCTCGCCGTGGAGCGGATCGCGTCGAGTGGGCGGGCCACGACATACCCGTATGCCGTGCCGGCGAAGGTGCCCCCGACGATCCGCCACTGCGTCCCGGGCGGTTCGGAGCTGTCGACGGTGACGTGTTCGCCGGACTCCAGCCGGGCCACGGTCAGGCCCATGAGGTCCGGCTCCTCGTTCGGGGCGGCGATCGAATCCGCTACGGCCTGTATGCCGTTGGGGCCGATGATCCGCAGGCTGAAGTTCGTCGGGAAGGTCTCCTGCTCGTTGCGCAGGTTACTCAGTTGCAGGAAGGTCACGACGTGCGCGAACTGGCTGAGTTCCTCGTCGGCCTGAGTCACCAGGTACCGGTTCATCGCCGCCGTCGTCACCAGAGTCGTCAGGGCGAGGGCCGCCAGCAGGCTGCCGACCATCGTCGTGACGACCTTGGCGCGCAGCGGCAGCGCCGCGGGACGGGGCAGGCGCATCCGGATCAGGCGTCGGGCGGCAGGCGCAGGACGTACCCGACGCCGCGCTTGGTGTGGATCAACGGCGGGTCGATGGTGTCGATCTTGCGGCGCAGGTAGGAGATATAGGACTCGACGATGCCGGTCTCGCCGCGGAAGTCGTAGTCCCACACATGGTCCAGGATCTGCATCTTCGACAGCACGCGGTTCGGGTTGAGCATGAAATAGCGCAGCAGTTTGAACTCGGTGGGGGACACGTCGATCGGTCGGCCGGCGCGGCGGACGTCGTGGGAGTCCTCGTCGAGCTCGAGGTCGTGGAAGGTCAGCGTGGCCGCAGTATCGGGCTCGCCCTTGGTCCGGCGCAGCACGGCCCGGATCCGGGCCACGACCTCCTCCAGGCTGAACGGCTTGGTGACGTAGTCGTCGCCGCCGACGGTCAGGCCCTGGATCTTGTCGTCGAGGGTGTCGCGGGCCGTGACGAACACGATGGGCACGTGACGGCCGTCGGCACGCAACCGCCGGGTCACCTCGAACCCGTCCAGATCCGGCAGCATCACGTCGAGAACCACAAGGTCGGGCTGGCGGCGCTGGGCGAGCATCAGCGCGGTGGCGCCGTCGGGGGCCACCTCGACGGCGAACCCGGCGAACCGCAGCGAGGTGGCCAGCAGTTCGCGGATATTGGGCTCGTCCTCGACGACGAGCAGGTTGGCCTCGGGAGTACGTCCGGTCACCCGATCAGTTCTACGCGCCGTGGCTGGGAGTTCGCTGAGTACCGCCTGGGTGCCGGGCCTTGTGCCAGGGTTTCTCGGCGAACTCCCAGTCAATTCACGGGAACAGGCCCGGGGCGGCGGTGGGGCGTGGGCGTACCGTGAGCAGACGTGTCCGCCTCCGCGATAGCGCTGCCCGATTCGATCGCCGAAGATCGGGGCTATCGCCTCAAGAGGTCCCTGCTCGGTCGTCCGCTGGACAATGACGACCTCGAGCACGAAAAGCTCAGCAACCCGCTGGCGCTGGGCGTGCTCTCCTCCGACTGCATCTCCTCCTCGGCATACGGGACCGAGGAGATCCTGCACGCCCTCATCCCGGCGCTCGGGCTCACGGCATACAGCCTGCTGCTGCCGGTGACCGGCGTCGTCATCGCCGTCCTGGTCATCGTCACCATGACCTACCGCCAGGTCGTCCAGATCTACACCGACGCCGGCGGCTCGTATGTCGTGGCGCGGGACAACTTCGGTCCGCTCGTCGCCCAGGTCGGGGCCGTGGCGTTGATGCTCGACTACATCGTGACGGTCGCGGTGCAGGCGGCCGCGGGGACCGCGGCGGTCACCTCCGCCCTGCCGTCTTTGCAGCCGTATGCCGAGGAGATCACCGTCGGGGTGGTCCTCATCCTGGCGTACGGCAACCTGCGCGGGCTGCGCGAGGCCGGCCGGGCGTTCGCGTTCCCGACGTACTTCTTCGCCGGGGCGATGGTGCTCGTCATCGGCTGGGGGCTGTTGCGCGAGATCATCGGCGACCTGCCGGTCATCGACGCGCCGAACCAAGCGGGAGCCATCGAGTTCGGCAGTCACCAGGGCTCGCTGCTGACCTTCGGCGTCATCTACGTGTTGCTGCGGGCGTTCGCGCAGGGCGGTTCGTCGCTGACCGGGCTGGAGGCGATCTCGAACGGGGTGAGCACCTTCAACTCCCCGCGCGGACTGAACGCGCGCCGCACCCTGGTGCGGATGAGCGTCATCTTGGGCATCCTCGTCGCCGGGGTGTCCTGGCTGGCGCATGTCACGCACGCCGTGCCGTATGCCGACGGCTCGCCGACCGTGATCTCCCAGGTCGCCAAGGCGGTCTTCCCCGACAACGCCGTCGGCACCGTCCTGTTCTTCACGGTCCAGCTCGCGACCATGCTCATCCTCTACACCGGGGCCAACACCCCGTTCAACGGGTTCCCGTATCTGGCGAATTTCGTCGCCGCCGACGGCTTCCTGCCGCGCTGGCTGCGCAAGCGGGGACACCGGCTGGCCTTTTCCAACGGCATCTTCACGCTGGCCGTCATCGCCCTCACGCTGATCCTCACGGTCGGTGCGCATGTCGACAAGCTCGTCGCGTTCTACGCCATCGGGGTGTTCACCGGGTTCACGCTGGCCGGTTTCGGGATGGCGCACTACCACCGGGTCCATCCCGGTCCGCACCAGCGCCGCAGCATCGCCCTCAACACGTTGACCGGGGTGGTCTCGGGCGTCGTGGTCGTGGTCTTCTTCGTCACGAAGTTCCACGAGGGCGCGTGGCTGGTCGGGGTCATGTTCGTCGTCCTGGTGCCGATGTTGTTCCGGCTCCACCGGGTCTACGAGCGCGAGCGCAAGCTGCTGGCCGCCGACACCGGGGACCGCGGCACGGTCCTGTCCACCAAGAACGTCGTCGTCGTCCTCGTCGACACCATGGACCTGGCCGTGCTCGGTGCGCTGCGGCACGCCCGCAGCCTCAAGCCCAGCAAACTGCGCTGTGTCCACTTCGTGGTGGACACCGCGCACGCCAAGGACCTACAGCGGGCCTGGGACCAGCGGGCGACGGACCTGTCGCTGGAACTCATCGAGTGCCCGGACCGGCGCCTCGGGCGCGCGGCATACGTGCTGACGCGGGGGATCATCAGTGACGATCCGCGGATCTCGTTGACGGTGCTCATCCCGCGGCGTGGGTACGGCTCGATCGCGGGGATGCTGCTGCACGACCGGACCGGTGACGTGCTGGCCGCCGCGGTCACCCGGGTGCCCGGCGCCGCCGCGATGATCGTGCCCTTCGACGCCTCGGCACAGGCCGACGCCGTGGAGGCGGCGGCCGGGCAGAGCGAGGTCAGGGCGCAGGCCCGGGCCGAGTCGTTCGCCGCGGCCGCCGCATTGGCGCCGACCGAGGGGGCGGCAGCCTCGGCGGCGCCACCCTCTCGGCACCGTCGCTGGGTGGAGTTGACGGGGCGGATCCACGCGGTGGAGCAATCCGCGATCGCCGGGTCGCCGACCCTGCGCGTCCAGGTGCGCGGCGACGACGGGGTGGTCACCGCGGTCTTCCTGGGGCAGCGTGACGTCGTCGGGCTGGACCCGGGACGACGGATTCGGATCGAGGGCCGGTTGTTGGAGCGGCGCGGCGAGCGGTTCATCGCGAACCCGGCATACACCCTGCTGCCCGGGCACTAAGCCGTTGGGTTCGCCCGGTTTCGCTCCGGTTTCGCCTGGGTTTCGCCCGCCTTATCGTGCGAGCGCGGCTCGCGCGGCGTTGTGACCGGGTATGCCGGAAACCCCGCCGCCGCGCCGAGCCCCGGCGCCGGCCAACAGGATCCGCGGGTACGCGGTTTCGACACCCCAGCCGCCGACGTCGGCCTCGGTCTCGGCCCACGGCCATTGCAGGCTGCGGTGGAAGATATTGCCGCCGGGCAGGCCGAGATCGGCCGCCAGGTCCAGGGGAGTGCGGGACTCGAGGCACGGCGCGCCGTCGGCGTCGGTGACGAGCAGGTCGCGCACGGGTTCGGCCAGGACCGAGTCCAGTGAGTCGAGCACCGCGTCGGTGGCCCGGCGGCGCATGTCGTCGTTGTCGTCGCGGAACAGCCGGGCCGGCAGGTGCAGCCCGAACAGGGTGATCGTCTGGGCGGTGCCGGCCGCCAGGTCGGGGCCGAGGATGGTGCGATCGCTGAGGGTGTGGCAGTAGATCTCGCACGGCGCCGGATCGGGGATCCGCCCGGCCAGCGCGGCGCGATGGGCGTCCTGGAGTTGCCGGTAGGTCTCGTTGATGTGAAAGGTCCCGGCGAATGCCGCTGCCGGGTCGACGGATTCGTCACGCAGTCGGGGCAGGCGCCGCAGCAGCAGGTTGACCTTGAGCTGGGCGCCCTCGGGCGCCGGCTCGGTCGGGATCGGTGCGGCGCCGCCGGCGGACAGGAGGTCGTTGACGGTGCTGGGCGCGATCGCGGCGCAGAGCGTCGGAGCCGTCACGCTGTGGTCCCCGGTGGCGTCGGTCCAGGTGACCTCTCCGGTGTCCGGGTCGATCGCCCGGACCCGTGCGGCCGTGCGGATGGTCGCGCCCGTGCGCAGGGCGGCCCGTTCCAGAGCCCCGGTGACCGCCCCCATCCCGCCGACCGGGACGTCCCAGTCGCCGGTACCCCCGCCCATCAGGTGGTAGAGGAAACACACATTCGCGGCTCGGTCGTCGGCCTCCAGATCGGCGAAGGTGCCGATCAGCCCGTCGGTCGCGGCGATCCCGGCCAGCAGGTCGTCCGGCAGGTTTCGACGGATCGTCTCCCCGAGCGGGGCCTCGACGAAGTCGCGCCACACCTGCTCGTCGGCCACCGCCCGCCGGATCGCGGCGCGCTCCGGCAACGGGTCCAGCAGGGAGGCCCACACGGGGCGCGCCAACCGGGCGGCACCGGCATACCAGGCCTTCCATCGTTCGTATGCCGTGCCGTCGCCGGTGATCGCGGCGAATGCCGTTGCGGTGGAACGGTCGTTCTCGGTGTCGACGAGCAGGCCGCGTCGTGGATCGGCGGGCAGCGGTGTGTACGAGGAGAATCGGCGGCGCACGAGGGTGACGTCGAGACCCAGATCGGCGATGATCGCCGCCGGCAGCAACGAGACGAGATAGGCATACCGCGACAGTCTGGCCGGCACCCCGGGGAAGGCGAACGCGGACACCGCAGCCCCGCCGACGTGCTCCGCGGCCTCCAGGACGAGCACCCGCCGACCGGCCCGGGCCAGGTAGGCCGCGCAGGTCAGTCCGTTGTGACCTCCCCCGATGACGACGACGTCGTATGCCATGGCGGCAGCGTACGTGGCGCTCTCACGGGGTGGAGGCGATGCCGTCCCGTTCCTTCTCGGTCAGCGAGTAGAAGCCGCCGGCGAAGAAGCCCCACACCCCGGGGTGGGCGTCGGTGACGACGAGGTCCACGGTCTCCCCGTCCTTCACGGCGATCCGGGCTCCGTTGCTGTCGTACGGGCCCAGATGCAGCCAGACGCAATGGGTTCCGCGCTCCAGCTCGATGTCGAACGCGGCGTCCTCGCCCTGCAGGGTGCCCACGGTCGTCCCGTCGACGCGGACCAACCTGCCCGACAGATCCTTCGGGTCGACGTCGCCGTGGTGGATTCTCAAGGTGACCGGCATGGCTGCCTCCTGATGACTCAGCGGTGGGGGCCGATCCGCGGCAGGATCGCCGGATCGGGGGTGACGTTGCGCCCGGGTGCGACGTGGTGCAGGTCGAACGCCGGGCGTTCGGAGCGGATGGGTGGCAACGACCGGAAGTTGTGTCGTGGCGGCGGACAGGACGTCGCCCACTCCAAACCGGCGCCGTAGCCCCAGGGGTCGTCGACGTGGAGCGGTTCGGCGTGTCGCCAGGTGTGCCAGACGTTGTAGAGGAACGGGAGGGTGGCCGCGCCGAGGATCACCGATCCCGCGGTGGAGACCTGGTTGGCGATCTGGAAGCCGTCCTCGGGTAGGTAATCGGCATACCGCCGGGCCATCCCCCACACCCCGAGCCAGTGCTGGATGAGGAAGGTGGTGTGGAAGCCGATGAAGGTCATCCAGAAGTGGATCTTGCCGAGCCGTTCGTCCAGTTGCTTCCCGGTGAACTTCGGCCACCAGAAATAGAACCCGGAGAACATCGCGAACACGACGGTGCCGAAGACCGTGTAGTGGAAATGGGCGACGATGAAGTAGCTGTCGGTGACGCCGATGTCCAGTGGCGGACTGGCGATGATGACCCCGGTCAGACCGCCGAACAGGAAGGTCACCAAGAAGCCCAGAGCCCAGATCAGCGGGGTGGACATGTTGAGATAGCCGCGCAGCATGGTGCCCACCCAGTTGAAGAACTTGACCCCGGTCGGCACCGCGATAAGCATCGTCATGATCGCGAAGAACGGCAGCGCCACCTGGCCCGTGGCATACATGTGGTGGGCCCAGACGGTCGTGGACAAGGCGGCGATGGCGACGGTGGAGAAGACCATCGTCTTGTAGCCGAACAGAGGACGTCGACTCATCGCCGGGATGACCTCGCTGACGATCCCGAAGAAGGGCAGCGCGA
Source organism: Dermatophilaceae bacterium (assembly GCA_039812545.1). Lineage (GTDB taxonomy): Bacteria > Actinomycetota > Actinomycetes > Actinomycetales > Dermatophilaceae > JBDIAR01. Next base: position 3,612 of record JBDIAR010000100.1, on the reverse strand, counting down.
TGATGTACACCTCGGGATGGCCGAAGAACCAGAACAGGTGTTGCCACAGCATCGCGCCACCGTTTGCCGGGTCGAAGATGTGGGCGTCGAAACGTCGGTCGGCGCCGAGGCCGAAGAAGGCGGCGGCCAGGACGGGGAAGACCGTCAGCACCATGATCGAGGTGATCAGGACGGTCCAGGTGAACAGCGGCATCCGGAACATCGTCATGCCGGGGGCTCGCAAGCAGACGATCGTCGTGACCAGGTTGACGGCGCCGAGAATCGTCCCGAAACCGGTCAGCGCCAGTCCGAAGACCCACAGGTCACCGCCGATTCCCGGGCTGTAGACGGCACTCGACAGCGGCGCATACGCGAACCAGCCGAACGAGGCGGCTCCGCCCGGGGAGAGGAAGCCGCCGACGGTGATCAGGCCGCCGAAGAGGTAGAGCCAGTACGCGAAGGCGTTGAGCCGGGGGAAGGCCACATCGGGAGCGCCCAACTGCAACGGGACCAGGGCATTGGCGAAGCCGGCGAACAGCGGCGTGGCGAAAAGCAGCAACATGATCGTGCCGTGCATCGTGAACAGCATGTTGAAGTGGATCTTGCTGTCCACGATCTGCAGTCCGGGCGCGGCGAGTTCGGCGCGGATGAGCAGCGCGAGCAGTCCACCGACCATGAAGAACGCGAACGAGGTGGCGAAGTAGAGATTGCCGATGACCTTGTGGTCGGTCGTCGTGAGGATCGCGACGACGCGCCGGCCGAGGGATCGCGAGGGCCGCGCCGGCGCGGGTTCGACCGGTGTGCCGAGCCGGTCCGTGAGAGTCTCTGGGCGGGTGAGGAGTGACACGTGGCCACCACCTTCCAGGGTGTGCGCCCGACACGCCGACCCGGTTGGGGCGCGTCGGGCGTTCTTTAATAGTACGGTTAGTTCCGTGCTAATTGGAAGTGGTATGCCGGTCGCCCATGAGATCCCGTCGGGCTGGGGTCCCGGCGCCTCGTCCTCCCAGGCGCACATCGCCACGGCCGCGGAGGCCGAGGTGCTCGGCGCTCTACGGGCCGCCGGCGGTTCGTCGACCGTGGCCGAACTGGCGCAGTCCCTCGGCGCTCATCGCAACACCGTGCGCGAGCATCTGTCGGCGCTCGCGGCGCGCGGGGCGGTCGAACGGCAGGTGGTGCCCGGGGGTGCGAGGGGTCGCCCGGCGCATCGCTATGTCCTCGCCCCGGCGCCGGCCGAGGCGGCCGTCGCGGCGCTGCTCGGCGTCCTGGCGACCACCGTGGCCCAGTCCGCGCCGGACCCGACCGGTGAGGCCGTCCGGCTCGGGCGGATCTGGGCCGAACGGCTGCCGGGTGCCGGCGGTCGCCCCGACCTCGCCGACCCCGCTGAACCATCACGGGACATCGATCGCCGTCGTCGGCTGGTCGACATCCTGGCCCGGCTGGGATTCGATCCCGACGCCGATGATCGAGTGCGTCGACTGCGGTTGACCAGGTGCCCCTTCGTCACCGTGGCCCGGGACCAACCGCAGGTCGTCTGCGGGGTGCATCTGGGCCTGATGGAAGGTGTCCTCGCCGGGCCGGACGGCGAGGTCCGGCTGGACGCGTTCGCCGAACGCGGCGCCTGCGTGGTGAGCTTCCCGGGGCGTCGCGCTCAGCCGGGCGGTTCCAGCGAATCGAGCTCGTCCGCGTCGACGATTCGATAGGCGTAGCCCTGTTCGGCGAGGAACCGTTGCCGGTGCGCGGCGTAGTCGGCGTCCACGGTGTCCCGGGAGACGAGCGTGTAGAAGTGCGCCGTGCGGCCGTCGCCCTTGGGGCGCAACACCCGCCCCAGGCGTTGGGCCTCCTCCTGGCGTGAACCGAAGGTCCCCGAGACCTGGATGGCGACCGAGGCCTCGGGCAGGTCGATCGAGAAGTTGGCCACCTTGGAGACGACGAGCAGCCGCAGGGCGCCCTCCTTGAAGGCGCCGAACAGCTTCTGGCGCTGGGCGACCGGCGTTTCGCCGGTGATCAGTTCGGCGTCCAGGCGCCCGGCCAGCGCCTGTAGTTGGTCGAGGTACTGGCCGATCACGAGGGTCGGTTCGCCGGAATGCCGGGCGACGAGTCGCTCGACGATGCGGTCCTTCTGCGGTGCGCAGGCCGCCAGCCGGTACCGCTCGTCGGGCTCGGCGACGGCATACGCGAGCCGATCGGAGTCGGGCAGGGTCACGCGCACCTCGACACAGTCGGCGGGCGCGATCCAGCCCTGCGCCTCGATGTCCTTCCACGGCGCGTCGAAGCGTTTGGGTCCGATGAGCGAGAAGACGTCGGCCTCGCGGCCGTCCTCGCGCACCAGCGTCGCGGTGAGCCCGAGCCGACGCCGCGCCTGCAGGTCGGCGGTCATCCGGAAGATCGGCGCCGGCAGCAGGTGGACCTCGTCGTAGACGATCAGGCCCCAGTCGCGGGCGTCGAGCAGATCCAGGTGCGGGTATGCCCCCTTGCGCCGGGTCGTCAGGACTTGGTACGTCGCGATCGTGACCGGCCGGATTTCCTTGCGGGAGCCCGAATATTCGCCGATCTCGTCCTGGGTGAGGGACGTCCGGCGCAGCAGTTCGTCCTTCCACTGGCGGGCGGCGACGGTGTTGGTGACCAGGATCAGCGTCGTGGTCTGGGAGCGGGCCATGGCACCGGCACCGACGATCGTCTTGCCGGCGCCGCAGGGCAGCACGACGACCCCGGAACCGCCGTGCCAGAAACCGTCGATGGCCTGCTGTTGGTACGGCCGGACGGTCCACCCCGTGGTGTCCAACGCCACCGGGTGGGCCTCCCCGTTGACGTAGCCGGCGACGTCGTCGGCGGGCCAGCCGACCTTGAGGAGTTCCTGCTTGAGCCGGCCGCGCTCGCTGGGGTGGACCAGGATCGTGTCGTCGTCGATCCGATTGCCCAACAGCGGCTGGATTCGCTTGTGCCGCAACACTTCTTCCAGGACCGGACGATCCGAGGAGTGCAGCACGAGGCCGTGCGTCGGGTGCTTCTCCAAGGTGAGCCGACCGTACCGACCCATCGTCTCGACGACGTCGACGAGCAGCGCGTTCGGCACGGCATACCGGCTGAAGGTCAGCAGGGCGTCCACGACCTGTTCGGCGTCGTGCCCGGCCGCCCGGGCGTTCCACAGGCCCAGCGGGGTGATCCGGTAGGTGTGGACGTGTTCGGGGGCGCGTTCGAGTTCGGCGAAGGGGGCGATGGCGCGCCGGGCCTCCTCGCTGCGGGGGTGCTCGACCTCCAAGAGCAGGGACTTGTCGCTCTGGACGATGAGCGGCCCGTCGGTCACGCGCGGGCCCGACTGAGGAGGACGAGCAGGACCGTGGCGCCGGCCACGACGACGGCGGCGATGTTGACCACCAACGCCGTCCAGCCTCGCCGGATCAGCCGGTCGCGTTCGGCCGCCGGAGCCGAACTCATCGCGGCGCGCGCGCCGAAGATCAGGCTCGGTATGCCGACCAGGAAGAACGAGGGAATCAGCGCCACGATCGAGGCGAAGCACAGCAGCCAGGCCCCGGCCGGCAGGTGCGGATCGCGGGGCGGGCCGAGCTGGATGCGCGCGTCGGCGGGTGGCCGGTCGGCGCTCGGTCCGTAGGACGGCATCGGGTCCCCGGGGCG
>JBDIAR010000099.1:0-13155 GCA_039812545.1 Dermatophilaceae bacterium | reverse complement strand
GCCGGCGAGGCACCGCAGCCGTTCTCCGAATCCGGGATGTACCTCGTCCCGGTCGCCTTGGACGAGGCCGACGTCGAGGCGTACTACGAGGGGTTCGCCAACGACACCCTGTGGCCGATCTATCACGACGTCATCGTTCCGGCCACCTTCCACCGGCAATGGTGGAGCCGGTATGCCGCCGTCAACGAGCGCTTCACCGACGCCGTCGCGCAGGTGGCCGCGCCGGGGGCCACGGTGTGGATTCACGACTACCAGCTGCAACTGGTGCCCGAGTTGCTGCGGCGCCGTCGTCCGGACCTGCGGATCGGGTGGTTCGACCACATCCCGTTCCCGCCGGTGGAGCTCTTCGCGCAACTGCCGTGGCGGGTCCCGATCCTGCGCGGGCTGCTCGGGGCCGATTTCCTCGGGTTCCAGCGACGCACCGACGCGGCCAATTTCGTCCGCGCCTGCCGGCAGTTGCTGCCGACGACGACTCGCGGTGAGCTGGTCCGCCAGCCGGACAGCGACCGATGGGTTCGGGCCGCGGCCGTCCCGATCTCGATCGACACCGCCGCCATGGAAGAGCTCGCCCGGACCCCTGCGGTGCGCGAGCGCGCCCGGGAGATCCGCCAGTCCCTCGGCAATCCGCGCACCTTGTTACTCGGTGTCGATCGGCTCGACTACACCAAGGGCATCCGGCATCGGCTCAAGGCATACGAGGAGCTCCTCGCCGACGGTCTGGTGGCCCCGCCGGAGGTCACGCTGGTCCAAGTCGCGACGCCGAGCCGTGAGCGGGTGCGCGCATATCAGGAACTTCGCGAACAGATCGAGACGACGGTCGGGCGGATCAACGGGCAGTATGCGAGCATCGGGGCGTCCGCCCTGAACTACCTCCATCACAGCTACGACATGGCCGAGATGGCGGCGTTGTACGTCGCCGCCGACGTCCTGCTCGTCACCCCGCTCCGGGACGGCATGAATCTGGTCGCCAAGGAATACGTCGCCTGCCGGAACGACGGTGGCGGCGCGCTGGTGCTGAGCGAATTCGCCGGCGCCGCAGTCGAACTCACCACCGCCTACACGTGCAACCCGCACGACATCGCGGGCCTGAAGGAGACCATCCTGCGGGCGATGTCCGATCCGGTGTCGGTGCGCCGCCGCCGGATGCGGGCGATGCGCCGGCGGGTCGCCGCGAACGACGTCCAGCACTGGGCCCGGGCCTTTCTCGACGCCCTGGCCGCCGCCCCGGTACAGCCCGTGCCGCGGGGCATCCGGACGGCGGGCAAACGATGAGCGGTATGCCGACGACCACCCTCGACGAGGAACTCGCCCGCGTCGCCGGCGTCTCGAACCTGCTGGTGGCCACGGATTTCGACGGGACGATCGCACCGTTCGTCCTCGACCCGCGGCAGGCGCGAGCGCTTCCCGGCGCGTTGACGGCCCTGACCGCACTTGCCGGTATGCCGGACACGGCCGCCGCCCTCGTCTCGGGTCGCGACATTGACTCGTTGGGGGCGGCGTCGGGGATTGCGGTTGACGGCGACGGCGCGATCGTCCTCATCGCGAGCCACGGCGCGCAGTGCAGCCTTCCGATGACCGACGACGTGGATGACGACGAGAGGGATGCGGCCGGGCGGCGGTCGCCGGACGCTTCGGTCGCCCACCGGCGGGACGTCCTGCGCACCCGGCTCGAGGCGATCGCCGAACAGTGCCCGGGGGCGCACGTGGAGGTGAAGGCGGCCGGCCTGGCCCTGCATACCCGAGCAGTGTCAACGGATCTCGCCGCGCAAGCCGCGGTCGCCCTGGCCGCCGCCGAGGCGCTGGGGCGGGCCGAGCCGGACGTTCGGGTGATCGCCGGGTCCGCGGTGGTCGAACTCGCCCTCTCCACGGCCGACAAGGGGACGGCGTTGACGGCCCTCGCGGCCCGGCTCGGCGCGCAGGCCGTCGTCTATCTCGGCGACGACACCACGGACGAGGACGCCTTCGCCGCCCTCGACACGATCCGCGACCTGACGATCAAGGTCGGCGACGGTCCCACGCACGCCCGGTTCCGGGTCGCGGACCCGGCCGCGGCCACCGCCGTTATCGTCCGGTTGGCCGCCCTCCGCAGCTGAGGACCGCGTGGTCGGTCAGCGGGGGACGCAGGCGGCGGTCGAGGAGCGAACCACCAGTTCCGGCTGGAACATGTACTCCTCGCGTTGGGTCCGGCCGCGGATCTGGCCGAGCAGCGCATCGACGATCGCCGGGCCCATCGCGTCCACGCTCTGGCGGATCGTGGTCAGCGGCGGATCGGTGAACGCGATGAGCGGCGAGTCGTCATAGCCCACGACGGAGAACTCCCCGGGCACGCTCAACCCGAGCTGCCGGGCCGCGCGAATCGCCCCGAGCGCCATCAGATCCGAGCCGCAGATCACCGCGGTACACCCGCTTTCGATGAGCCGGGTCGTGGCCAGCACCCCGCCCTCGACACTGAACAGCGACGTGCTCACCAGGTGGTCGACGTCGTCGCGACCGGCATACTCATGCATTGCGGCGAGGAACCCCTCCCTCTTGCGCTGCACCGGCACATAGCGATCCGGCCCCACCGCCAGCCCGATCTCGACATGCCCGAGCTGCACGAGATGGGACACCGCGAGGTACATCGACCGCACGTCGTCGTTGGAGACGAAGGGCGCGTCGATCGATTCGGCATACCCGTTGACCAGGACGATCGGCAGGCCGCGTTCCAGCAGCCGCAGGTACCTGGTGTGGTCCATCAACGTGTCGGCGTGCAGCCCGGAGACGAACACGATGCCGGACACCCCGCGATCGAGCAGCATTTGGACGTAGTCGTCCTCGTGCACCCCGCCCGGGGTCTGCGTGCACAGAATCGGGGTGTACCCGTGCTGGGACAGCGAGGTCTCGATGGCCTGCGCGAAGGCCGGGAAGATCGGGTTGGTCAGCTCCGGGACGACCAGGCCGACGAGCCCGGAGATCTTGCGCCGCAACTTGCTCGGCCGGTCGTAGCCGAGGACGTCGAGCGCCATGAGGACGGACTGTCGCGTCGAGTCGGCCACCCCGGGCTTACCGTTCAGCACCCGCGAGACCGTCGCCTCGGAGACCTTCGCGTGCCGGGCGATCGTGGCCAATCTGATCGGCATGTGGTCCTTCCTGGCCTCAGCGACCATCGTCATTCGTCATCCCTCCTCGCCGCGGCGCGTCGGGACGCGGCGGGGCGACGGGCCATCGTCGGTGGGCGTCCAGATCCGGATGCGGACGCCGGCGCCGTTGGCGCGCAATGTCACCGTGCGCGCACCAACCCGCATGTTAGGCCCGTATGCCGTTCGTCCGTCGGCGATGCCCGGCAGGTCGGACGTGCGCAGCCGGACGGGGTCATGGGCGGCCCGCGACACGTGGACCAGCGCCACCTCGGTCTCGCACTCGCGCAGGAAGACGAGGGCGTCGGCACCGGCATACACCCAGCGCAGTCCCCCGGTCCGCAGCGCGACGGACTGGCGTCGCACGCCGACGAGTTCTCGGTATGCCGTGAGAATCCTGTGATCCCAGTCGTGTTCGTCCCAGGGCATCGGGCGCCGGCCGTCCTCGCCGAACAGTCCCGGCATACCGATCTCGTCGCCGTAGGTGATCATCGCGATCCCCGGCATGGTGAGCAACAGCCCGGCACCGGCCTCGACGAGGGCCGGGTCGCCGCCGACGAGGGAGTGAATCCGCGCCGTGTCGTGCGAACCGAGCAGATTGAAGGAGTGGACGAGTTGCTGCCAGGCAACCTGTGAGGTGACCTCTCGCATCGTGGCCACGACGGCGTCCCCGGGCAGATTCGGCACCGGCATGGGCGAGCCGAGGAACCCCTCGGGCAGATCCCGGCGGGCCAGCCAGGTCCATACCGGCTTGCAGAAGCCCAGGTAGTTCATCACCCCGTGCCAGCCGTCGCCGGTCAGGTCCGGGGTGTAGTCGTGCCCGTGTTCGGCGATCAGCAGGGCGCCCGGGTGGTGCCGGTCCATCGTGTCGCGCAGCGACCGGGCGACCTCGTGGTTGAGATCGACCGCGCCCTGACGCCCCGTCATATTCGCGACGTCGATCCGCCAGCCGTCCAGGCCGCCGGAGCGACCGAGCCACTTGCGGACCGGGCCCGCCGCGGATTCGACCAGCCGGCGGCGCAATTCGGCGCTGGCGTGGTTGAACTTCGGCAGGCTGCGGACCCCCAGCCAGCCGACGTAGTCGCCGTCGGCGTCCCAGTAGAAGAAGTCGCGTTCCGGGGGAACCGGTGTGCCCCGGCGCCGGGGGGCGCGCGCCGCGACGAACCACGGGTGCGCATCCCCGCAGTGGTTGGTCGTCAGATCGCCGATGACCTTCAGCCCATGCTCGTGCGCCGCGCGGGTGAGCCGACGCAGCGCCGGGTCACCGCCGAGCAGCGGGTCGACGGTGTCGAAATCCGTTGCGTCGTAACGGTGATTGGACCGCGCCGGGAAAATCGGCGTGAGATAGATCGCGTCCGCGCCCAGAGCCGCGACGTGGTCGATGTTCTCGACGACGCCGTCCAGGTCGCCGCCGTAGAACTGTTTGGACACGACTGCCGAGCCGGTCATCTCCGGCTGTTCGTCCCAGCTCTTGGGGATGGCCCAATCCGGGGCGGGACGGGTGTCGGCGGCGGCGGAGCGGGCGAACCGGTCCGGGAAGACCTGGTACACCACGGCGCCCTCGGTCCACGTCGGCGCCGGGTGGTCGTGGGCGACCAGCCGGAAGTCGGCCGCATCGGCGACGTCCCGAGTATGCAGGCCGGTCCCGTTCAGCCAGGCGTAGGGCCAGGTGGTCCCGGAGATCAGCCACCGGTATGCCGTCACCCGGTTGTGGCATTCCAGCTCCGCCGACCACCACGTGTCCGCCGCGGTGGTGCCGACCTCGCGGGCGCCGACGAAGTGCTGCTCCCCGTCGCGGACCGTGCGGACGTACACCGAGTCGACCGCGACGGTGCGCGGCACCCGCAACAGGACGGTGACCCAATCCCCCAAGCGGGGAGTCTGATTCGAGACATAGCGGGGCGACCCGTCGTGGTGCGGCAGCCCGAGTCGGTTGCCGGGCTCCCCCAACGCCGGGCCGGGGGTCACTTCACCGAGCCCTGAGTCAACCCACCCACCAACTGCTTCTGCGCCACAAGGTAGAGCGCCACGACGGGGATCGAGCAGAACAGCGATCCGGCCGCGAACTGACCGAAGAGCCGGTTCTTCTCGTTGCCGATCGTCATGCTGTAGAGCCCGACGGCAACCGTCTGCTGGTCGACCTCGCGCAGGAAGATCGAGGCGAGAATGAACTCACCGAACAAGCCGATGAACGAGACCATGAAGACAGTGATGAGGATCGGCAGGGTCAGGCGCAGGATCATCGTGAAGAAGATCCGGGCGTGGCTGGCACCGTCGACCTTCGCGGCCTCGTCGAGTTCGCGCGGCACCGTGTCGAAGTAGCCCTTGAGCAGCCACACATTCGCCCCCATCGCACCACCCATGTAGACCAGGAACAGGCCCCAGATGGAGTTCAGGCCGAACATCGGTGCGACGTCGCTGATCGAGTTGAAGATCAGGTACAGCGCGGTGAACGTGAGGAAGGCCGGGAACATCTGCAGCAGCAGCAGGGCCAACAGCCCCGGCCGGCGGCCGACGAAACGCATCCGCGAGAAGGCATACGCGGCACAAGCCCCGAGGAAGACCTGGCCCAGCGAACCGAACAGCGCGATGAGCACGGAGTTCTTGAACCAGCTCATGAACGGACGCGAGGAGTCGTTGAAGAGCGTGTCGAAGTTCGCCATCGACGCGTTGGAGGGGATGAGTGACGAGGTCGTCAGCGTGCCGGCCGGGTTCAGCGCGGCGCTGACCAGGAAGACGATCGGGAACAGTGCCCAGATCAGCGCGATGATCGCCAGCAGGTGGCGCCACCAGTTCCCGCTCTTGGCGCGACCCGGGGCGTTCTTGGCGTCGGTGATGACGGTGGTGCGGGACGCCGGTGCGGCGGTGTTGGCGGTCATCAGTTGATCTCCTCCAGCTGCTTGGAGCGCTTGAATCCGCTGTAGCTCATGATCGCGACGATCGCGAAGATGAAGATCGAGATCGTCGAGGCCAGACCGAAGTTCGGCGACACGCCGCTGACCGCGATCCGGTACGCGAAGGTGATGAGCAGGTCGGTGGAGCCGATCGTGGTGTTCTCCGCTTCGAACGGACCGCCGCCGGTCAGCAGGTAGATGAGCGAGAAGTTGTTGAAGTTGAAGGCGAACGACGAGATCAGCAGCGGCCCGACCGCCACGAGCAGCAGCGGCATGATGATCGAGCGCAGCGTCCGCAACGGCGAGGCCCCGTCGATCTTCGCGGCCTCCTTCACGTCGCCCGGGATCGATTGCAGCGCCCCGGTGGTGATGAGGAACATGTACGGGAACCCGAGCCACAGGTTGGCGATGAGGATGGCCGCCTTGGCCGCCCACGGGTCACCCAGCCAGTCGATGTTCAGGTGCGTGATCGAGTTCACCAGGCCGTAGTCCTGGTTGAACATCGACGCCCACAGCAGCGCCGTGATGAAGCCCGGGATGGCATACGGCAGGACGAGCAACGAGCGGTAGAAGCCCTTGCCCTTGAGCCGTTCGTCGTTGAACAGCAGGGCGAGCAGCATGCCGAGGAAGAAGGTGCTGAGCACCGAGATGGCCGCGAACGCGATGTTCCAGAGGAAGATCTTGACGAAGCCGGCGCGGAACGTCGGGTCGGTCAGCACGGTCTGGAAGTTCTTCCAGCCGACATTCTCCGTCCAGCCGGTCGGATAGTTGCCCGAGCCGTCCTCGGCGACGAAGTAGCCGTCCTTGACGACGTACCTCTTCTGCGTGGTCGAGTTGAAGAGGGTGTCGGTCGCCTTGTCGTAGGTGACGGTCGCCTTGCCCTCGTAGGCCTCACTCAGACCCACGGCCTTGATGCCGCCGCCGTCGGGGGTCTTGACGGCGAAGTCCTTGAGGTCCTGCCGGGTGTTGACCTCACGGGCGTTCAAGATCGTGTAGCCCGCGGCCTTGGTGATCCGGCCGGAGTCGTTCTTCTCGACCCCGTCCTTGAGTTCCTTCAGCCCGTCGACGCTCCCGACGAAGGTCTCCCCGTCCGGTTTGGTGAGCAGGTAGTAGAGGTCCCCAGTGGCGACCGGGCTGCCCTCCTTGACCGCCACGCTCAACTGGTAGCGCGGTGCGCCGGCAACCTCTTGGACGGAAGTGGCCACGATCGAGTCGATCGCCGCCTGCTTGCTGATCTTGTGGCCGTCGCCGTAGTTGGTGAAGGCGGTGGCCACGGTCATGACCATCGGCCAGACCTGCAGACCGAGCAACAACACCAGTCCCGGCAGGAGGTACTTCATCGGGACCGCGCGGCGCGTGCCGTACACGGCGAGGACGGCCATCGCCACCATGGCGACGACGACGATGCCGGCCCCCATGCCCTGGTCGATGAGTCGTTGGATCAGGTATCCCGATCCGGCGATGGTCGCCAGGATCAGCGCCCACTTGACGATCAGCACCCAGATCGGGGTACGGGCGGACACCTGGTCCGCGGGAGACGATTCAGCCGGGGGCATGGACTACCTCTTCGTAGACGGGTTCCGGGCGGTCACGGCAGGAGCGGGCTTAGCGGGGAGCGCTATTGATTCGGGTGGTGCGCCACGGGGGCGGGTCCCGCCGCTCCATGGGAACGACGGGTGCCCACCCCCCTGGCCCGTGCTTGCGGATCAGGCGGGTGCCCGATCAGCCCTTGGCGATATTCGCGACGATCTCGGCCTGAGCCGCGGCGAACCGGGTCGCCGGGTCCTTGCCGGCCACCACGTCGGCGGCGGCCTGACCCAGCGGGCCCCAGACCGAGTTCATCGCCGGGATGTTCGGCATCGGCTTGGCGTCCTTGCCGGCCTCGCCGAAGGCCTTGACGTCGGCGTCGGAGGCGGTTGCCTCGGTGTATGCCTCGGTGAGCGCCGGCGGCCGGTTGAGGGCCTTGAAGAACTCCATCTGGACGTCCTTCTTCGTGATCCACTTGGTCACGAACTCCTGGGCCAGCGGCATGTTCTTGGCCTTGGCGGAGACGTAGAAGAGCTGGACGCCGAGGAACGGCTGCATGGGGCCACCGCCGGTCAGCGAGGGCAGGCTGGAGATGGCGAACTTGATGTTCGACTTCTTGGCGTTGGTCATGCCCCAGGGACCGGTGATCATGAACGGCGCCTTGCCGGCGTCGAAGAGCCCCTCGGCGTTGTCGTCGCCCACGTTGGTCGACAGCACCCCGGCCTTGCCGAGCGCGCCCATGACGGCCGCACCCTTGATCGAGTTCGCGCTGCCGACGATGACCTTGGACGGGTCGTAGTCGCCGTTGGCCTTCATCTCGAAGATGCCGCCGCCGAACGCGGACAGGTACGGGTAGCTGTAGTAGGCGTTACCGGTCTTGCCGACCGGCTGGATGAGCACATTGGTCACCTTGCCGCCGGACTCGTTCTTGATCTTGGTGCCCATCGCGACAAGCTCGTCCATGGTCTTGGGGGCGTCGGGAGCCAGGGCGGTGTTGCGCATCAGCGCGAGGTTCTCGGTGGCATACGGGACGCCGTAGTTCTGGCCGTTGAACTTCGAGGCGGACATCGCGTTCGGCTGCATCTTGGCGGCGGTGGCCGGGTCGAGCGGAACGGGGGCGACGATGGCGTTCTGGACGAACTCGCCCAGCCAGTCGTGCGCGCCGACGACGATGTCCGGGCCCTTTTCGACCGCCGTGGCGTCCTTGAACTGCTCGCGGGTCTTGGTGGCGATCTGCACCGAGACGTTCACGCCGTTCGCGCTGCCGAAGTCGCCCGCGATCTTCTTCACGGTCTCGGCGCGGTCTGCGTCGGTCCAGATGACCAGATCGGCGTTGGCGTCGCGGACCGGGGCACCGGTGGTGGTGCTCGTCGCGGGCGCGGACGTGGTCGTGGTGGAGGTGCCGCTGGCACCCGTGGTCGTCGAGTTCGTGGAGCCGGGGCTCGGGGTCGTGCTGGAACCGCAGGCGCTCATCATGAGGGCCGCGACACCGGACAGCGCGATCGCGCCGTACGCGCGCTTCTGCATGCTTTCTCCTTTGAAGCCGCCGCGGCTCTGAAGTGCCGCGAGTCGATAGCGCAAGAAGCTAGCAACCTTTCTGCAACGCCGCCAGCCGTCCTGCAACTTTTTGCGGTCACGTTCTGGTCAAAGTGCGCCGGGTGGGGCATCATGGTCGAGCACCACAACGCACCACAGCACACCGCTCCGCCAACGATGGCGGCGCGTCTCACCCCTTTACAACGGATCGTCCGGCACGTTCCTGCCGGTGAAGGAGTCGTCACATCATGGCAACAGTCAAGTTCGACAACGCAACCCGCCAATACCCGGGCAACCCGAAGCCCTCTGTCGACAAGCTCAACATCGACATCGAGGACGGCGAATTCCTCGTTCTGGTCGGCCCGTCCGGCTGTGGCAAGTCCACGTCGCTGCGGATGCTGGCGGGCCTCGAAGAGGTCAACGGCGGCAAGATCTGGATCGGTGACCGGGACGTCACCAACCTGTCCCCCAAGGACCGCGACGTCGCGATGGTCTTCCAGAACTACGCCCTCTACCCGCACATGTCGGTCGCCGACAACATGGGCTTCGCGCTGAAGATCGCCGGGGTCAACAAGGACGAGATCCGCAAGCGCGTCGAAGAGGCCGCCAAGATCCTCGACCTCACGCCCTACCTCGAGCGCAAGCCGAAGGCCCTCTCCGGTGGTCAGCGCCAGCGCGTGGCCATGGGTCGCGCCATCGTCCGCAGCCCGCAGGTCTTCTTGATGGACGAGCCGCTGTCCAACCTCGACGCCAAGCTTCGCGTCCAGACCCGTACCCAGATCGCCTCGCTGCAGCGCCGGCTCGGGGTCACGACGGTCTACGTCACCCACGACCAGGTCGAGGCCATGACCATGGGTGACCGGGTCGCGGTCCTCAAGGACGGCCTGCTCCAGCAGTGCGACAGCCCGCGCCGGATGTACGACCACCCGAACAATGTCTTCGTCGCCGGCTTCATCGGCTCCCCCGCGATGAACCTCTTCGACGTCCCCGTCGCCGAGGGCGGCGTCCAGTTCGGCTCCCTGGTCCACCCCGTGGCGCGCGAGCACATCTCCGGTGCCGGCAACCACGTCACCCTGGGCGTTCGTCCCGAGGACCTGGAGGTCTCCACCGACGGCTCCGGCCTGCCGGTCACCATCGAGGTCGTCGAGGAACTCGGCGCCGACGCGTACATCTACGGCTCGACCAAGGCCAGCCAGGTCAACGCCGACGGTGAGGAGAGCGCGGCTCCGTTCATCGCCCGGGTCGACGGCCGCAGGCCCCCGCAGAAGGGCGACGTCGTCACCTTCCTGCCCAAGGAGGGCCACGTCCACCTGTTCAACGCCGAGTCGGGCGAGCGCATCGGCGACTGACCCGCACCAACCCGGCGGGGGCCCGTCGACATGACGTCGACGGGCCCCCGCCGTGGGCTGTCGGCATACACCGAAGGCCCGCCCGCGTCCTGCACCATCGAGAGGCAAGGGGAAGCGAGCTGAACTCGTCGCCTCAGAATCCGACGCCGTCGGCCACGACGTTGGGCGCCCAGGCTCGGCGCGTGGTGGCGATTCTGGCCATCCTGCTCGGCGTCACCGCCGTTGGGGTGACCGTGGCCATCGGCGGCAGCGCGCAGGTCAGATCACAGGCGGTCGACGTCCTGAGACCCGCGCAGTATGCCGCCGCGCACCTCGAACTCGACGCAGTCACCGCCCAGAGCGAGTTGCGCGCGTATGCCATCGCTCGCTCCTCCGCGGCGCTGACCGCTCTGGACGACGCCCTACGCGCGGTCGAAGATGATCAGCAGGCGATGTCGCGCAGCCTTGAGCCGTGCCCGGAGGTCATCAAGGCCGCCGGCGCATCGCAGTCCGCCGTGGTCACGACCTGGCTGGAGGAGGCCCGGGCGCTGCGCACCCGATTGGCCGGCGGAGCCGACGGCGCGGTCGCGGTCCCCGACTCCGCCTTCCAGGCGATCCGCACCGGCGGCACCGACTTCACCAGCGCCGTCGACGAGCGGATCAACGCGGTCATCACGCAGAGCGAGAATCTGTTGCGGGCGGCGGTGGCCTTCCTCGCGCTGATGTGCCTGGCCGTTGCGTGGTTCGTGCGACGGGCCCTGCGCAGCGCCGAGGATCGGCTGGTCACGCCCCTGGGGAACCTGCGCGACGCGATGGGCTCGCAGACCGGGGGCGCGCGGGGGACCCGGCTGACCACCGACTCCCCCATCGGGGAGGTCCGCGACCTGACCCTGGCATACAACCGGCTCGTCGATCAGAGCGACCAGTTCGAGCGCGCCCATGCGCGAACCCTCGACCTGGTCAACGCCGGTCTGGCGCTGTGCTCGAACCTGCGGGGGATCGAGTCGATCGATGCGGCTCTGCTCGAGGCGGCTCGGCATACCGCCAGGGTCCTGATGGCCGAGCGTTCCACCGTGTTCGGCCGCGACGAGGGCGGCGACTGGACGATCCTGTGGCACGAGAGCACGGACGGTCACCCCCAGATCCCCGAAGTGTCCGCGGCCGCCACGCGCCAGGTCGCCCGGGACTACGACCGTCCGGCGCGCCGCCGCCTCGCGGTCATCCAGACCAGCACCGAGGACCCCGGCGACGAGATGCACCTGCCGATGCTGCAGAAGCTGCGCTCCCTCGGGGTGCGGCACAGCCTCACCGCGCCGGTCTGGTACGACGACTGGGTCTACGGAGTGCTCAGTTTCACCCGGGGCGCCGACCCGGGCGTGTTCATCGACCGGGAGGTCGCCCTGGCCAAACACCTGGCCGAACAGACGGCGTTCGCGCTCGCCGCAAAATTCGGGACGCCGCCGCCCGACCCGGCACTCCTCACGGCCGAACACGCGGACTGAGCCGTGGCTCTCCAGATCACCGCCGCCCGCCCCGACCCGGCCCTACTCGATCTGCCCTGGGACCTGCCGCTGGAATCGTGGCCCGAACGGTACCTCGCCGCCCTTCCCCGCGGCATCTCCCGGCACGTCGTGCGCTTCGTCCGGCTCGGCGGCCGGGTGCTCGCGGTCAAGGAGATCAAAGCCGACCTGGCCCTGCGGGAGTATGCCGTGCTGCGCCGGTTGCGCCGGCTCGGCGAACCCTGCGTCGAACCCTTCGCCGTCATCGAGGGCCGGGTCGACGCCGACGGTGAGCCGTTGGACGCCGCCCTGGTCACCCGCCATCTGCAGTTCTCGCTGCCCTACCGTGCGCTGTTCAGCCAGAGCCTGCGCGCCGACACCGCGACCCGGCTGATCGACGCACTCGCCGTCCTGCTCGTCCGGCTCCACCTGGCCGGGTTCTGGTGGGGCGACGTGTCGCTGTCCAACACGCTGTTCCGGCGCGACGCCGGCGCGTTCGCGGCATACCTGGTGGACGCGGAGACCGGCGAGCTGCACGGCTCCCTCACCGACGGACAGCGGGAGCACGACCTGGACATCGCCCAGGTCAACATCGCCGGCGAACTGATGGACCTGCAGGCCGGTGGCTCGCTCAGCGACACGGTGGACCCGATCGAGGTGTCGGCCACGATCGTGTCCCGCTACCGGTCACTGTGGGCGGAACTGACCGAGGTCGAACGCTTCGAAAAGGGCGACCGGTGGCGGGTGGAAGCCCGGATCCGCCGGCTCAACGAGCTCGGTTTCGACGTCGACGAGCTGGAGATGTCCACCGACCTCGACGGGCGCAGCATCGCGATCCGACCCAAGGTCGTCGACGCCGGCCACCACTCGCGGCGGCTGCTGCGGCTGACCGGCCTCGACGTCGAGGAGAACCAGGCCCGTCGACTGCTCAACGACCTGGACGCATACCGGGCGGCCAAGGACCGCCAACAGGAGGACGAGGAGATCGTCGCCCACGCCTGGCTCGCCAAGGTGTACGAGCCGTCCATCCAGGCCGTGCCACCGCAGTTGTGGGGGCGACTGGAACCGGCGGAGGTGTTCCACGAGATGCTCGAACACCGCTGGTTCATCGCCGAACGCCTCGGCCGCGACATCTCGATGCGCCGCGCGGTCAAGGACTACGTGAAGCGGATCCTGCCCGCCAAGCCCGCCGAGCGCCAGGTCGTCGGGGTCGACACGATGGAGCTGCCGGTCACGGCGCGACCGCGAGCGGTCA
>JBDIAR010000098.1:0-13231 GCA_039812545.1 Dermatophilaceae bacterium | reverse complement strand
CGCCGAGTTCGCCGAACTCGCTGCGCCCCCAACCGCGCCGGTGGCCACAGCCGTCCCGGCGGAGGCCCGGCCGGTGGCGGCGGCGGCCGCGGTCGTCCCGCCGATCGAGGGAACCGCGACCGGGCGGACTTCGGACGACGAACGCGCCACGATGACGCGCCCGACCAGAACCAACGCCGCCACGGCCACCACGAGGAGCAGCGCCGCGAACTGCCGTGGTCCGAACCGAACCCGTGCCGAGCGCAGCGGTCCGGGCACGTCGAGCGGCTTGAGTCCGGCCTGCCGGGCCCATTCGCGCAGCGCCGGACCCGGGACGACATCGCCCCGTCCGGCGGCGAGGTGCCCGTCGGTCAGGTGCTCGTCGTCCACCGACGCGCCGAGCTGTGGCGATCGGCCGCGCAACAACGATCGGACTCGCTCGTCCGGCGGTCGCGACGGGGGTCGGGCCATATCGGCGACGCTAGGCGTGGACGCCACCGGCCGCGACTGGCCCCGATTCGGTTGTGGAGGGGCGAAATCGCGGCCTCTACGCCTGTGGACCGGCAGCCCCCGGCGGATCGCCCGAGTGATCCGACCCCGACGGCGCCCTCCCCCGCCGAGCCGCCCACCGGCCGCGCACGTGCGGCACGTGCCGCACCACCACCAAGGTCCCGAACCCGATCGCCCACACCGCCGTCCACAGATCCCCCCGCAGTCGGCCGAACGCGTTCAGGATCCCGATGGCGATCAGCCCGGCGGCGGCGCACATCGAGGCCAGCCCGACCCACTGACTCGCGACGGCGACGACGACGAACACGGCGAACATCGACACGGCATACAGCGGATGCACCCCGAGGACGGCGCCGAACGCGGTGGCCACTCCCCGGCCCCCGCGACCCCTCAGGTACGGCGAGAAGACGTGTCCGAGGACCGCCGCGACGCCGACGACGTATGCCGGTCGCTCGCCCCACAGCCAGTTCGCGGCCACCGCGGGCAGGAGGCCCTTTGCGACGTCGATGACCCCGACGAGCAGGCCCCACCATCGGCCGAGGACCCGGCCGGCGTTGGTCGCACCGGGGTTGCCGGACCCGGCTCGGCGCACATCCTTGCCCAGCAGCCGGGCGATCAGGACCGCGGGGTTGACGCCGCCGAGCGCATAGGCCGCCGCGGCGGCCACGACGAGAAGGGTGACCTCCCTCATCCCACCGGCCCGGTGAGGCTCCCCCGGGACGGCGAGATCGTCACGGCCACCGCGCCCGGTCCGACGTGCGCGCCGACGACCGCCCCCAGAACGGTCACCAGGAGCGAGGCCGTCTCCGGCAGTCGTCGCCCCAGCCAGTCGGTCACGGCCTCGACCCGAGAGCCGCCCCCGACGTGGTGCACGGCCAGGTCGGCGTGGCCGCCCAGACCCGCGACCGCTTCCAGGGACAACGCCCCAAGCCGTTCGATTGCGCGCCCGGCGGTGCGAACGCGGTCCCGGACGACGACGCCGCCCGACTCGATCGTCAAGATCGGCTTGACGGACAGCGCGGTTCCGAGCATCGCCGAGGCCGCACCCAGACGGCCCCCGCGTCGCAGGTAGTCGAGGGTGTCGACGTAGAAGTACGTCGCCGTCCGGCGAACCCGGTCCGCCACCACCGCGACGACCTCCTCGACGGTGGCTCCCTCACGCGTGGCTCGATCGGCCGCGCACACGGCATACCCCATGCCCATGCCGATCAGCCCGGAGTCGACGACGCGGACCGGGACGTCCATCTGCGCCGCCGCCGTCCTGGCCCCGTCGACCGTGGCCGAGAGCGCTCCCGACAGGTGGACTGAGACCAGGTGTGTCGCGCCCTCGTCCACCGCCTGGGTGTATGCGTCGACGAAGGCCTGCGGGGACGGCCGGGAGGTGGTGACCCGACGACCCGCCTCAAGCGCCTCGGCGACCAGATCCGCGCTCCCGGGCGAACCCTCCACGATGCTCCTGCCGTCGATGACGACCTCCAGCGGCACGACGACGACGTCGCGATGGCGCGCGAGAACGTCGGCCGGCAGGTATGCCGTGGAATCCGTGACGATCCGCACGCTCATGACCGAAGCGTATGCGTCCCGCCGCCGGACCGGTACAGCCGCCCGCGCGGCATACCTCAAGCGGGGACGACGTTGACCAGTCGCGGCGGCCGCACGACGACCGTGCGAACTCCGTCCGGCGTGGCGGCGACGACCTTCTCGCGGGCCAGGACCAATGCGCGCAACGCCTCCTCGTCGATGTCGGCCGGAACCTCGACCCGATCGCGCACCTTGCCCCGGACCTGGATGACACAGGTGACGGTGTCTTCCACGAGCAGCGCCGGGTCGGCCACCGGGAACGGCGCGTTGGCGATCGACGACCCGTGTCCCAAGCGGGCCCAGATCTCCTCGCAGATGTGCGGGGCCACCGGATTGAGCATGAGCGCCAGCGGTTCGACGACGGCGCGCGGCGGCGCGGGCAGTTTGGTCAACGCGTTGTTCAGCTCGATGAGTTTGGCGATCGCCGTGTTGAACCGCAGGTTCGCGTAGTCCGTGCGGACGCCGTCGATCGTACGGTGCAGCAGGACCGTGGTGGCCGGATCCAATTCGACGTCCACAACGCGCAATTCGCCGGACTCCTCGTCGATCACGTTGCGCCACAGTCGTTGCAGGAAGCGCTGCGAGCCGACCACGGCCCTGGTCTCCCACGGCTTGGACAGCTCCAGCGGTCCCATCGACATCTCGTACAACCGGAACGTGTCGGCGCCGTACGAGCCGTACATCTCGTCCGGGCTGACCATGTTCTTCAGCGACTTGCCGATCTTGCCGAACTCGCGCCGGACCGGTTCGCCGTCATGGGTGAACGTCGGGTCCTGTCCGTGCCCGCCGGGGACCTCCACCACCTCACTCGCCTCGACGTACTGGCCCCGTGCGTCGGTGTATGCCGGTGCCTGGATGTAGCCCTGCGAGAAGTAGGTGCGGAACGGCTCTTCGCTGGACAGGTGTCCGAGGTCGTGCAGCACCTTGTGCCAGAACCGCGCGTACAACAGGTGCAGCACGGCGTGCTCCACGCCGCCGACGTACAGGTCGACGCCGCCCGGATCGCGCGCGCCCGACGGAGCGCCCGCCACCGGGCTGTCCTGCGGCCCAAGCCAATACGCCTCGTTGACCGGGTCGATGAGGTACTCGTGGTTGGTGGGATCGCAATAGCGCAGGTAGTACCAACACGACCCGGCCCACTGCGGCATCACATTCGTCTCGCGGTGGAAGGCCCGCGGGCCCCGACCGTCGCCCAGGTCCAGCTCGACGTCGACCCATTCGGAGACCCGGGACAGCGGGGTCTCTGGCTGGCTGTCCGCGTCCTGCGGGTCGTAGGTCTTCGGCGAGTAGTCCGCGACCTCGGGCAGCATCAACGGCAGCATCGAATCGGGCAGCGAATAGCCGACGCCCTCGTCGTCGTAGACGACGGGGAACGGCTCCCCCCAATAGCGCTGCCGGCTGAACAGCCAGTCGCGCAGCCGGTAGGTGACGGTGCCGTGCCCGATCCCCTTGTCTCGCAGGTATGCCGTGACGCGCGCCTTGGCCTGCGCGGTCGACAGCCCGGTCAACGAGATCTCGTCGTTGGCCGAGTTGATCGCGACGCCCTCGCCCGTGAAGGCGTGTCCGTCGGCGACCGTTCCGGCCCAGTCGGCCTGCCCCGGTGGCGCCACGACGTCGACGATCGGCAGGTCGAACGCGGTGGCGTACTCGAAGTCCCGCTGGTCGCCCGAGGGGACCGCCATGATCGCGCCCGTGCCGTACCCCATCAGCACGTAGTCGGCGATGAAGACCGGAATCTCCTTGCCGGTCAACGGATTCGTCGCGAACGAACCGGTGAAGACGCCGGTCTTGGTGCGGTCCTCCACCTGGCGTTCGACGTCGCTCTTGCGTGAGGTCGCCCGCCGGTATGCCGCAACGGCGGTCGCCGGGTCCGCGGCGGCGGCCACGTCCGAGCCCTGCCACGCCGGCCGGGTCCCGGCCGGCCACTGCGCCGGGACCAGCTCGTCCACCAGCGGGTGTTCGGGAGCGAGCACCATGAAGGTCGCGCCGAACAGCGTGTCCGGACGGGTCGTGAAGACCTCGATGCCGGCCTCGACACCCGCCGTCGTCGGCACCGGGAAGGTCACCGCCGCACCCTCGGATCGACCGATCCAGTTGCGCTGCATGATCTTGACCTTCTCCGGCCAATCGACCCGGTCCAGGTCTTCGGCGAGCCGGTCGGCATACGCGGTGATCCGCATCATCCACTGGCGCATATTGCGCCGGAAGACCGGGAAGTTGCCGCGCTCGGTCAGGCCCTCGTTGGTGATCTCCTCGTTGGCGACGACCGTGCCGAGACCCGGTGCCCAATTGACCGGCGCTTCACTGGGATACGCCAGGCGGAACCCGTCGAGCACGTCGGCGCGCTCCTTGGCCGTCAACCCCTCCCAGGTCCGACCCGGATGGCCGGGGATGGGCCGCTCCCCCGCGGCGAAGGACTCGACCAGCTCGCCGATCGGGCGCGCCGCACCGGTCGAGCCGTCCGGCCGCACCGCCGTCGGGTCGTACCACGCCTCGCGAATCTGCTTGAAAATCCACTGCGTCCACTTGTAGTAGTCCGGGTCAATGGTGGCGAACGAACGCCGGTCGTCCATCGCCAGACCGAGGCGCCGCAGTTGCCGCTTCATGATGTCGATGTTCTCGTCGGTGGTCTTACGCGGATGCTGGCCGGTCTGCACGGCGTACTGCTCGGCCGGCAGCCCGAAGGCGTCGTAACCGAGGGCGTGCAGGACGTTCTTGCCGAGCATCCGGTGATACCGCGAGAACACGTCGGTTGCGATGTAGCCCAACGGATGTCCGACGTGCAGGCCCGCTCCGCTGGGGTACGGGAACATGTCGAGGACCAGCAGCTTCTCCCGCCCGTATGCCGCGTCCGGGTCGGCCATCGGACCGGCCGGGCTCGCGGCGTGGAAGGTCCCGTCCTCCTCCCAGCGGTCCTGCCAGGCGAGTTCGATCTGTTGGGCCATCGCGGCGGTGTACCGGTACGGCGTCTCGTCGGCGCCCCCCGCGACCGGATCGGCGGCTTGCTCTGTGATCGGGTGGTGGCCCGTGCTCATCGTCTCGTCCTTCGTGTCGTATGCCGTGGGACCGGTCCTCCGGTACCGCCGGGCCGCGGGTGACCCGCCGGACTCGGCGGACATGAAGAAACCCCTCACGCAGGAGGGGTCAGCCGCGCTCACGTCCGGTGATCGAGCGCGGCTAGCGAAGGAGGAGGGTCCTGGCCATGACCCGAGAATACCGCAGGCCCGCTCCGGTCCCGTCGGGTCACGAGGCCCACGTGGTCACCGGGTCATTGGGTCACCGGGCGAGCAGCGCCCACACGATCAGGGCCTGCGCGCAGTGATAGGTCACCATGACCGCGACCCGCCCGTGGCGCGCGGCGTGGACGAAGCGACCCCACGCCAAGATCAGGTCGGAGGCGACGAAGGCGGTGGTGCCGGCCACGAGCAGCCACGGCCCGACCACGAGCGAGACCGCCCACGCGCCGAGGATGACCGACTCGTATGCCAGGACGGCCGGCCGCAACGGTCCGGCGCCGCGCACGATGCGGCGCCCCCACCGCCGATGGACGAACAGCGCCAGCACGGGCGCCGCCGCCACCGGCCACGGGAACGGCGGCCCGGACACCCCCGATCGGACGAACGACACGGCATACGCCAGATGCGCGAGCAGGAAGGCGACCAGTCCGGTCCGGAACCGCCGGTCCTCCCTGACCGGGTCGGGCGAGCCGGCGATGGGCCCGGGTTCGAGCAACGCGATGTCGCCGACGAGGCTGAGCGCGAGCGCGGTCACCACCGGCACCGCCACGCCCGGGTTCGGGTCGGCCAGGTGCAGCAGCCCCGCGAGGGCCAGCAGGACGACCATGAAGGTGGGTTTGAACATCCGCTCGAGTTCGCGGTCGTCGGTCGCCACGGCATACCAGGTGGCCCCGGCGCAGCCGGCCAGCGCCAAGAGCAGCACCCACGCGAACCAGCTCACGGGCCCACCCTGGCAGATCAGTCGCGCCGGTGCGCGCTTTCGACGGCCGAACCGGCCCGAATCGCCGCGACGGTCTGGGCGATCGAGTCGCGAAGGGGGGTGGGCCGCAGCCCGAAGCGCTGCTGCGCGGCCGACCCGTCGATGACGAAGGGCCGCTCGAACTGGTGCCTCGTCTCGCGCAGTTCGCGCAGGATCGGCACAACGACGCCACCGGCGGTCACGACGCCGCGCGGGACGACCCGCAGCCGTCCGATCGGCCCGCCGGTCGCCTCGGCCACCAGCGCGAGAACCTCGTCCACACTCGCCGCCCGATCGGTCGGGACGTGCCAGGGCCGGCCGTAGTCGCCCGCCTCATCCGTCAGGGCCAGGGCCGCGACGAGCTCGCCGACATCGCCGTCGTGGGTCCACGAGTGGGGGACGTCGCGCCGACCGATCGGCAGCCAGCCGGTCTGCCCGCGCAGCAGCCGCGGCAGGACCATCCCGGACAGCAGGCTCGTCGCCAGCGTCCTGGGTCCGATGTAATCACTGGCCCGCACCTCGACGGCCCGCACCCGTCCGGCGTCGTGCCGGGCGAGCGCCTCCTCCCACATCCGGGCCCGGACGGCGCCCTTGACGCCGTTGGGCGCCACCGGGGTGCGTTCGGTCATGGGGGCCTCGACCCGGCCGTAGAGATACAGATTGGAGACCGTGACCAGGCGGGCGCCGCTGCGTTCGGCCGCGTCGAGGATCGCCGAGGCCATCGGCGGCCAGTCCCGCCGCCAGTTCGTGTATGCCGCGGGGTTGAGGGCGTTGACGACCGTGGCCGCTCCCGCGAGGGCCGTGGCCAGGTCGTCGGTCCGGGTGACGTCGAGCGCGCGGGTCGTCACCCCGGGGACGTCCACGGCCCGTCCGGAACGCGAGACGACGCATACCTGCTCGCCCCGGTCGACCAGCGCCTGCGCTGACGCGCGGCCGATCCCGCCGGCGCCGAGAACCACGTGCTTGCCCATCGCTACCTCCTCAGATGATTGCGAGAGCGCCGCTCTCGTTTCTCAACCGTCGCAGATCCGGAGTCGAATTGTCAAGAGCACTGCTCTCGTTTTATTGACGACGCCGACCACACCGGCGACAGTTGAGCCATGACCACCCAGCAACCCGGGGTTCGGGCCCGCCGTCGCGAACACCTCGAAGCCGAGATCCTGCGGCTCGGCCGTCGCCAACTGGGTGAGGTCGGAGCCCCGGGGGTATCGGTTCGGCAGGTGGCCCGCGACCTCGGGATGGCCAGTTCGGCGGTGTACCGCTATGTCGCCAGCCGCGACGAGCTGTTGACCCGCCTCATCGTGCAGTCCTACGACGCGCTCGGGGCGGCCGTCGAAACCGCCGAGGCGCGGGTATGCCGGACCGACCTGGTCGGCAGGTGGCTGGCCGTCGGACACGCGGTCCGCGCCTGGGCGGCCGCGAACCCGCACGACTGGGCGCTGTTGTACGGCTCTCCCGTCCCCGGGTACGCCGCACCGGCCGAGCAGACCGTCGGTCCCGGCATCCGCGTCCAACTCGTGCTGATCGGGGTACTGGAGGATGCCGCCCGCTCGCAGCGGACCGCCCCGCCGGAACGCCGACCCACCCCCTCTGCCCGGGCCCTGGCCGCCGCACGATCGGCGCTGGAGGAACTCGGCCGGACCGGGACCGCGATCACCGCCGAGGTGATGCTCGCCGGTATCACCGCGTGGACGCTGCTGATCGCCGCGGTGACGAGCGAGGTCTTCCAGTACAACGGACCGGATCCCGAATTGGCCGTCTGCCTCTTCGATTACGCCCTCGTGGCAGGCGCACGTCTCGTCCTGGCCGATGAATTGCCGGGGACCGAGGGCGACGCCGGCAGGGCCGCGGACCTACAATTCCTGCCATGAAGAAGAGCTACCAGCACCAGGTGACGCTCGCCGACACCGCCATCGCGATGGGCAGCGGCGAGGTCGCGGTGCTCGCGACCCCCCGCTTGGTCGCCTGGATGGAGGCCGCCTCCATGGAAGCCGTCAAGGAGTACCTCGAGGAGGGCGAAACCACCGTCGGCACCGAGGTCCGCATCGAGCACTCCAAGGGCGTTCCGGTCGGGGCGACCGTCACCGTGGCGGTGGGGAAGCCGGTCAAGGACGGGCGACGGCTGCTCTTCCACCTGACCGCGGTCGATGCCGAGGGCAATTCCGTCGCCACCGGGTCCGTCGCGCGCGCCAAGGTCGACATCGCGCGGTTCATGGCGAAGTGCCAGGGCCTCAGCGACGCCACCGCCAGTCTGCCGATCGTCAAGGTGGGCAAGAACGGGCCGCACCCCAAGGACGCGAGCACCGACCACAAGCCCGACTCGGCCTGATCCGGCCCGATCCGACCTGATCCAACACCCGAGCCGTGCATGACGACACCGCGATCGTCCTCGGTCGCCTGGACCGCGTCCTGCGTGAACGCATCAGCTCGACGCAGAGCCTGGCCCGGGTCCCGCTGACCGTGCGCGCCTGGCATGCGCCGGGCGAACCCGTCCCGTATGCCGTGGCCGCCGCCGCCGACTACCAGCCGTTTGCGGTCGGGGATCCGTGGGGACCGTCCTGGCGGACGACCTGGTTCGAGGTCACGGGATCGGTGCCGCAGGACTGGGCCGGACGGCACGTCGAAGCCAGCCTGGATCTCGGATTCCACGGCGAGGGGCCGGGATTCGAGGCCGAGGCCCTGGTGTATGCCGTGGGGTCAACGGCTGGGGGACGGCCCGTCAAGGGACTCCATCCGCTCAACCATTGGATCCCGGTTGCACCTGAAGCGCGCGGCGGCGAACCGGTGCACTGGCTCATCGAGGCGACGTCGAATCCGGACATTCAACAGCTCGGCCGGGGCACGGCGGAGGGTGACCGGCTGACGAGTTCGCCGGTACCGGCCTACCGGCTCAGGCACGCAGATCTCGTGCTCGTCGACGACGAAACCCGAGCATTGGCAACAGATCTGACGGTGCTGAGCGGCGTGGTCGCCGAGTTGGACGCCGGCGATCCGCGCCGCCACGAGTTGATCCGCGCGGCCGAGCGGGCCCTGGACGTGCTCGATCTGCGTGACCTCGTGGCGTCCGCGTCGGCGGCGCGGGCCGAGCTCGTCGAGGCGCTGGGTCGCGCGGCCACGGCGAGCGCCCACGTCGTCGCTGCCGTCGCGAACGCGCACATCGACACGGCGTGGCTGTGGCCGCTGCGTGAGACCCGGCGCAAGATCGGCCGGACACTGGCCAATGTCGTGCAATTGGCGCAGAGCTACCCCGAACTCGTGTTCGCGATGCCGCAGGCCGTCCAGTTGGCCTGGGCCAAGGAGGACCACCCGATCACCTATGCGGCGGTGCGCGAACTGGTCGAGGCGGGCCAGCTCGTGCCCGTGGGCGGGATGTGGGTCGAAGCCGACGGCAACCTGCCCGGCGGAGAGTCGTTGGTGCGTCAACTGGCATACGGCAAGAGGTTCTTCCTCGACGAGTTCGGCGTCGAGACGACGGGGGTGTGGCTGCCGGACTCGTTCGGGTACACCGCGGCCTATCCGCAACTCGCCCGACTCGCGGGCAACGACTGGTTCCTCACCCAGAAGATTTCGTGGAACCAGACCAATACCTTTCCGCACCACACCTTTTGGTGGGAGGGCATAGACGGGACAAGGGTTTTCACCCACTTCCCGCCATCGGACACCTATACCGGCGATATGACGAGCCGCGAAATCGCGCACGGGATGAGGAGATTCGCCGACAAGGGTCGCGCGACGACCTCGCTGTACCCGTTCGGTCACGGCGACGGCGGCGGCGGCCCCACCCGGGAGATGATGGAACGCGCCCGGCGGCTGGCCGACCTGGAGGGCTCGCCGCGCGTGCGAATCGAGAGCCCCGACAGCTTCTTCGCCCGCGCTCGAGCCGAATACCCCGACGCCCCGGTCTGGTCCGGGGAGCTCTATCTGGAGTTGCATCGCGGGACGTACACCAGTCAGCACCGCGGCAAGCAGGGCAACCGGGAATGCGAGCGGCTCCTCCACGACGCCGAACTGTGGTCGAGCACAGCAGCTCTCGCCGACCCGGCATACGAGTATCCAGATGAGGAGCTGGACCGGATCTGGCGCGAGGTGCTCGTGCTGCAGTTCCACGACATCTTGCCGGGGAGTTCGATCAGGTGGGTACACCGGGAGGCCGAGGAGCAGTATGCCGTCCTCGTCGCCGAGTTGGAAGCGGTGATCGCCCGCGCGGTGGCGACGCTGCCCGGTAGGGCGTTGAACTCCTCTCCCTTCGCCCGACGCGAGGTGGCGGCTTTCGGGGGCCGGGATGTCGTGGTGGCCGCGGAGCCGTTCGCCCTCGGCGCGGTGGTAGACAGTGGCGATCCCGGGTACCCCGCGCCGGTGGTCGTCGAGGCGGACGCGACCGGTTGGCGGATGGACAACGGCCTGGTGGCGGCGCGGTTCGACGATCACGGCAATCTGGTCGCCCTGATCGATCGCTCCCGCGAGCGGAATCTGTTGGCGCACGGCAAGATCGGCGGCCTGCTCCAATTGCACGACGACCTGCCGAATCTGTGGGACGCCTGGGATGTCGACCCGCACTACCGGCACCGGGTGGTCGACCTCGTCAGCGCGGACGACGTCGAGCTGATCCACTCGGGACCGTTACGCGCCACCTTGCGGGTGACCCGGTCGATCAGGGCCACGCAGATCGTCCAGGACATCCAATTGCGCGCGGGTGCAACGCGATTGGAGTTCGACACGACCATCGACTGGCAGGAGGACGAGGCCTTCCTCAAGGTCGGCTTCCCGCTCGACGTGCACGCCGCGCGCACCGCCGCGGAGATCCAGTTCGGCCACGTCGAACGCCCCACTCACACCAATACCACTTGGGACACAGCACGTTTCGAGCTTGCCGCGCACCGCTGGGTCCACGTCGGTGAACCCGGTTTCGGGGTCGCCCTGCTCACCGATTCGACGTACGGCTACGACGCGGTCCGCACCACCGAGGCCGACGACTCGACGACCACCACGGTGCGGCTCAGTTTGCTGCGCGCGCCGCGCTACCCCGATCCGGACGCCGACCGCGGCCGGCATACCCTGCGGTATGCGATCGGCGTGGCACCCGAGGTGGGCGCGGCGATCCGGCACGGGTACGAGTTCACCCGCCCCCTGCGGCCCGGCGCGGCGGGTGGCGACGCGGCGGTGGGCGACGCGAAGGTTCCGCCGCCGGTGGTCGTGGTCGTGGCGCAAGACGTCGGTGGCGTCGGTGGCGTCGGCACGAGTGCCGTGCTCGAAACCGTCAAACTCGCCGACGATCGAAGCGGCGATGTGATCGTGCGGCTGTACGAGTCGCACGGTCGACGCACGTCGCTGTCGTTGCGCACGGCCTTCGAGTGGACGACGCTCACCTTGGCCGACCTGTTGGAGCGACCGACACCGGACGAGCCGTTGGGGCGGCGGGCGACGCTCGCGCTGGACGACGGTACGCCCGTGCTGACCCTGCGGCCCTTCCAGGTCGCGACCCTGCGGTTCGCCGGCGTTGCCCGGGGTCGGGCGGGCTGACGGGGAGCACCGGCTCCGAACCCGCCTCAGAACCCGCCTCAGAACCTGGCTCAGAACCTGGCTCATTGCCGGGTTCTCCGGGTCGGTGTCGGTGGCGTGTGTCAGGATCGGTCGCGTCGGTTCCACACGCGGAAGGGCATGTTCCCATGGGTCAGCGCAGTCACCCGGTCTCGACGCGACGACCGGTCTCGTCGGGGCGGGCCCGGGCGCGAGCCGTCCTGATGACGCTCGCGGCTCTGCTGTCGTTTGCCACCGGGTTGGCCCTGACCATCGGTCCGGCCGCCCCCAGCGCCCACGCGGTGACGACGAGTACCGGCATACGGGGAGCGGTGACCGGCATCGCGGCGCTCTCCGGAGTCCATGTCGACGTGTTCGCCCTGACCGGCGGCTATGTCGCGAGCACCACGACGGGAGCGGGCGGCGACTTCGCCGTCGACACCCCGGCGGGCAGCTACCGGGTCAGGTTCACCGGCCCGGCTAATGCGCCGGAGTGGTATGTCGATGCTCCGGAGGCGGCGGGTTCGACCCCCGTGTCGGTGGCCGCCGGCGCGTTCTCGACCATCACGGCCGTGTTGGATCCCACCGCAGTGGTGACCGGT
The DNA here is from genome assembly GCA_039812545.1 of Dermatophilaceae bacterium. Taxonomy (GTDB): domain Bacteria; phylum Actinomycetota; class Actinomycetes; order Actinomycetales; family Dermatophilaceae; genus JBDIAR01. The sequence continues at coordinate 1,067 of JBDIAR010000098.1, read as the reverse complement.
CGGGTCACGGGGTTCACCGGTGACCGCTCGCAACAGGTGGTCGAGGTGTTGACACCCGCCGGGGCGCGGCCAGCGGGGCAGTTCTTCACGATGGCCGCCGACGGGACCTACCGGATCACCGGCCTGCGTGGCGGCCCGGCGATCGTCGCGTTCGCCCAATCGGCCGGTTCCGCTCAGGCCGCCCAGTATTGGCGCGGGGTGGCCGAGGAGACCGGCCCGAGCGGCGCCACCGCGGTGACCGTGCCCGCCGCCGGTACCCTCGCCGGGATCGACGCCGCCTTGACCACGGGCGGCACCATCAGTGGGGTCCTGCTGGATGCCTCCGCCCGCCCCGTCCGCTACGCCCCGGTGCTCGCCGTCCCGACGGCGGCGCGCCCGTGGCTGGCGACTCGGATGGCGACGACCGACGCCTCGGGCTACTACACGGTTCGCGGCCTGACCTCGGCGGCATACCTCGTGCGGGCCTACGACGGCATCGGCTCGGTGTTTGCCGGCAACACGACGGACCCGGCAGCGGCGCGCACGATCACGGCCACCCGGGGACGCGGGCTGCTGATCGCGCCGATCACCCGGGGACCGGGACCCTTCCGGGACGTCTCCGGTAAGGCGGCGTTCGTCGTCGACATCCGGTGGCTGTCCCAGGCCGGGGTTTCGACGGGTTGGGCCGACGGCACGTATCGGCCGTTGCTCCCGGTTGCTCGCGATGCGATGGCCGCCTTCATGTACCGTCTCGCCGGATCACCCGCCTACACCCCACCGGCCCGGTCACCGTTCCGCGACGTGCCGACGACGTCCGGTTTCTACCGGGAGATCTGTTGGCTGGCCTCGCGCGGCATCACGACGGGGTACGGCGACGGCACATTCCGGCCGGCCGATCCGGTGGCCCGGGCCGCGATGGCCGCGTTCATGTACCGGTTCGCCGGTCGGCCCGCCTGGAGCGCCCCGGCGCGATCACCGTTCGCCGATGTCAGTGCGGGTGCGCCGTTCTACGCCGAGATCACCTGGCTGTATGCCGAGGGGATCTCCACCGGGTGGGTCGATGCCGCGGGCGTGCGCACCTTCCGGCC
>JBDIAR010000097.1:0-13307 GCA_039812545.1 Dermatophilaceae bacterium | reverse complement strand
GGGTTGCTGCGCGGTTGGTTAGCTCCGTAACCTGCTCGACCATGCCTATCGCAGCATGGCGCGCCGCAGTGTGTCGAGGCCGACACTGCCCACGTCGAGGGCCTCGCGGTGGAACTCCTTGAGGTCGAAGTCGGCGCCCCGCCGGGTCCGAACCTCGTCGCGCAACTGCAGCCAGACCCTCTCGCCGATCTTGTAGCTCGGCGCCTGCCCCGGCCAGCCGAGGTAGCGGTGCAACTCGAAGCGCGCCATTTGTTCCTCCATCGAGGCGTGCCGGCGCAGGAACTCCCAGGCCAGGTCGTACGTCCACGGCCCGCCACCGAGTTCCGCCGGCGCCGCGAACCCGCAGTGCACCCCGATGTCGAGGACCACCCGAGCGGCCCGCAGCGACTGCCCCTCCAACAGGCCGAGGAAATCGCCCGGGTCGGCCATGAACCCCAGATCGGCCATCAACCATTCGGCATACAGGGCCCATCCCTCGCCGTACCCCGACGTCCACGACCCCAGCCGCCGCCAGCGGTTGAGCAGGTCCTTGCGGTACGTCGTCTGCGCGACCTGCAGATGATGTCCGGGGACCCCCTCGTGGTAGACGGTGGTCAGCTCGCGCCACGTGCCGAACGTCTCGGTGCCCGGCGTGACCGACCACCACATCCGCCCGGGCCGGGAGAAGTCGTCGCTGGGCCCGGTGTAGTAGATGCCGCCGTCGTTCGTCGGGGCGATGCAGCCCTCGATCCGACGAACCGGCTCGGGGATGTCGAAATGCACGTCGGCCAGCGCCTCGATCGCCTCGTCCGCCTGGGTCTGCATCCAGGTCTGCAGCGCCGGGGTGCCGTGCAGCTGGTATGCCGGGTCGTCGTCGAGCGCGGCCCGTGCCGCGTCGACGTCGTCGCCGCCGGTGATCTTGCGGGCGACTTGGCGCATCAGGTCGGTGATCCGGGCGAGTTCGTCCTGCCCCCAGGCATACGTCTCCTCCAGATCGATTGCCGCGCCGAGGAACTGGCGCGAGTACAGCGGGTACAGCTCTCGGCCGATCCCGTCGCGCTCGCGGGCGGTCGGGGCGACTTCGGCCTCCAGCCGGTCGGCGGCGCCGGCGATGGCGGCCTTGGCGACGGCGACCGCGTCGGCGAGATCGTCGGCGACCTGCCCGGTGAGCGGCCCGTCGCTCGTCGCCGCACCGGAGACGAGCCCGTCGTAGTACCCGCCGTCGGCGACCCACCCACGGCACTGCCCGACGACCGCCTCGACCTGGCGAATCGCGGGCACCAGACCCCGACGGGCGCCCTCCCGCTGCGCCTCGAACCACTGGTCGACGGCACTGGGGACCGCGTGCAGCCGGCGCGCCATGGTGGCCCACTGTTCGCTCGTGTCGCGCGGCATGAGGTCGAAACAAGACCGGATCGTATGCAGGCCGCTGGCGATGACGTTGACGTCGCTGAGGGTCAGGCCGGCCTCGTGGCATTCGACGTCCAGGCCCAGCCGTTCGGTCAGGGCGTCCACGGTGACCTCGTCGACCTCGTCGGCCGGACGGATCTCGCGCAGCCGCGCGAGGGCGCCGCGGGCCAGGTCGACCCTGGCCTCGATGCCGGCGGGGGAGAAGTCGTCCAGTTCGTCCTGCCGCTCGGTCATCCCGAGGTCGGTCATCATGATCGGGGACGCGGCGACGAGGGCGTCGAAGTAGTCGTCGGCGACCGCGTCGACGGCGGTGTGCGGACGCAATGGCTGGCGGGGTGCGGAGTCGGCTTGGGTCACCAGCGGATGCTACGGGAACCACCACCCCAAACGCGGGTTGGAGGTAATCCCGGCCCGAAGTAGGGGCCGCTATTACCTCCAACCAGCCGTGGACGAGGCCCGCTACTTGGGGCTGGCGGCATCGGCGAAGAGTCGGCGCGCGCCCGCAGGCCGAGCCGCACTTCAAGGGCGAAACCACCCTTCAGCACCCAACCGCCCCGCGGTCGCGAGCCGAACCAGAATGCGCGTCCACCACCTTGCAGGGGGCGCCAACCCCGACCTGCCGCCCTTGCCCCCGCTGGTTGGAGGTAATAGTTGGAGGTAATACCGGCCCGTAGTAGGAGCCGGTATTACCTCCAACCAGCGCTCCGCGAGCTCCACCCACGCGTGGGCCGATGCCGCTATTGGGCCTGGCTGGCCGAACTCATGTTGAAGTCGACGACCCGCAGCGGCGGCATCGCGGTGCGCGCGAAGTAGTCGCCCCACTCCCGCGGATAGCAGCGCACCGTCGAGCCGACCACCGCGATCCGCTCCAGGAGCAGCAGGGGCGACTCGTTGAACCGGAAGTTGTTGACGGCGGCCACGATCTCGCCGTCCTCGACGAGGAACACCCCGTCGCGGGTCAGCCCGGTGAGCAACAGGTTCGTCGGGTCCACCGTGCGGATGTACCACAGCGTCGTCAGCAGCAGGCCGCGGCGGGTCTCGGCCACCAATTGCTCCAGATCGGGTTGCGGACCGCCGGCGAACGCCGGTTCCGCACTCAGCGCGAGATTGGAGCCGCCCTGGGCGACCGGCGTCCCGTGCGCCGACGCAGCGGCATACCCGCGCGAACCCTCCAAAGCGGCCAGGACCCCGTCGGCGATCCACTCGACCCGGCGCAGCGGCGTCCCGTTGTCGAACACCGACGTCCCCGGACCGGACTCCCGGTAGATCCCGAACGGCGCGCACTCCAGCCCGGGGTAGCCGGGATCGCTGGCCATCGTGATCGGCATGGCACTCAGCCGATCGCCCACCCGGGAGCCACCGCCCTTGCGGGAGAAGGCCGTTCGTCCCTCGTCGCTCTCGCGGGCCTGAACGTCGACCGCCATGTTGATCGCCAGGTCGGCCACCGCCGACGGCGGCAAAATCGTCTCGTACCGCCCCGCCGGCAGCTGCACGGTGCGCCGAGACCAGTCCAGGCGACGGATCAGCTCGGCGTCGGCGGCGAGCACGTCGGCTTCGGCCGGGTCTCGCACCGCCTGTGCGACGTATGCCGAACGCTGCCAGTCCGCGCTCTTGGCGTTCATCTCCAACCGGCCGGACGGCTGCACGTACCGCAGCCGCAGGCCGGTACTCGATCCGAGATAGGTCGTCGTCGTCACCTGCTCGGCGAACCCGAACTGCGCGCGGCCGTCGCCACGGGACGCGCGGAACACTTCGCCCAAATCCCTTGAGATATCGGCGAATTCGCCGATCGTGGCCACCTTCGGAGGCAGGTCGAAGTCGGCAGCCCACGGGGCGTGCGCCGCCTCCGGCCCAACCAACGGCAGCGCATCCGAGTCGGCGGAGGAACGGCGAGCGGCCCGCTCCGCCCGGGCGACGAGTTCGACCACGTCGGCGGTCGTCTCGGCCGGTCCGCCGACCACCCCGGCGCCCGCCCCGTCGCCGACCGCCGCGGTCGCGACGACGGTGACCGACCGCGAGGCCATCTCCCCGTTCGTGGTCAACGAGTTGCCCGCCCACCGGATATTGGCCTCGGTGCGCTCGTCGACGATGACGACCAGACCGTCGGTACCGCCCGCGGCCAGGGCGGCGTCGATCAACTGCTGAGCGCTCGCCAGACTCACGACCCACCTGCCTCGTGGACGGTGTTGAGGATGGTCACGCCGCGGAACAGCGCCGCCGGCGAGCCGTGGCTGGCCGGCGACACCTGACCGGGTTGGCCCTTGCCGCAGTTGAAGATTCCGGCCCGGTAGAACGTCGACGGCCCGCCGACCGCCTCCATCGAACGCCAGAAATCGGTCGTCGTCGCCTGGTATGCCACGTCGCGCAGTGGCGTTGTCAACCGCCCGTTCTCGATCGACACGAAGCGCTGCCCGGTGAACTGGAAGTTGTAGCGCTGCTGGTCGATCGACCAGCTGTTGTCGCCGAAGATGTAGATCCCGCGCTCGACCCGCGACACCAGATCCTCGACGGAGGTGTCCCGCACCGGGTCCGGCTGGAGACTGACATTGCACATCCGTTGGATCGGCACGTGACCGGCGCTGTCGGCATACGCGGCACCACTGCTGCGGCCGAGCCCCAGCGTGGCGGCGGTCGCCCGGTCGGTCTGGTACCCGACGAGGCGGCCCTCGCGAATCAGGTCCCAGTGCTGCCCGGCGACGCCCTCGTCGTCCCACCCGACGCTGGCCAGGCCCCAATCGGTGTCCCGATCGGCGGTGACGTGCATGACCGGGGAGCCGTAGTGCAGCGTGCCCAGTTGGTCCACCGTGGCGAAACTCGTGCCGGCGTATGCCGCTTCGTAGCCGAGCGCTCGGTCCAGCTCTGTTGCGTGCCCGATGGATTCGTGGATGGTGAGGAACAGGTTGCTGCCGTCGATGACGAGGTCGTAGCGGCCCGGTTCGACCGAGGGCGCCTTGACCTTCTCCGCCAGCCAGATCGGGATGCGCTCGATCTCCTCCGTCAGACCGGAGGCCGCGGACTCGACGTACTCCCAACCGGCGGCCGCCGCCGGGCACACCGATCGCATCGACTCGAAACTGCCCCGAGCGCGATCGACGCTGGTCGCCGACAGCGTCGGCAGGATGCGGACCCGGGTCTGGGTCGTCGTGGTCCCGAAGGTGTCGGCGTAGAAGACGTTTTCGCGCACCGCCTCCAATCCGACCCGGACGAAGTCCACGCCGTCCGCGGCGAGCAGCCGTTCGGCGTAGTCGGTCAACACCGCGAGCTTGTGCGACTCCTCGACATCGTCGAACGGGTCCAGGACATAGGGCGAGGCCCACGTCCGGTCGGCATACACCGGCTCCTCGGCAAGTTCGACGCGAGTGGTGATGGTCGGTGCGCTGACCCGAGCGACCGCGACCGCGCGCTCGGCCAGTCGGGCGGCCTCGGCGGGCGTGATCGCCACCCCGGCTGCGAACCCCCACACCCCACCATGGACCACCCGCACCGACAACCCCGACTCGGTCGTGGTCGCCGAACTCTCGACGTCGGTGTTGCGCAGCGTGATCACCTGACGCTTGGTCTGCACGACGCGCAGCGCCCCGTAGTCCACCCCGAGTCGACGACAGGCCGCGAGCGCCGCGTCAGCCAACTCGGTCAGGGGCAGGCTCAGGAACCCCGCGTCGAGGCGGCGCGTGGCGGAGGTCATCGGATCACAACCGCCGCAGCGAGCCGCCCCAGTTGCCGCGGTTGTCCATCACGCCGCGTCCCTCGACACCCATCCGACGGTTCCAGTCGTTGTAGACCTGGGGCTCCTGCTGCTCCTCGCCGGCGGCGGCGGCGAGCACGAGCACCAGCGCGGCCAGTTCCTCGGCGCTGGGGTTGCCCGAGGTCACCGTGAGCACGGGCGGCGCGCTCCCCTCCGGGACTGCATTCATCGGTGTCCTCCTGACCTGTGCACCATCGGATCCGTCACAACGGGATATTGCCGTGCTTCTTCGGCGGCAACTGCTCCCGCTTGTGCCGCAACGCGCGCAGCGCCCGCACGATGTGCAGCCGGGTGTTCGACGGGGAGATGACCGCGTCGACGTACCCGCGTTCGGCCGCGATGTACGGGTTGGCCAGGGCCGTGTTGTACTCGGTCGTCAGTTCGGCGCGGCGTTCAGCCAGCCGGCCGGCGGCCTCGGCCTCCTTGATCTCCTTGCGGTACAAGATGTTGATCGCCCCGGAGGCGCCCATGACGGCGATCTCACCGGTCGGCCAGGCCAGGTTGATGTCGGCGCCCAGGTGCTTGGACCCCATGACGTCGTATGCCCCGCCGTACGCCTTGCGGGTGATGACGGTGACCTTCGGAACGGTCGCCTCGGCATACGCGAAGATCAGCTTCGCACCGCGGCGGATGATGCCCTCCCACTCCTGCGACGTGCCGGGCAAGAAGCCCGGGACGTCGACGAGGGTGAGCACCGGGACGTTGAACGCGTCGCAGGTGCGCACGAACCGGGCCGCCTTCTCGGAGGCGTCGATGTCCAGGCAGCCGGCGAACTGCATCGGGTTGTTCGCGACGATCCCGACGCTGTGCCCGTCGACCCGGGCGAAGCCGGTGATCATGTTCGGCGCGAACAGCGGCTGCACCTCGAGGAAGTCGGCGTCGTCGACCAGGTGCGCGATGATCTCGTGCATGTCGTAGGGGACGTTCGCCGAGTCGGGGACGCAGGTGTCCAGCCACAGGTCGTCCTCGGTGACCTCGAGGTCGTCCGCGGGGTCGTACACCGGCGGGCTGTCCAGGTTGTTGCTCGGCAAGAAGTCGAGCAGGTGCTTGACGTATTCGATCGCGTCGTCCTCGTCGGTGCCCATGTAGTGCGCGACACCGGACTTGGTGTTGTGCGTGCGGGCTCCGCCGAGCTCCTCGAAGGGCACGTCCTCACCGGTGACCGTCTTGATGACGTCCGGCCCGGTGATGAACATGTGCGAGGTCTGGTCGACCATGACGGTGAAGTCCGTCAGGGCCGGGGAGTAGACGGCGCCGCCGGCGCAGGGGCCCATGATGAGCGAGATCTGCGGGATGACCCCGGAGGCGTGGACGTTGCGGCGGAAGATCTCGCCGTACAACCCGAGCGAGACGACGCCCTCTTGGATCCGGGCGCCACCGGAGTCGTTGATGCCGATGACCGGGCAGCCGACCCGCATGGCGAAGTCCATGACCTTGCAGATCTTCTCGCCGAAGACCTCGCCGAGGGACCCGCCGAACACCGTGAAGTCCTGGGAGAACACCGCGACCTGGCGACCGTCGACGGTGCCATACCCGGTGACCACGCCGTCGCCGTACGGCCGGTTCTTCTCCTGGCCGAACTGGGTCGAGCGGTGCCGTGAGTACTTGTCCATCTCGATGAACGTGCCCTCATCCAAGAGCAGGTCGATCCGCTCGCGGGCGGTCTTCTTGCCGCGCTTGTGCTGCTTCTCGATCGCGATCTGCGACCCGTCGGCGACCTCCTGGACACGTTGGCGCAAATCCTCCAGCTTGCCCGCCGTCGTGGACAGATCCGGCCCCTTCGCGACGTGTGGCGCGTCGGTCCCGCCGGGCAGCGAGGGATCGGAGATGAGGACGTCTTCAAAGGCCGCGTCGGAGGCGCCGTCGCCCATCTCGGCTCCCACCGGGATGGACGCGTTGGGCTCCTTGGCCAGGTGGGCGCGCGCGAGCGCGTCGGAGGCAGCAGGTACACCGTCGTCGTGGGCCATGACGGAAGCCTAGCCTTGTCTACCGTGCGCGAACCCCTCGATGTTCCGAGCGTCTCATCGGCTCTGCGAACGGCTGGTCTGCCGTATGCCGGCGTCGACTTCCAGCCCGCCCTGGACTCCACGAACGCCCGGGCCGGTGGGCTGCGCCGCCCCTGGCTCGTGGTCACGACCGATCACCAACGCAGCGGCCGGGGACGGTTGTCGCGGGGGTGGGAGGTGCCCGACCGGGCGGCGGTCTGCGTCTCGGTGTTGCTGCCGGTGACGGCGGTCGGCGCGGACGCCCGGATCGCCGGCGAGCCCGGCTGGATCCCGCTGTTCACCGGGTTGGCGGTGGCCGAGGCGATCGGCGGGGTGACCGGCCTCGACGTGGCGCTGAAGTGGCCCAACGACGTCCTGCTCGCCGCCGACGGGCACCGCAAGGTGTGCGGCATCCTGTGCGAACTGCTGTCGGTGAACGAGGGCGTCGTCGTCGGCACGGGGATCAACGTGGATCAGACCCGGGCCGAGTTGCCCGTCGAGCAGGCCACCTCACTGGCCCTGTGCGGGGCTCATGTCTCTCGCGAGGCGCTGTTGACGGCATACCTGACCCGGCTGGCGCAGCGGCACGGTGAGTGGCTGGCCGGTGGCGAAGACGCCGCGCGGGCCCGGGCGGCCTATCGCGCCGCCTGCCGCACGATCGGCGCCGAGGTCATCGTGCACCGCCCCGCCGGGCCGCCCGCGACCGGGACCGCGGTCGCCGTGGACGACGACGGCCGGCTCGTCGTGGAGTCGGGGGAGGCGGGAGAGTCGGGGTACGGGTCGGGCCGGAGCCGGGACACGTATGCTGCTGGCGATGTCGTCCACGTCCGCCCGGGAGCCGAGTCGGGTTGAGTCGAAACCGGCTCGCACGCCCGGCCAGGGGGCCCGTCCGACCAGTCGGCGCACCAGAGGCCGAGATTGTGACGAACGCCACTTCGCCGTTGGCATGATGACCGATATGACCATCCTCGGCGCGAGTTCGGACGGAATCTCCGTCCGCGCGCCGGAGGGCCTGGACGTCGCCGGCCTCACCCGCACGCTGCTCGGCTCCGAACCGACCCTCACCCGCGGCGACGTCGTCGCCCGCACCGGCATACCGCTGCAGGAGGCCCGACGGCTCTGGCAGGCGCTGGGGTTCTCCGCCGAGGAGTCCGAGGTCGTCCGGTTCACCGACGCCGACTGTGCCGCGCTCGGCGACATCGTTCAGATCGCGGTGTCCGGCGGCCTGAGCGAGAACGCCGCGATCGCCCTGGTCCGCTCGGTCGCCAGTACCGTCAATCGACTCGCGGCCTGGCAGGTCGAACTCCTCGTCGAGGAACTCGCGGGCCTGTCCGGCGAACCCCTCGTCGACCCGCCCGGCAGCCCGACCGGCCCGCCCACCCGCGTCGGCCCGTGGTCGGAGCGGGCCAAGGGGGTCGACCCGCCGACCCTGGCCCAACTCGTCGTGTCCAACAACGACCGCCTCGAGCGATTCCTGGTGTATGCCTGGCGCCGGCACCTGCTCGACACCCTCGTGCGGCACCTCGACAGCGACGACCCGGCCGATGTGCTGCACCCGCAGATGGTCGTCGGCTCCGCCGACCTCGTCGGGTTCACCGCCCTGGTGTCCGGGATGAACGACCTGGACGCGGCGCACCTCATCGAACGCTTCGAGGCGCTGACCAGTTCGTTGGTCGTGCACCATCACGGCCGGGTGGTCAAGACCGTGGGCGATGAGGTGCTGTTCACCTGCGTCGACCCGGTCGCCGCCGCCCAGATCGCCCTCGACGTGGTCGCCGGCGTCACCGCCGACCACCGGATGCCGCCGGTGCGGGTCGCGATGGCCCGCGGAGCGGTCATCAGTCGGCACGGCGACGTGTTCGGCCACACCGTCAACCTGGTCTCGCGACTGCGGGCGATCGCCCGGCCGGACTCGGTGGTCATCGGTCCCGAAATGGCCCGCGCCCTCGGGGACGTGCCGTGGCTGTCGGTGCGTCCGTTCCGGCGGCAACGGCTGCGCGGCATCGGTTCGGTGACCCCGCACCGCGTGAAATACGCCACTGCCCCCACCTCCTGAGCCCCAGACCCCTGGGCGCGCGCGCACCGACATGGCACAGTCGGGAGCGCGGGCGGAGGCAGGATCGGCCCGGCAGATCGCGAGGAGGCCGTCATGGCGCAGGAGACCCCCACCCCGGACCCGCTCGTCACGGTGATCCGCCACGCAGACGGACTGGTCGTCGAGATCGTCCTGGACCGCCCGAGCGCCCTGAACGCCGTCTCCAGTGCGATGGCGGTCGCGCTCGGTGACACCGCGCGGGACGTCGCCGCCGACCCGCTGGCCCGCTGCGTGCTGCTCACCTCGAGCCACCCGAAGTCGTTCTGCGTCGGCGCCGACCTCAAGGAACGCAACGGGTTCACCGATGCCCAGCTGATGGCTCAGCGGCCCGTGGCGCGACGGGCATACACCGGCATCCTCGACCTGCCGATGCCGGCCGTCGCCGCGGTCGACGGGTTCGCCCTCGGCGGCGGGTTCGAGTTGGCGTTGGCCTGCGATCTCATCGTGGCCGGCGCGGACGCGGTGTTCGGCCTGCCGGAGGTCTCCGTTGGCGTCATCCCCGGCGGCGGCGGCACGCAGACGCTGGTTCGGCGCGTCGGCCCGGCCAAGGCCGCCGACCTGATCTACACCGCACGCCGGTTGAGCGCCGCGCAGGCTTTGGCGTTCGGGGCGGTGGACCGGTGTGTCGACGCCGGCCAGGCCCGCGAGGCCGCGCTCGAACTCGCGCTCGGCATCGCGAAGAACTCCCCGGTCGGTCTGCGCAACGCCAAGACGGCCCTGCGCCGGGGCGCCGAGGTGGACATCCACACCGGGCTGGACGTCGAGGACGGCTGCTGGCGCGCGACGGCGTTCTCCGGCGACCGGCGCGAGGGGGTCGCCGCGTTCGCGGAGAAGCGGGCGCCGCGCTGGCCCGGCCAGTAGTCCCGGTTGACCAGTCGTCCCGGCTGCAGGCGGCGTGAAGGATGTCCTCGTCTGCGATGCCGTGCTTACGGGCGGAGAGATTGACCTTCACGCCACATAGGCCCGCAAGGCGGCGCGGATCAGTTCTGACCTGGTCACGCGATCGTGCTCCGCTCGTTCGTCGAGGGCGTTGAGCAGGGTGTCGTCGAGACGGACAGGGACCACCCGGGCAGGCCCATCACCAAGGGGCTTTCGTCCTCGCCTGCGGAGCACCTCGATGTCGTACCCCGCTTCCGCCTCGTCCGCCCAAGCCTGGATCTGCTCGTCGGTGACGGGATGGCCATTGATCGTCTCCATCACCAAATCGTATTACGGAATGCAGGAGCACGCCAGCCTGCCCGCAAACCCCGCCAGCAAGGTCGTGTCGAGGCCGGGCTGGACGTCGAGGACGGCTGCTGGCGCGCGACGGCGTTCTCCGGCGACCGGCGCGAGGGGGTCGCCGCGTTCGCGGAGAAGCGGGCGCCGCGCTGGCCCGGCCAGTAGTCCGGTGGACCTTTACGACCGGTGAGCGGCGGTGGGCCGCACCGCTATCCCGAGCGGGTGAGGCCCCGACGCTCCTAAGATGCCGGTAGCGCCCCTTTCCGGGACGTCAGGAGGACGTCAGGAAGGATGCGGACATGCCTCGGGTGGTCCTCGCCGAAGACGACTCGGCCATTTCCGAGCCACTGGCCCGCGCCCTGTTGCGCGAGGGATACGAGGTGGACGTCCGAGCGGACGGCGAGTCCGCTCTGGCCGGGGCGTTGGAGGGCCCCGACCTGGTCATCTTGGACGTCGGGTTGCCGCTGTTGGACGGCTTGGAGGTATGCCGCCGGTTGCGTGCCGCCGGACGCGCCATCCCGGTCCTCATCCTGACGGCGCGCGCCGACGAGGTCGACACGGTGGTCGGCCTGGATGCAGGGGCCGACGACTACGTGACCAAGCCGTTCCGGCTCGCCGAGCTGCTCGCCCGGGTCCGGGCGCTGCTGCGCCGCAACCCGACCGACGTCCCACAGCCGGTGTCCGAGGGCATCCGGGTCGACGTCGACGGTCGCCGGGCCTGGTCGGACGGCGAGGAACTGCAACTGACCGCCAAGGAGTTCGAGTTGCTCGCGGTCCTGGTCCGGGACGAGGGCAAGGTCGTCTCGCGCGAACAGTTGATGCGCGAAGTGTGGGAGACGTCCTGGTACCAGTCGACCAAGACCCTGGACACCCACGTGTCGGTCCTGCGCCGCAAGCTGGGTGACGACCCCGGCCAGCCGCGCATCATCGTCACGGTTCGCGGCGTCGGATTCCGGTACGAACGGCCGCAACCCGCGGAGCGCGGTCCCGGCGAGCGAGGCTGACCCCGGATGCGGCGACAGATCGTCCGCTCGACCCTGTTGGCCGTCGGGCTCGCCATGCTCTCGATGTCGGTGTCGATCGGCGCGTTGACCTGGCTGGCCTACCGAGATCGCGACTCGGGGACCCGATGGCCGGCCGGTTCGGGGTCGCCGACGCAGTTGCTGCTGCGGGTCATCGTCCTGCTCTTGGTGTTGTCGCTGATCGGCATGGCCGTCGGGTATGTCGTCGCGTTGCGGTCCGCGCGGCGGCTCGGAGCGCCGATGGCCGAACTGGCCGAGTCCGCGGAGGCGCTCGGCGAGGGCAGTTCGCGTGTCCAGGCGATGAGTTCCGGCATACCCGAGGTCGACCGGGTGTCCTCCGTGCTGGCCCGCAGTTCGCGGCAGGTCTCCACCTCGCTCGCGGCCGAACGGGACTTCGCGGCCAACGCCTCGCACCAGTTGCGGACCCCGCTCACCGCGCTGTTGATGCGCCTGGAGGAGATCTCGATGAGCGAGGACGTCGACGCGATTCGCGAGGAGGCCGGCATCGCGATCTCCCAAGTCGAACGGTTGACCCGGGTGGTCGACGAACTGCTCGGCCGGGCCCGGCGCGCCGCCGACGAACCCCTGCCGACGGTCTCGGCCGACTCGGTGATCGCCGGCCTGCAACGCGAATGGCAACCGGCCTTCGAGCAGGCCCGCCGCAGCGTCCGGGTCTACGGCGAACGGGGGTTGCACGTGCGGGCCACCCCGGTGGCGCTGGCCCAGATCCTCAGCACACTCTTGGAGAACTCGCTGCGGCACGGCCGGGGCACCGTGGAGTTGCAGGTCCGGCGCAGCGGCCCGTCGGTGGTCATCGAGGTCACCGATCAGGGGGTCGGGGTGGATCCGTCGCTGGCGCCGCGGATCTTCGAACGCTCGGTCAGCGGCGGACGCGGCGGCACCGGTCTCGGACTCGCGCTAGCCCGCGACCTCGCCGAATCGGTCGGCGGCCGATTGGACCTGATCCAGGCCCGGCCCGCCGTCTTCGCACTCTTCGTCTCGGAGGCCGGGCGCGCGAACGGAGCCGCGGACGAGGGTCGGGCCAACGGGTCCGAGCTGGCGTATCGGCTAGGCTCGCCCGGTGATTGACCGCGCCGATGAGCCGAAGGACCGGCCCGCGCGAGCGGCATACCATCGGCACCGTCGCAGCCTGCGCCAGTTCGTGAAGTTCGGGCTGGTCGGCGGGTCGGGCGTCGTGGTCAACATGGCGGTGGCGATCATGGCGCACAAGCTGCACGGCGGGACGTCGCAGGCCCGCGAGGTACTCTTCCCGATCCCGTTCACCACCAAGAGTTTCCGTTATCTGCACCTGGTCTGGATCGGGTCCTTCCTGGTCGCCAACCTGTGGAACTTCCAACTCAACCGGAGCTGGACGTTCCGTAGCGCCACCCACGCACCATGGCTGCGCGAGTTCGTCCCGTTCCTCATCGTCGGCAGCGCGGCGGCCGGGGCCGGCCTGCTCATCATCAGCACGCTCACCCATCCAGATTCGATGTTCTACCTGCGCGACGGCTGGTTCACCGAATCCGTCGGGCTGCGCTCCCGGTTCTACTGGGCGCAACTCATCACGATCGTGCTGACCACCCCGGTCAACTTCATCGCCAACAAGCTGTGGACCTTCCGGTCGGCTCGGCATCACCGCAGCGGCGAACCGGCGCCGCTGCTGGCGCCCGTCCTGGCGCCGGACCAGGTGGACGACACCGGCCACTGGCTCACCGAATCCGACGAGCCGTCCGGCTCCGGCGGCCGATGACCTCGCACCGTTGGGCGCCGACCGTCGTCGTCGAGGACCCGCGGTTGGCTCGGATGCTGGCCGCGCCCGCGAGCGATCTCGGGATCGCGCTCGCCGCCGT
>JBDIAR010000096.1:0-13376 GCA_039812545.1 Dermatophilaceae bacterium | reverse complement strand
TGGCCCGGCTGAAGCGCGCCTTCCCGGGCTGGCGGGTGCCGCGGTCGCGGTGCGTCGTCGACATCCTCGTCCCGACCGTGATCGCCCAGAAGGTCACGGGCGCAGAGGCATTCGCCGGATACCGGCGCCTCGCGCGACGCTTCGGCAGTCCCGCGCCGGGCCCGGTCCCGGCCGGCCTCACCGTGCCGCCGACCGCGCGGGCGTGGGCGGCCATCCCCAGTTGGGAGTGGCTGCGAGCGGGGGTCGACGCCGCGCGCTCCGACACCGTGATGCGGGCGATGCGGGTGGCCGGGCGACTGGAGGAGTGCGCGACGCTGACCCATCAGAGCGCGTCGGCCAGGTTGTGCGCGGTCCCCGGCATCGGGGTGTGGACGGCCGCGGAGGTGGCGCAGCGGGCCCTGGGCGATCCGAACTCGCCGAGTTTCGGCGACTACCACCTGGCCAAGAACCTGGGCTGGGCGCTCGTCGGGCGCCGCCTGGACGACGGCGCCCTTGCCGAGGTCCTTGCCCCGTATGCCGGGCATCGTTATCGGGTCCAACGACTCGCCGAACTCGGTGGCCTGACCGCCCCGCGGCACGGACCCCGACGGTCCGTCCCCACCCACCTGCCCCGCTGACCGCCTTGGCGGTCGAGCCGGCGGGCCCCGTCGGCGGCGCCGCCGGGGGAGAGGTAGTGACGCGGACCTCAACGGCCCCGGGGGACCTTCTGCCTGCCCGAGCCGGTGACGCAGGCAGTACCGTTGAGGAATCAGGGAATCGACGCCCACGGCACCCGGGGGACCGCCTGCCGTGGGCGTGCCCGGACCCGAGCCGAGGAGCCAGCCATGGCGACCGAATCCAGCAGTCCGGCGTGGGCGCGGGTCGCCCAACCGGCCAGCGCCTTATGGGTCACGCCCTCGGTCATCTGTCTGCCGCGATGGGTGCTGCCCGAGCAGTGGCGCGACGGTGCGGGCGAACTCGATTGGCAACTCCACTGGTCCGACACCGGCGAACAACACATCGAGGGGACGACCGTCGTCGGCGGCCGAAGTGGCGCACTCACCTACACCGGACCGGCATCCGCCGACCTCATCGAGGTCCACCGCCAACTGGCCGGCCACCTGACCTTCGCGCCCGGGCCGGATCTGCTGCAGCATCTCGACGAACTCATCCGATGCTCTCTGGCGCTGTCCGCCCGCGACCGGTATGCCACCGGCGTACAGACCTGTCTGCTGCTGGACGATGTGTACGGGACGCGGGCCCGCTCCGTCGATCTCGGGCCGGTCGTGCGCTCCAGCGGTGTGGCACTGCGGGTTTGGGCTCCGACCGCGTTGTCGGTGATCGCGTTGGTGTGGCCGCCGGCCCCGGAGGAGCCACTACCGGGGCGGGAGACCCGCGTTCCGATGAGTCGCGCCGACTCCGGGGTGTGGGAGGCCGACCTGACGAGCGCGGCCATCGACTCGCGGTACCTCTACGAGGTCCGCGTGTACGCGCCGCAGACCGGTCGGTTCGAAACCAACCGGGTCACCGATCCCTACTCGATTGCGTTGACCCTGAACGGGACCCACTCCGTCATCGTCGACCCGAGGGATCCGCGGTGGCGGCCGACGCCGTGGCTGCGCAATCCCTCGCCGCCGCTGGACCGGTTCGTCGACGCATCGGCATACGAGTTGCACATCCGGGACTTCTCGGCGAGCGACGAACTCGTCCCGGACGAATTGCGCGGCACCTACTTGGCGTTCACCCAGGACGGTCAGGGGATGCGCCACCTCCGGTCGTTGGCCGAGGCCGGGATGACGGCGGTGCAGTTGTTGCCCTGCTTCGATTTCGGCTCCGTCGACGAGGACCGCACGACCTGGCATACCCCCGGCGACCTGTCCGGTATGCCGCCCGACGGTGAGGAGCAGCAGGCGCGAGTCGTCGAGGTGGCGGGTCGGGATGCGTACAACTGGGGATACGACCCGGTGCACTGGCTCGCCCCCGAGGGCAGCTACGCATCGAGCAACGAAGCGGCAGAAGGAGGTTCGCGGATCGCCGAAGTGCGCGAGATGGTCGGCGCGCTCCACGGCGCGGGGTTGCGCGTCGTCATGGACCAGGTGTTCAACCACACTCACACCGGTGGACAGGACCGCCAGTCGATCCTCGACCGGATCGTGCCCGGGTACTACCACCGGCTCGACCAAGACGGGGCGATCCACCGCAGCGCCGCCGGAGCCAATGTCGCGACCGAACGGATCATGGCCGGCAAGCTCATGGTCGACGCCGTGGTGTCCTGGGCGCGGCTGTACCACGTCGACGGATTCCGGTTCGATCTGATGGGGTTCCACTCGACCCAGCAGATGGCGGCGGTGCGCGCCGCGCTGGACGCGCTCACCCTGGAGTCGGACGGCGTGGACGGCGCGAGCATCCACCTCTACGGCGAGGGTTGGAGCTTCGGTGAGGTCGCCGGGGACGCACTCTTCGACCAGGCCCGGCAGGGTTCGCTGGCGGGCACCTCGATCGCGACCTTCTCCGACCGGTTGCGGGACGCGGTGCGCGGCGGCGGGTATGCCGACGGTGACCCGCGCCGGCAGGGGCTCGGGACGGGTCTGGGCACCGAACCCAACGACGCTACGGTCAACGACGACGCCTGGTGGCGGCTGGCCGGCGACAGCGACCTGGTGATGCTCGGGCTGGCCGGCAACCTCACGGCATACCGGTTCCGCAGTGCCTCGGGACGTGAGGTGAGCGGCGCCGACGTGCGGTACGGATCTGTCCCCGCGGCATACGCGAGCCAGCCCGACGAGGTCCTCACGTATGTCGACGCCCACGACAACGAGACCCTGTTCGACGCGATGGCGCTGAAACTGGCCCGACAGGTCGCCATGCCCGACCGGGTGCGGATGAACGCGGTCGCGCTCGCGTTCGCCACGCTCGCGCAGACCCCGGTCATGTGGCATGCCGGCGCCGACCTGCTGCGCAGCAAGAGTCTGGACTGCAACAGCTACGACAGCGGGGACTGGTTCAACCGGCTGGACTGGACGGTGTGCGACAACGGGTTCGGGCGCGGGCTGCCGCCCCGGCCGGAGAACGGCGGTCGTTGGGAGTACCACCGTCCGCTGCTCGCCGATCCGCGGCTGCGCCCCTTCCCGGAGGACGGCGTCGCGGCGGCGGCGATGGCCCGGGACCTGTTGCGGCTGCGGTATTCGACCCGGCTGTTCCGGCTCGGCAGCGCCGACCTGATCTGCGCGAAGGTCCAGTTCCCGGTGTCCGGGACGCCCGACGCGATCGGCGGGGTCATCGTCATGCACATCGACGACCGGATCGGTCAGGACGTCGACCCCGACCTGGACGGTGTGCTCGTGGTGTTCAACGCGACTCCCGCGCGGCAGGAGCAGCGGGTGCCCTCGTTGGCCGGGGTGGGGCTGCGGCTGGCGCGGGTTCACGAGACGGGTCTGGATCCGGTCGTTCGGCGGACCACCTGGGATGAGTCGGCGGGCGTCCTGACGATCCCGGCGCGCACGGTTGCGGTGCTGGTGTACTGACGCCGGTATCGCCTCGCCCGGCCCCGCCCGGACCCCGGAAATCGCCCGATTGGGCGAAATTGTCAGGGCGCCCGGCCGGATCGGACCCGGAAATCGCCCGATCGGGCGAAATTGTCAGGGCAGCCGTTCTGGGTTGCGGGGGCTTCTGGCCCGTTTTAGGGCGGTATGCGGCTTGAGCGTCTTTTGTCGGTCTTGGTGGGTTTGGTCGTGTTCCGTTGGCGTGAGTTTGTCCACAGCGGAATAGTTCGACTTGCCAAAGCCCGCGAAGTTATCCAAAGTGTTACCGTCGTTTGGCATCGAAGCTGTCGGCTCTGCGATGGCATCGACACCCGTCGCACGCGGCGGCGGGTTTATCCGGGGGGTAGGGGGACGAGGCGTGTCTGTCGACGCGATGACGCAGATCCGCGAGGAAGTGCGCGAGCTGATCCGACGCTCGGGCATCGATCCCACGCGCGATCGCCGTGACCTGGACCGGTTGGTACGCGACGCCGTCGACGACTACGAATCGCGCTCGCTGCAAGGCGGTCTGCCGACGCTGCCGGACCTCGACGAGGCCGTCAAGTCGATCATGGACGTCGTCGGCGGGTACGGCCCGCTGCAGCCCTACTTCGACGACCCACAGGTCGAAGAGATCTGGATCAACGAGCCGAGCAAGGTCTTCATCGCCCGCGGCGGCCGCTCCGAGCTGACCACCACGATCTTGCAGCCGGACGAGGTGCGCGACCTCGTCGAGCGGATGCTCAAGTCGTCCGGGCGGCGGGTCGACCTGAGTTCCCCGTTCGTCGACGCCACGCTGAGCGACGGCAGCCGGTTGCACGTGGTCATCCCCGACATCACCCGCGAGCACTGGAACGTCAACATCCGCAAGTTCGTCGTCAAGGCCGACCACCTCGACGACCTCGTCGCCCTCGGGACGCTGACCCGCCAGTCGGCCGCCTTCCTCGCCGCCGCTGTCGCGTCCGGGTTGAACATCCTCGTCGCCGGCGGCACCCAGGCCGGCAAGACGACGATGCTCAACTGCCTGGCTGCGGCGATCCCGCCCCGCGAGCGGGTGATCACCTGCGAGGAGGTTTTCGAGCTGCGGATCCCGTTGCGGGACGTGGCCAGTATGCAGTGCCGTCAGCCGAGCCTGGAGGGCACCGGGGAGGTCCCGTTGCGCCGCCTGGTCAAGGAGGCGCTGCGGATGCGGCCCTCGCGGATCATCGTCGGCGAGGTGCGTCAGGCCGAGAGCCTGGACCTGCTCATCGCGTTGAACTCCGGTCTACCCGGCATGTGTTCGCTGCACGCCAACAGCGCCCGCGAGGCGATCACCAAGATGTGCACCCTGCCGCTGCTGGCGGGGGAGAACGTCAGCTCCAAGTTCGTCGTCCCGACCGTGGCAGCCAGCGTCGACATCGTCGTGCACACCGCCTTGGAACTGGACGGTCAGCGTCGGGTCCGGGAGATCATCGCGGTGCCCGGCCGGGCTGAGGGCGATGTCATCGAGACCGCGGAGATCTTCAAGCGTCGCGGCGGGTTGCTGCGGCGCGCCGACGGGTTCCCGCCGCACCCGGAACGCTTCGAGCGGGCCGGGTACGACCTGACCGAGCTCCTCAAGCAGGAGGCCCCCGAATGAGGACGGCAGACCGGTGAGCGCCCTGGCCATCGGGCTGCTGCTCGGCGCCGGGGTCTACTGCATCTGGTGGTCGATGTGGCCGGCGACCGACCCGCGCGAGGCGGTCGTCAAGGGGCCGAGCCTGAAGGACCGGGCCTCCGACCTGCTCAAACAGGCCGGGTACGACTCCATCACGCCGAACCATCTGGTCACCGCCTCGATCGCCGCGGGGTTCATCGTGCTGGTGATGTTCTTCGCGCTCACCCAGGTCTTCACCGTGTCGCTGTGCTTCGCCGCCATCGCCGCCTGGCTCCCGTTCGCCGTCGTTCAGTCCCGGGCCCGCAGGCGGCGCGGGGTGTTGCGCGACCTGTGGCCCGACGCCGTCGACAATGTCGCCTCCGCCGTGCGGGCCGGTCTGGCACTGCCCGAGGCGCTGTCCCAACTCGCGATCCGAGGACCCGAGGAATTGCGCCCGGCATTCGGGGCCTTCGCCGAGGACTACCGCACGACCGGCCGCTTCCACGACTGCCTCGACCGGCTCAAGGACCGATTGGCCGACCCGGTCGGGGACCGGCTGGTGGAGTCGCTGCGGATCGCCCGCGAGGTCGGTGGTTCGGACCTCGGCAAGCTGCTGCGAACCTTGTCGTCATTCCTTCGGGAAGACTCCCAGACCCGCGCCGAACTCGAAACCCGGCAGAGCTGGACCGTCAACGCCGCCCGACTGGCCTGCGGTGCCCCCTGGGTGGTGCTCGCGATGCTGGCCACCCGCGGAGAGTCCCTGTCGGCATACTCGACCCCGGCCGGCACGCTCGTCCTGCTCATCGGCGCGGGCGTCAGCATCGTCGCCTATCGGTTGATGATCCGGATCGGTCGCCTCCCCGAGGATCAGCGGGTGCTGCGATGACGGCCAAGATCTGGGGTGATCTCTCGCTGGCCGGAGCACTGGCCGGACTGCTCTTCGCGTGCGGTCTCACGCTCGTGCTGATGCGGCTGCCGGTCAACCGCCAGCCGGGGCTCGATGAACGGATGGGCCCCTACCTGCGCGACGCCATGCCGCCCTCCTCGCTGCTGGCGCGCCGCGCGCCGCAGTCCGGGTTCGTCATGGCGCTCGGGCGGATTCTCGGCCCGGCGATGGCCGACTCGGCCCGCTGGCTCGAACGCATTCTCGGCGGCGGCGCCTCCGTGCGTCGACGGTTGTTGCGGGCCGGTCAGGTGCCCGATGTCGATGCCTTCCGCGCCGAACAAGTCGTGTGGGGAGTCGTCGGGGGAGCGGGCGGACTCGGTCTGGCGATCCTGTTCATGGCGACCAGGGGTGCCGGGCCGGCCGCCGTGGTGGCCCTGGTCTTCGTCGGCGTGGTCGGCGGGGTCGTCCTACGCGACCAGCGCCTGACCGCCCAGGCCGACTCCCGCGAACGCCAGATGCTTGCCGAGTTCCCCACCGTCGCCGAACTCCTGGCGCTCGCCGTGGCGGCCGGCGAAGGTGCCACCGGGGCGCTGGAGCGGGTATGCCGGTTGTCTCGTGGGGAACTCGCCCGCGAGTTGCGGATGTGCCTGGCCGACGCCCGCGCCGGCGCCAACCTACCGGCCGCCCTGGCCGGGCTCGCGGATCGGACCGGGCTGGTCAGCCTGTCGAGGTTCGTCGACGGGATGGTCGTAGCCGTCGAGCGCGGCACGCCGCTGGCCGAGGTCCTGCGTGCCCAGGCCCAGGACGTCCGGGAGACCGGCCGTCGCGCGGTCATGGAGGCGGGGGGCAAGAAGGAGATCTCGATGATGATCCCCGTCGTCTTCCTCGTCCTGCCGGTCACCATCCTGTTCGCCATCTTCCCCGGACTGGTCATGTTCCAGATCAACGTGTGAGGCGACAGATGCCGCATCCGTATCCGCAACCGACCGCCAAGACCTGACGTCCAAACCCCGTCCGAAGTACCGATCCACCCCCGAAAAGGAGCACCCTCATGATGGATCTCGTCCACAGCATCGCCGCCCACCAGCGGTGGCTCACCCGGCGTCTCGCCGTCACCCAGGAGGAGCGCGAACGCGGCGACGTGCCCGGCTGGGTGCTGATCACCTTGATGACCGCCGGCATCGTCACCGCCCTCTGGGCCTTCGCCGGGCCCACCCTGAAAGACATGCTCGACAATGCGCTGAAGGCGGTAAAGGGCCCGTGACACCCGCAGCGCAGCGTCGGCTCGCTGCGCTGCGTGCCCGTGACCGGGAGACGGGCTCGGCCATCGCCGAGTTCGTCATGGTGTCGATCCTCGTCGTCTTCGTGGCGATGTCCGTGCTCCAACTGGCGATGGCGCTGTACGTGCGCAACGCGGTGATCGAGGCCGCGGCCGAGGGGGCGCGCTACGGGGCCCGCGCCAACTCCAGCCCGGAACTCGGGGCACAGCGCACGCGCAGCATGGTCACCGAGCAGCTCAACGCGAGCTATGCCGGGAACGTCACGGCGACCCGACGGGTCGTCGACGGCGTACGTGTCGTGGAGATCACGGTTCGCGCGCCGGTGCCGGTCATCGGCCTGTTGGGTCCCTCGGACGCCATGACGTTGTCGGCTCGCGCCTTCGAGGAGGGCCAGTGAGAGCGCGACTGGCGGACGGCATACGGCGACGTTGGTCGATGCTGCAAGAGGACCGGGAAGCGGGTCGGGCGATCGTCGAGTTCATCATGCTCGGCATCCTGCTGATCGTCCCGCTGGTCTATTTGGTGTTCACGGTCGCGCGGATCCAGGCGGCGTCGTTCGCGGTGACCAACGCCAGCCGCGAGGCCGCCCGGATCATGACAGCGACGCAGACCGGGGACGCCCGTGGCAAGGCCGAGTACGCGGCGGATCTGGCGTTGCGGGACTTCGGGTTCGACCGGGGCGGGACGCTGAACATCAGTTGTTCGCCGGCCTGCGGCACCCCCGACGGCACGGTGACGGTGACGACCACCTACGTCGTGCCGTTGCCGCTCGTGCCGGATCTGTTCATCGGACATGTGCCCGCGACGGTGACGATCTCCTCCACCCAAGTGGGGACCTTCGACCGGTTCAAGGGGCGGAAATGACCGGGGTTCGGGCTCGATGGGCGGCGCTGCGGGCTGAACGCGAGCGCGGTCAGATCTCGATGCTCATCGTGTTCCTCTTCGTCATCGTCGGGGTACTCATCCTCGGTGGCATCGACCTGACCTGTGCTCAGCTCGCGCGCGTGCGGCTGCTCGACGCCGCCGATGCCGCTGCCCTCGATGCGGCCGACGCGGTCGACACCAATGTGGTCTACCACGGGGGCGTCACGGACACCGTGCCGCTCAGCGATGCGACGGTGTGGACCGCCGCCAACAACTATCTGGCGCGTCGGGACAGGCCGTCCGGCGTGACGGCGTGGCACCTGGCCGGAGGTACCGGTACCCCCGATGGTCGTTCGGCCGATGTGGTGCTGTCCGGAACCGTGGCCCTGCCGGTGAGCGGAATCGTCATGGACTGGCTGGGCAAATCGGTGACCATCACCGTCGCCGCGCACGCGAGCGCGCCGTTGGCCAACTGATCGGCGCCATCGCAGCCCACCCCAGGCCACCGCAGGCCGAACGGACCGGTCGGGCCGGTGGTGCCGGCTGAGCGTCAGGCCAAGACCTGGCTGACCGCGTGGATGATCAGACCGACCAGGGCGCCGACGACGGTGCCGTTGATCCGGATGAACTGCAGGTCCCGGCCGACGTGGAGTTCGATGCGTTCGGCGGCCTCCTGGCCGTCCCAGCGCTGAATGGTGTGGCTGATGACGTCGGAGAGTTCCCGGCCGTAGGTATTGACGAAGAAGGCCACCATGTCGCCGAGCGTGGCGTCCACGCGGGCCCGCAGCTGCTCGTCGGCCAGCAGGTTCGCGCCGAGTTCCTGGAAGGCGCGTTGCCCGCGGGTCCACAGCTGCGAGTTCTCGTCGTCCATCGAAGCCAGCAGGCTGGTCTTCAGGCTGCGCCACAGGCTGGTGAACGTCTCGCCGATCTGCGGGTGGGTGAGCAGCCGGGTCTTCAACGCCTCGGCCCGGGCCTGGATGTCGGGGTCGCTCTGCAGGTCGGTGGCGATCCGCAGCAGCAGGTCGTCCAGGGCCCGCCGGGTCGGGTGGCTCGGGTCGCCGCGGACGTCGGACACCCAGATCAGCGCCTGCTGGTAGGTCCAGTTGACGACCTTCTCGTTCACGATGGGCGGTGCCCACCACGGCGCCCGGTCCTCGACGATCGCCGCGAATTTGCCGGGGTTCTGCTTGAGCCAGCCGTGGACCTCGCCGAGCAACAGGTCGACCAGCCCGTGATGAGCGCCGTCGTGGACGATCCCGTCGAGCAGGTCGCCGGCGATCCCGGCGACGGGTTCCTTCACCAGCCGGGGCAGCACGACATCCTCCGCGAAGCCGCGCACGTCCTGGTCCTTGATCCGGGTCAGCGCCGCGCGGCCCATCCGCACCGATTCGGCCATCGCGCGACGACTGTTCTGTTCGTCGGTCAGCCAGGTACCCAGCCGCCGCCCCACATCGGCCGCGGCCAGGCGTTCGCGGGCGATCTGTTCGGTGAGGAAGTTCTCTGTGAAGAAGTCCTGCAGGTTGACCGCGATCTCATCCTTTTTCGTGGGCACGATCGCCGTATGCGGGATGGGCAGTCCCAGCGGATGACGGAAGAGTGCCGTGACCGCGAACCAGTCGGCCATGGCGCCGACCATCGCGGCCTCGGCCCCGGTGTTGACATAGCCCCACACGCCGCTGTGATCGAGCCGCAGGGTCAGCAGGTAGATCACCGCGGCGAGGCCGAGCAGCGACAGGGCGAGGGTCTTCATCCGACGCAGCCCGGCCCGCCGCTGCTCGTCGGACACGGAGGTGGCGGGCACGACGAAGCTCACATCTACTGAACCTGCCACAACTCTCCGGTGTTCCGCACGCCGGCGCCCGACACATGTCGATTCGATCACGCCCCGACCCTCAGACCCCCCCCGCCGGCCGTTGGAGGTAATCCCGGCCGCTACGAGCGCCCGGGATTACCTCCAACCAGGAGGGGTGGGCGTAGATTCGGGGCATGCGCAGTGGGCCGCGGGCCATCGTCATCGCGGCCATCACGCACCCGCAAACCGGCGCCCTCTTCGTCGCCGAGACCCGCTGGGATCGGACCCCGATTTTTCATCGGCCGCCCGGCGGCGGGATCGAGTTCGGGGAGACCGCCGCCGAGGCGCTGCGCCGGGAGATGCGCGAGGAGTTCGACGCGCAGATCGAAGTCGGCCCGCGGATCGCGGTGCTGGAGAACATCTTCGACATCGCCGGCGAGCCCGGGCATGAGATCGTCATCGTCCTGCGCGCTGCGTTCCTTGATCAGCGATTCCTGGTCGATGTGGAGTACCCGGTGCTCGACTCCGCCGTGGATTTCGGTCTGTGGCGGCCGTGCGACCTGCCGCACAGCGTGGTGCCGCTCTATCCCGACGGGATGCCGGAGGTACTCGGCCTGCCCCTCTAGCGCTGCGGCTCTGCGCGGGTGGAGGTGATACCGGGCGCTAAGGGCGGCCGGTAATACCTCCAGCCGGGAGGGGTTTGGTTGGCTGCGACCAAGCAGGTGTCAGGGTGCCGGGGAGGCGATCAGTTCACCGTGCGGTACCGCGAACCAGGCGTCCGGATGCTCCGCCCAGTCCCGCCAGGCCTGCGCGATCTGCGCGAGTTCGGCGGCGTCGGCCAGGCCCCGGGTGAGGGCCTGTTCGGCGTATGCCGATTCCGTCACCCGCCGAGCCCACATGGACCCCCACCACGCGGTCGAGGGCGGATCGGCATACACCCACGCCGACCCACTGGGTCGCACGTCGACCAGGCCCGCGGCCCGCGCCCAACTCCGCAGTCGTCGGCCGGCGTCGGGTTCGGCGCCGTTGCCGTGGGCGATCGCCCGGTACACCGCCAGCCAGCGCGACAGCCCCTCCACGGCGGGGAACCACGAGAACGCGGCGTAATCGGCGTCCCGCGCCGCGATCAGGCCGCCCGGACGGCATACCCGACTCATCTCCCGCAGCGCGGCCACCGGATCGGCGAGGTGCTGCAACACCTGGTGGGCGTGCACCACGTCGAACTCCCCGTCGTCGAACGGCAGCGCGTGACAATCGGCCACCTCGAAGCTCACGTCGCCACCGATCCGACCGACGGGCGCTGCGGCCCCCTCGCGCGCGGCCTCGACCGCCACGGCCGCCGAGTCCACCCCGACGACCCGCCCCGGCGCGACCCGGGTGGCCAGGTCGAGGGTGATCGTTCCCGGTCCGCAGCCGACGTCGAGCACGCACTGGCCGGCGCGCAGGTGGGGCAGGAGATAGGCCGCCGAGTCCGTCGCGGTCCGGGTGGCGTGCGACTGGAGCACGGAGGCATGGTGGCCGTGCGTGTACTGCACCATGCCCTCAGCATGCCCCGTGTCCGCATTTCAAGACAGGAGTTTCGTATGCCGAGACGACGGGAGTCGGTGGACGGCCCGGGGATTCGGCGACACCGGGCGACGATCTCATAACGCGAGATTTTGAGAGCCATAACTCGACACGAGAACAGGAGCCCGCCATCGTTGCTGTCGTGACCACCCTCTCCACCGCCATGCGCACCGGGCTCTCGCCCGCGGGCGTCATGTGCCGGTGTTGTCGCGCGCGCTGATCCAGCCCCGACAACCCAGCGGCCAGCCCGGCCGCGCCAGCGAGAGAGCACCCACCGATGAGCCTCACCCGGACCCAGCCGCTCACGTCCGCCGCCGTCCACGCCCTGGTGGCCCAGGCCGCCCACCTGTCCTGGCAGGGCAATCTGTTCACCTCGGCCGCCCGGCGCCCCGCCGCCGACCCCCCGTCCGCCGCCGACCTCCCGGCTACCACGCCCGGCACGCCCGCCACGCCTGCCACCCCCGGAATCTCGGCACGGCTGGCCTACCAGTACGCGATGTACCGGCGCGCGGTCATCGTCGACGCCCGCAGCCAGACCGAACGCGAAGCCGACGGCCGGGTTCACCCCTCGCTCGCCCCGCTCACCCCTGCGCAGTTCACGTCGGCGGCACCGGCATACGGCTCGGTCCGCCGGATCGTCATTCTCGGCGACGACCACGCGACGACCGCCGCAACGCAGCTGCTCAACGAGGCCGTCCCCGGAGCCGAAATCGTCACGGTCGTCGGCGGATTCGCGGCTTGGCGGCAGGCCCGCCTGCCGATCGCCGCCTGACCCGGGCCTGATCGGGCGGGTCCCGCACGCCCCTGCCGTAGGCTGTCCCTTCGTGGCGATCGACTGGCAACACGAACTCAAGGACCTGCGCGCGACCATGGAGTCGGTGCGCGAGGTGACCAATCTCGACGCCCTGAAAGCCCAGATCGCCGACCTCGAGCAGCAGGCCAGCGCCCCCGACCTGTGGGACGACCAGGAACACGCCCAACAGGTCACCTCCAGCCTGTCCCGCGCCAACGCCGAACTCGAGCGCGTCACCTCCATGGACCAGCGGGTCGAAGACCTCGAGGTCCTGGTCGAGATGGCCCGCGAGGAGGACGACGCCGACACGATGGCCGAGGCCGAACGCGAACTCACCGGCATCCGTAAGGACCTGCGCGACCTGGAGGTCCGCACCCTGCTCAACGGCGAGTACGACGCCCGCGAGGCCGTCGTCACGATCCGTTCCGGCGCGGGCGGGGTCGACGCCGCCGACTTCGCCGAGATGCTGCTGCGGATGTACCTGCGCTGGGCCGAGCGACACGGGTACCCCACCGCTGTGCTCGACACCTCGTATGCCGAGGAGGCCGGCCTGAAGAGCGCCACCTTCGAGGTCAAGGTCCCGTATGCGTTCGGCAATCTCAGCGTGGAAGCCGGCACGCACCGGCTCGTGCGGATCAGCCCGTTCGACAACCAGGGCCGGCGTCAGACCAGCTTCGCCGCGGTCGAGGTCATCCCGCTCATCGAGTCCACCGACTCGGTGGAGATCCCGGAGAACGAACTGAAAATCGACGTGTTCCGCTCCAGCGGCCCCGGCGGTCAGAGCGTCAACACCACCGACTCGGCCGTGCGGATGACCCATATCCCCACCGGCATCGTCGTCTCGATGCAGAACGAGAAGAGCCAGATCCAGAACCGGGCGGCGGCATACCGCGTCTTGCAGTCCCGGCTGCTGCTGCTGCGCAAGGCCGAGGAGGACGCGGCGAAGAAGGAGATGGCCGGCGACATCAAGGCCAGCTGGGGCGACCAGATGCGCTCCTATGTGCTGCACCCCTACCAGATGGTCAAGGACCTGCGCACCGAACATGAGGTCGGCAACACCGGGGGCGTGTTCGACGGCGA